>NZ_JBFAIR010000204.1:0-1006 GCF_040654815.1 Streptomyces sp. NPDC050619 | reverse complement strand
CGCCGTCGCACGATTCTTGTTCGTGAACACGAGATTGATGCTCGCGCGGTGACCGAGCCGGTGGGATCGCGGCCGGTAGCCGATCTGGTGGGGCGCAGGGCCGAGTGGGAACTGGTCAAGTCACTGCTCGAGGGGGATGGCCGGGTTGGCCCGGGTCTGTTGCTGCGCGGCGATCCGGGGGTGGGTAGGAGCGCGCTGCTGGATGCGGCCGCGGCGCGGGCCGCAGCCGTTGGCATGCGAGTACTGCGGGCCTCCGGCGTGGAGTTCGAGGCCGAGTGGAACTTCTCGGCGCTGCACCAGATGCTCTACCCGCTGCGCGAGCATGTCGACCGGCTCGCCGGCCGCCACCGCGACGCCCTCCTGCAGGTCCTCGACCTCGCGGCGGAACCCTCGCCGGACCCGCTGGTCGCCTCGACGGCGCTGCTCGCCCTGCTCGGCGACGTCGCAGCCGAACGTCCGCTGCTGATGATCGCCGACGACGTGCAGTGGATCGACCGCGCCAGCGCGACCGCGCTGGGGTTCGCCGCCCGCCGTATCGACGGCACCCTCATCGCCTTCCTGGCCGCCAGCCGGACCGGGGAGGACGGCTTCGTCCACCACATCCGGCTGTATGAGCGCATGATCGGCCCGCTGGCCGAGCAGCCGGCGGCCACGCTGCTGGACGCCCGATGGCCGGGACTGGCGCCTGCAGTACGGCGGCGGCTGCTCGCCGAAGCCGCCGGTAACCCGCTGGCACTGGTGGAGTTGCCCACGGCACTGACCGACCGACAGCGCTTCGGCCAGGACCCACTGCCCGCCTTCCTGCCTCTTTCCGGGCGGCTGGAGGAGACCTTCGCCGCCGCCATCGAAAGCTGCCCGCACCGACCCGAAAGCTGCTGTTGCTGGCCGCGCTGGACGCCGAGTCCGACTTGACCACCCTGCAGACGGCCGCACAGGGCTCCGCGGACGGCGACGACCTCGCCCCGGCGCTGCAGGCCACCGTGGTCCATGTCGAGACGGCCGCCGG
>NZ_JBFAIR010000203.1:0-1014 GCF_040654815.1 Streptomyces sp. NPDC050619 | reverse complement strand
GAACGGGCACGCCAAGGGCATGACCGGGCCGGTCCCCTACTGGCACGTCACCGACCTCCGGGACCGGCTGGCCGCTCTGCTGGAAGCGGGTGCCGAGCTGCTGGAGGACGCGAAGGACGTCGGCGGTGGCAGGCTGATCGCCTCGGTGAAGGACGCCGACGGCAACCTCGTCGGGCTGCTCCAGGACCCGGCCGCCTGAGTCGCCCGAGGCAACTTGCACCCGCACTAGTTGCACACTCAACAATTGGCTGAATCGGTGTTACCGTGCGGGTATGGCAGTCAAGACGGCCGAGATCCGGCTCGAGGAGCGCTGGCGGGACATCCTGTCGGTGCACGCGCGCACGATGTGCGAGATCGACCGGGTGCTGCATCCGTACGGTCTGGGCGCGAGCGACTTCGAGGTGCTCGACATCCTGGCCTCCGAGTCGTCCCGGGAGGGCGACCAGTGCCGGGTGCAGAACCTGGTCGGACGGGTCCATCTCAGCCAGAGCGCCCTGTCCCGCCTGATCGGGCGGCTGGAGAAGGACGGTCTGGTGGAGCGGTCGGTCTGCGCCGAGGATCGGCGGGGCGTGTGGGTCGCCCTCACCCGCAAGGGCCGCGACCTGCACGCCGAGGTACTGCCCCTGCAGCGTGCGGTGCTGGAGCGCATGCTGGCCGGCACGGCGGGCTGAAGACCCGTTCGAGTGCGGTCCCTTCGGACCCGGTGACTACCCCTGAGCAGGCGGGAGTTTCGTCCGGCCTTCACCGGGGCGGCGGTCCACCGGGCGCCTGGGCGGGATCGGTGTCGAGGGGAAGTCACGCGGGCCCGTCCACAGGGCGGGTACGGCGTCGCTGCGGCGGCACAGATCGTAGGCGACGGCCTCGTAGTTGACCCGCCAGCCCTGGAACTGCGGCCACGCCTCCTTGATCGAACGCTCGGCGTGGAAGCCCGCCGCCTCCAGCATCTTCGCCGCCGCGTCGAACTCGACGAAGGTCAGCTGGATCGTGGCGTCCGGGGCCGGGTCCTCGTCGAAC
>NZ_JBFAIR010000202.1:0-1015 GCF_040654815.1 Streptomyces sp. NPDC050619 | reverse complement strand
GGCGACGGTTCCGAAGATGAGGATGTTGACGCCGATGTTGGCGTAGTGGTCGTCGGTCTGGGTGAAGGGGAAGGCGATCGCGGCGAGGAAGCCCACGGCGAGCATGAAGCTGCGGTTGTGGGCGACGATGCCGGAGAAGCGCTGGAGGAGGCCCGCGGTGTGCAGGGCCCAGACGGCGCCGATGACGACGATCAGGTACCCGATGAAGAGTTCGCCGTATTCGGTGTCGATGCCGTAGGTGAAGACAGCCAGACCCACGATCGTGACCAGAGTGATGACCGCGCGCTGACCCCAGCCGCTGGTGCGCTGGATGGCCGTAGGGCCTGCCCGGCCCGCACGGTGACGCCGCCGACGGGACCGCCCTGCGGGGATGTTGTCGGGTTTGGTGATGTACGCCTTCAGCGTCTCCTTGGTGGTGCCTGTGTTCTGCTCGGGGAGGGCGAAGGCGCCGAGGACGGGGATGAGGGCGGCGATGGCCGCGATCCAGCCGCCGGGTTCGAGGTTGGCGAGGCCGCCGAGTTCGACGGCGATGGAGATGACGGTGTACCAGGTGACGGCGAAGCCGCTGAGTGCGGTGAGGACGAGCGGCGCATTGTTGCCGCCGGGGATGAGCCAGCCGAGACCGCGGACGCGGTAGGAGCCGAGGGCGAACAGGGCGGTGAGGACGCCGGCGGTGAAGGTGAGCCATTGGAGGCCGCCGGGGTAGCCGGTGACGGTGAGGTCGCCGGGGAATTCGGAGGTCCAGGTCCAGGCGAGGTAGGCGGAGGCGGCGGTGGCTATGCCGCCGATGAGGATCAGGGCGCGGGCTGCCGCTGCCGGCAGGGGGATGAGGCCCTTGGGGGCGGGGGGCACGGTGACTGCCCTGAGGGTCATGGTCGTCTCGGTCATGTGATCACGCCCTGTCCGCGACGCGTTCGCCCAGCAGGCCTTGTGGTCTGACGAGGAGCACGATGATGAGGAGGCAGAAGGCCCAGACGTTGGCCCAGCTCTGGCCGCCCAGTTGGTTCATGCCGGG
>NZ_JBFAIR010000201.1:0-1020 GCF_040654815.1 Streptomyces sp. NPDC050619 | reverse complement strand
CCCGGCCGCGTGAATCGTCTCCAATGCCCGCGCCAAGGCCTCCGCGACCTGAAGCCGTCGAACGTGCTGCTGGGCGCGGACGGCCCGAAAGTGATCGACTTCGGCATTGCGCAGCTGGCCGACGCCACCGCGGTGACCCGTACCGGCTGGAGGCTGGGCACCCCCGGATACCTGGCGCCCGAGCAGCTGGCCACCGGAACCGCGGGTCCTGCGGCCGATGTGTTCACGTGGGGGCTCGTGGTCGCCTCTGCCGCCCTGGGACGTCACCCCTTCGGTACTGGGCCTGCCGAAGCGCTCGCCTACCGTATCCAGCACACCACACCGGATCTGAGCGGACTTCCGCCTCACCTTGTGCGCGCGGTCAGCGCAGCCCTCCGCTCCGATCCACGCCTACGACCCCTCAGCAGGGACCTGCCCCGCCTGCTGCGGGAGCCGGCCCCGCTCACCGCGTCCTACACCTATCCAGGCACTGCCACGCCGGCCAGCCGCGGCATGCGCTGGTGGCACAAGGCCGCTATCACCGCCGCCCTCTCAGGCGCCCTCTCGGCGACGCTGGTCGCCTACGCCCTCTCCCGTCAGTCGCCAGCAGCCGGCCATGCCTTGACACCGTCTGCACCCCCCGTCCGCCACAGTGCTGGCTCCACCACGCAGGCTCAGGCGGCCGCCTCCACCGCACCCACTTCGCCATCAAGGAAGCCGCCCGCAGCAACCAGTTCGCTGGCCATGTCCGCCCCCACGCCGTCTTCGCGCCCTGTCACCCAGGTCAATACCTACACGCCCTGGACGTTCGGCGAGCCCGCTGACGACGTCCGCGTCGTCGCGAGTGCCGACGGCAGTTGCTTTGCGTCCTCCCAGGCGGCCGTACGCTCTGACGCCTATCGGTGCATCGTCGGCAGCGAACTGAAGGATCCCTGCTTCAGCCCGCCCAATGACCTCAGCCCGGCCGTGCTGTGTCCCACCTCCGGCGCCATCGGCAAGGTCTTCAAGATCGACCTCACCGAGGCACTGCCTGATACCGGC
>NZ_JBFAIR010000200.1:0-1022 GCF_040654815.1 Streptomyces sp. NPDC050619 | reverse complement strand
GATCGTCCCGATCGAGACCATCCAGATGCAGGCCAGATGGATCTTCTTGGGCAGCTTGTCCCAGCCGAAGATCCACAGGCCGATGAAGGTCGACTGCCCCGTCGGCACGGCGGCGTCCTCACCTTCGCCAAGCCCGACAGCTGGCACCAGCCCGACGTCACCACCAGCACGGATACCACCCGCTATGGCAAGGCCGAGGCGATGGCCTGGGACCGGATGCATCCCCGGCTCACCCACCGCGGCCCCTGGCTGGAACACGCGAAGGAAGAACTGCCCATCCTCCACGGCACGTTGATGCGGCTCAAGGTCGAGCGCCTGCCGGGCGACCGCGACCCGAAACCGGTCTGGCTGTGGTGCTCAGCCACCGCCGCGACGCCGGTGGACGTGGACCGCTGGTGGCAGTCGTTCCTCCGCAGATTCGACCTGGAACACACATTCAGGCTGATGAAGCAGACCCTGGGCTGGACCACCCCGAAGGTCCGCCACGCGGACACCGCCGACCTGTGGACCTGGCTGATCATCGCCGCCCACACACAGCTCCGCCTCGCCCGCCCCCTCACCGAGGACCTCCGCCGTCCCTGGGAACGGCCCGCCGAACCACGACGCCTCACCCCCGCACGTATCCGCCGGGGGTTTCGCAACGTCCACGCGACCGTGTCCCGCCCAGCAGCCGCACCAAAACCGTCCCGCCCAGGCCCGGGACGCCCACCCGGCTCGAAGAACAAGCACCGGGCCAAGCATCATGACGTCGGCAAGACGGTCAAACGAGCCGAATCCATCAAGGAGCACCAAGCCCGCCGAGGTTAAACGTCAAGCTGAGTACTCGTACTCATGGTTTGTGAAGTGACCGGGACCACACTCCTCGGCATGACGCACTTCCCGCCCCCGGCCGAAGAGCTGCGGCTCCTGGACGCCGAGCTGTACCGACTGGACGCCCGGCGCGCCCAGTTGCTGGCGCGCCGCGCCTGGCTGGTCACGGCCTTGCAGTCGGCGGCGCCGGGTCGCGCACCGGCCTTCGCCCC
>NZ_JBFAIR010000199.1:0-1024 GCF_040654815.1 Streptomyces sp. NPDC050619 | reverse complement strand
CTCCCTGGTGACCTCCCGCACCCGCTCCATCGGGCTCGCGGTGTCGGCGTTCAGCAACCCGTACTTCACGGAGATCCTCCAGGGCGTCGAGGCCGGCGCCCTGGAACAGGGCTACAGCCTGCTGATCGCCGACCCGCACGACGACCCCGAGCACGAACGCAAGGTCGTCCAGCTGCTGCACGAGCGACGCGTGGACGGCATGATCGTCGCCCCCTCCGCGGACCCGCGCGAACTCGTCGCCTACCTCGGCCGCCATGCCGTACCCACCGTGTTCCTGGACCGGTCGGTCGCCGACCCCGCCGGCCAGGCCGCCGGCACCCCGCGCTTCGATCAGGTCTGCGCCGAGAACACCGAACCCATGGCCCGGCTCGTCACCCACCTCGCCGGCCTGGGCCACCGCCGGATCGGCCTGGTCGCGGGCCTGCCCGGGCTCAGCACCACCGACGAGCGGATCACCGGCTACCGGGACGGCCTCGCCACCGCCGGGCTGCCCCACGACGACCGACTCGTAGTACCCGGCAACTCCGAGTCCACCGGCGCCGAACAAGCCACCACGGCCCTGCTGTCGCTCACCGACCCTCCCACGGCACTCATCACCGCCAACAACGCGATGACCATCGGCACCCTGCGTGCCCTGCGTGACCACGGCCTGTCCGTGCCCGACGACATCGCCCTGTGCTGCTTCGACGACTTCGCCTGGGCGGATCTGTTCTCGCCCCGGCTCACCACGATCGCCCAGCCCAGCAGGGAGATCGGCGCGCAGGCCGTCCGCGTGCTGCTGGAGCGCCTGGCAGCCCCGGACCGCCCGGCCCAGACCGTGCGGCTCCCCTGCACGTTCGTCCATCGGACGTCCTGCGGGTGTGTGGAGCCGTCGGCAGGGGGCGCGCGACGTGAACCGTCTCGCCTCTCCGTGGCCGGGGCGTCCGCGCGCGACGGGCAGTCCGCGCTCTCCGACCAGCCCCAGCACATCGAGCGGTCCGGGCAGCAGCCGGACCAGCCCGAGCAACCCAGGCCCCGCACCCCG
>NZ_JBFAIR010000198.1:0-1025 GCF_040654815.1 Streptomyces sp. NPDC050619 | reverse complement strand
GTTCGTCTGCGCGGCGCCGAGGGTCTTGTTCACGACCAGGCGGAACCGTGCGAACTTCCCCAAATTGCCGATCTTGAACGGCCGGGTCTGGCCGCGCGACGCGAAGACCTCGCCCTTGCGGGAGTCGACGGTGGTCCAGGTGATCCCGTCGTTGGAGCCCTGCAGCTTCCAATCCGTCGGGTCGCCCGCACTCGCCCCCGAGGTGAGGGTGTAGTACGTCGGCATCTGCTTACCGCTGCGGAAAACCCAGTTCACCTGCGGCGTGCCGTCGGTGAAGGTCATCTGCGTGGTCGACGAGTCGTCGAACAGCTTCGACGCGTCCTGCCCGTCGCTCGCGGTCGCGGTGCCGAGGCCGGGGCCCGTGGTGTCCTGCAACGGCTTGGGCACCTCGTTGCCCTTGGTCAGCGACGAAGGCGCGTCGTTCTTGCCGGTGCCCCAGGACGACGGGTTCGGGCCCATCTGGAAGTCGATCGTGCCGCCATGGTCGAGCACGGACGAGTCGATGGACACGCCCTGCTGCGTCTTCCCGTTGACCTTCACACTCTGCACGTAGACGTTCTTCGTGCTGTTGCCCGGCGCGTTGACGACGATGTCGCCGCTCTCGCGGTGGACGGTCATCTGGGCGAACTGCGGTGAACCGATGGCCCAGTTGGAGGAGCCCGCCTGAAGCGGGTAGATACCCAGCGAGCTGAGGATGTACCACGACGACATCTCGCCGTTGTCCTCGTCACCCGGGTAGCCCTGGCCGATCTCGTCGCCGACGTAGAGGCGCTGCAGGATCTCCCGCACGATCGCCTGCGTCTTGGACGGCGCACCGGCGTAGTCGTACATGTACGGTATGTGGTGCGACGGCTGGTTGCTCATGCCGAGCTGGCCCATGCGCACCGCACTCGCCTCGAGCATCTCGTGGATCGTGCCGCCGTACCCGCCGGGCCTGTCGGCGTTCTCCGGGGTGGCGAAGAACTGGTCCAGCTTCTGCTCCAGTGCCTTCTGCCCGCCGTACAGGTTGGCCAGGCCCTGGCCGT
>NZ_JBFAIR010000197.1:0-1026 GCF_040654815.1 Streptomyces sp. NPDC050619 | reverse complement strand
GCCGGGCGCGCCCGCCGCCGTGGTCGCGATGTTGTGCGCGGCGATGCCGTTGGTACCCGAGAAAGCGAACGTGTCGGTGCCACCGTTCGAAACCTTGATCACCCTCAATGTGGTCGGAAGCGTGTTGGTGAATCTGCAGGTGATGTTGGCGCCCGCCACCACGGCAGCGGCTGGAATGGTCGCAGTATTGCCCGACAGCGTCGCGATGTTGGCGTTTGGCGTTGTCGAGCTCGCATCCGTGCATACCACTTGCGTCGGATTGGCCGGCCAGCCCGCCGGCACGCTTGACTCCTGAATGGTGACCGCAGTACCCGCTGTTCCGACATGCGCCGTGACAGAGGTGACCGTCGCCGCGCCGGTGACCGAAATGGAATCGGCTGCGTTGGTCACGCCAGCCAAGGTGAAACCGAAGGTATTGGCGCCGGCTCCATTAGTGGTGGTCTTGGCCAGGGTCACCCGCGGCGGCAACTGGTCGGTATCGTTGGCGGTGTTGTTGTTCGAGTTCGGCTCGGTGACCCCAAGTGGCGCCGCGACTCTCGAATCATTGACCACGTTGCCGATTGCGTCCGCCAGTACCGTACAGGTGAAAGTCAACGTTACGGACTGGGTGCTGTTCAAATTGCCCAGCGCGATGCCTGCGCCGGTCAAGTTGGCGACGGTGAAGCTGCCCGCTGGGACGCCATTACCGGTGATCGTGACTGCATTGCCGGCCGGGCAGTTCAAATTGGCACCGGGTGTATCGGTGACGATCGCACCGACCACCGGATCAGGGCCGTTGTTGGTGACGACCAGTTGATAAGTCGTGTTCTGCCCGGGCAGCAACGTGTCGTTGGCCTGATCATTCTGCCCCGCTGCCGGCGTGTTGGTCTTGGTGATCGAAAAGTCGGCAATGGGATCCAGCGAAACGCCGACATAAAATTGATCGCCGGAACTGGAGAATTGAGAGCCCCAAGAGGGGCCGCCACCATCGCCGCGCAAGTAGACGCGGAAGGTCACGCTACTTATACCGGTACCATTAACCCTCAC
>NZ_JBFAIR010000196.1:0-1028 GCF_040654815.1 Streptomyces sp. NPDC050619 | reverse complement strand
CCCAGTTCAACCGTCAGCGGGCCAAGGCCGAAGCCAGGACCGAGATCCAGGCCGAGATACCGGGCTTGACCGCAGGCGGAGCGACTTCCTCGCTCTCCATCCACGGACAGTGGACCGTCCGGACCAGCTTCCGCACGGTCACCTCGCGGGCCCAGGGATCGGTGTCCCACCGCCTCAACCACGAGGGCGGTGCCGGGTACGTCCGGGAGCCGAAGTCCGAGCTGTTCCTGCTGGCCGTCGCCAACATGGTGGGACAGCACAGCTTCTACGAAGGCGCCGGGTCCCGCGACGCACGGTACGCGGACCTGGTGCGCCAACTCGCCGTCAGCGAACCGGAGTGGACGCTCGGCCTGCTGCGCTGGCTGCGTGCCGAGGCCCATATGCGCACGGCGTCGGTGGTGGGCGCGGCCGAGTTCGTCCGGGGGCGGCGGGATGCCGGTCTCGTCGGCTTCTCCCGGCAGGCCGTGGACGCCGTGCTCCAACGGCCCGACGAACCGGGTGAGTTGCTCGCCTATTGGACCGCACGGTACGGACGCGCCCTGCCGCAGCCACTCAAGCGCGGGATCTCCGACGCGGTACGGCGGCTCTACACCAACCGCGCGCTGCTCAAGTACGACACAGCGTCGCGGGGCTTCCGGTTCGGTGACGTACTCGAACTCACCCATCCCGCCCCCGCTCCCGAACGGCCCTGGCAGGGCGAGCTGTTCCGGTACGCGCTGAACCGGCGCCGGCGACCCGAGCGTGCCGTACCGCCCGCCTCCGATGCGCTGCTCACCGCGCACCACGCGCTCATGGCCGTGCCGGTCGAGGAGCGGTACGCGCTGGTCACCGGGGCGGACGGGGCCGAGCGGCTGGCCGCGGCCGGGATGACGTGGGAGGCGCTGGCCGGGTGGGTCCAGGGGCCGATGGACAAGGCGGCCTGGGAGGCCGTGATCCCGTCAATGGGGTCGATGGCGCTGGTCCGCAATCTGCGGAACTTCGACGAGGCGGGAGTCTCCGACGAGGTGGCGGGGCGGGTCGCGGCGAAG
>NZ_JBFAIR010000195.1:0-1028 GCF_040654815.1 Streptomyces sp. NPDC050619 | reverse complement strand
CACGGTTGGGCTCTCCCGCGGGAAGTTCAGCGAGAGCGCTCGGGTGTCATACGCCAAGGTCGCCGATTACCAGCGGCGCGGGCTGGTCCACTTCCATGCCGTCATCCGCCTCGACGGCGCGGAGGGGGCCAACTCGACTCCGCCGGGCTGGGCCACGACTGCCCTGCTCTCGGCAGCTGTCCGCGGTGCTGCCGAGAGAGTGCGGCTCCTGGCTCCCGGGAGGGACATCGTCGGCCCCCGTGAGCTGCGGTTCGGGGAGCAGATCGACGTACGCCCCATATCCGCTTTCGGAGCGGGGGAGCGGCTGACCTCGGCGGCCGTAGCCGGTTACATCGCCAAGTACGCAACGAAGGGCGCCGAGACCGCCGGCGCGGTGGATGGCCGTATTCACGGGGCGCGGGACCTGGTCCTGTTGCCCGTACGTGCCCATGTACTCCGCATGATCAGTACGTGCTGGTGGCTCGGCGGCCTGCCCGACTTCGCCCCGCTCGGCTTACGGCGCTGGGCGCACATGCTCGGCTACGGCGGCCACTTCTCCAGCAAGTCGCGTCGCTACTCGACCACTCTGACCGCACTCCGGCAGGCTCGCGCAGATCATCGCGCAGAGGAGCAGCAAACCGCCCTCGGCATCGGCTCGCGGCCAACGGTCACGGTCGACGAGTGGCGCTACGCCGGGCGCGGCTACTCGCCGGAAGCGGCGCTCCTGGCTGCTTCGGCACGTGAGGGCGGTGCTTCCCATGGCGCGTGACGCCCGTACGAATTCGGCCGAACTCCTCACCGTTCGGCAGGTGCTCGAAGAGCTCGGCGGCATCTCCCGGCGCACCTTCTACCGCTGGCGAGAGCTCCGTATCGCCCCGGCCTGCATACGGCTGCCGAACGGTGAGCTGCGGGTTCGGCGTGACGTGCTCAACGACTGGTTGGAGGAGCGGGCGGAGGGGGTGGCCTCGTGAAGTCGTACAAGGTCTCTGTCTGGAAGCTGAGCATCAACCGCTCCGCGAAGAAGCCAACGTACCTCGTCCGGTGGTCCG
>NZ_JBFAIR010000194.1:0-1029 GCF_040654815.1 Streptomyces sp. NPDC050619 | reverse complement strand
GAGTGGTGCCCGAACCGCCCGCTGAGTTCTGGATTCACGCGATCAGCGTCCTCGCTTCACCGACCCCGGACCGTTCGGGACCACCTTCCAGCGTGCACGGGGACCAGCGCCTTCCAGCGTGCAATGGAGACGAGACGGCGACTATGTCCTGACCACACGAGTTCATGGCGAGAGCTTGTTGCCAACGCACAAGCACCTATCGGACGAGTGCGCACCACGACGTCGACGGGCGTGTCGCTCACCATCCACGGACCAGCTGGTGCCCTGTACGCGCCGGTACACGTACGCCGACCAGTACACGCAGCGCCGCGGCTATGAGTCACATGGACCGGCTGTTCAGGAGGCGGCCCGGTCGTCTGTGACCGACCTCGTTGATGAAGCTCCCCTAGGCCGTCAAGCGGTCTGGATGAGTGACTGTGGTGGGGTGTGTTGTTGGGTGAGGTACTTGTAGACGTCGCGGGCGATGAAGCGTTTGAGGCAGACAAATCATGATGCCGCCGACGCCCTGGACAGGTGTGGACATTGGGGCGAGGGGCAGGCACGGCCGGAGACCGGCGATCGGGGCCGTGAATTGGGCGGATATTTTATCGGCACCCGCAGAGCCCGTCGAGTGGGAGGTGGGCGTGCGGAGGAAGCCAGCCGTCGGCCCTCGCCCCGGTCAGGGCCGGCATGCGAGGCCCGTATGAGCCCAGTCAGATCCCTGGGCCCGGGTTGGGCGCGGGGCCGGGGTGGACGCCGGCGAGGGAGTAGTGCGCGCCCGGGGTCCGGACGCTGCGTTCGCCGCCCCACATCGCGCGGACGACGGTGATCGCCTCGTCGAGTGCGTCGACGGCGGCCTTGGGCTCACGGCGCGGGCCGCTCATGGCCTCGATGGCTTCCCAGAAGGCCCCGGCGCCCGGGCCGAGTTGGACCCGGGAGACGGTCAGCCTGTCCAGGGTCGCGGTGGCCTTCGCCGGCACTGCCGGTGGGCGCAGCGGCAGTGAGTTGACCGGACCAGCGTGACGTTCTGCGTCCGGGCGGCCGGGAAGC
>NZ_JBFAIR010000193.1:0-1029 GCF_040654815.1 Streptomyces sp. NPDC050619 | reverse complement strand
GATCGACATCATCACCCCGCAGACCCTGGAGGCCACCGGCACGGTCGAACTGGCCACCGCGCTGGCTCGCGCCCTGCCCTCGTTGAATTTCCCGCGCCCGGCGATCACCGACGCCACCGACGCGGTGCGCCCGGCGCAGCTGCGCGGCCTGGCCCCGGACCAGGTGCTGGTGCTGGTCAACGGCAAGCGCCACCACACCACCGCGCTGCTGAACCTGTTCGGCGCGCGCAACCGCGGCAACACCGGCACCGACCTCAACACCATCCCGCTGATGGCGATCGACAGCGTCGAGATCCTGCGCGACGGCGCCTCCGCGCTGTACGGCTCCGACGCCATCGCCGGCGTGGTGAACATCATCACCCGCAAGCGCTTCGACGGCCTGGAAGGCAGCGCCTACATCGGCCAGTACGGCCAGGGCGACGGCAACAAGGAGGTCTACAACTTCGTCATCGGCCAGACCGGTGAGCGCGGTTCGGTGACCTTGGGCGCCGAGTACAGCAAGGAAGATCCGGTGTTCGCGCGCGACCGCGACTTCACCCGTTACCCGAACGGCCGCGCCCATCCGACCCCGGACCTCGGCGGTCCCGACGGCTCGGTGCGCAGCAACGGCTGGAGCGGCATCAACCAGTGGGGCACGCTGTTCGACGCCGACGGCAACGCCTGGACCGCGAACCGCGGCACCACCGACACCTCCAAGCTGTCGAACTTCCACCCGACCAATGGTCTGACCGACCAGGCCAACGCCAACGAGCAGATGTATCTGTCGACCGGCCTGGAGCGTCGTTCGGTGTTCGCCAATGCCGAGTTCGACATCACCGACAATCTGCGCGCCAAGGCCGACATCCTGTACACGGATCGCGAAGCCACCCAGCAGATCGCGGGCTATCCGTTCCGTTCCACCGGCTTCAGCGACCGCTATGCGGGCGACCTGCGCCTGAAGGCCGACAGCGCGTTCAACCCGCTGGGCGAAGACGCCGACTTCTACCGCCGCGGCTGGGAAGTTCCGCGTCAGACCAAGTCCGAGCTGAC
>NZ_JBFAIR010000192.1:0-1049 GCF_040654815.1 Streptomyces sp. NPDC050619 | reverse complement strand
CTGCCCGACTGCGGCACACTCGCCGCCGACATCGAGGGCGTGGTCCTGCAGTTCGCGGACCTGCTGGCCCGGCCCGAGGCCAGGAACGGTCTGATGGCGGTGGTGGCCGAGTCCACCCGCGACGACGCCCTGCGCGAACGCATCCGCGGCTCCATCGTCGAACGCCAGAAGCGGCTGGTCATCGAGGGCCGCAAGCGGGCGCAGCGGCGCGGGGAGCTGCCTCCGGAGACGGGCCCCGAGGATACGGCCCGCACGGTGGACCTCATCTTCGACATGGTGGCGGGCGCGGTGGTCCACCGGACCCTGGTGAGCGCGGAGCCCGCGGACGACGCCTGGGTACGGCACTTCACGGCGGTCCTGCTGCGGGGGCTCGCGGCCGCGGAGGGCTGACGGGCCGACCGCCAACCACCAGGGGCGCACGGATTGTTCATCTGCGAGCGGTGTGAAGACCTTGCGCATATGACATGCCACGACACCATAGCCGGAATCTACTCGCATAGATTCCGCACGGCGTTCACGACCAAACCAGTTCACCGGTTCACCGGCTCCACCCGGCACCACCCTCTGACAGTGCGTCACCGACCCTCTGACCACTCGTATCCGGGAGGATCGATCCCCGTGAGACCTCGTCACACCCGTAGACGTGGCACCACGGCCGCCACCGCGGCCACCCTCGTCGTCCTGGCGGCGGCCCAGACCCTGACCGCGGCCCCCGCAGCCCTTGCGGCTCCCGCCCCCGTCGCGGCCCACTCCGCCTCCGCGGCCTCCGCACACTCCGCCACCGCGTCCGCGGTCACCGCCGCCCAGGACCGGGCCGCGCGGGCGATCGCGCGCTCGCTCGGCGACTCCGCCTGGCGCACGAGCCTGCGCTCGGCCGCCCTGAAGTCGGCGGAGGTGTCCGTCACCGACCGGGCGAGCGGCAGGCTGAAGTCCCAACTGGCCGCCGCCGACCGTGCGATAGCCACCGCCAAGGGCCTCGGCACCAAGGTCGGACCGCTGCTCAAGCTGCGGCTCGGCGACCGCTCCATGCGGGCCTCGCTGACGGCCGA
>NZ_JBFAIR010000191.1:0-1050 GCF_040654815.1 Streptomyces sp. NPDC050619 | reverse complement strand
GGATCTTGGCGTCGGGCGCCACGCCCTTGTACGTGCCGCCGGACTTGGCGCCGGTGCCGGCCGCGATGGACGCGACGTGCGTGCCGTGGCCGAAGTGGTCGGTGGCGTCCGTGGCGTCCGAGAAGTTCTTGGACTCGATCACCTGGTCCTTGAGGTCCGGGTGGGTCGCGTCGACGCCCGTGTCGAGGACGGCGATCTTGACGCCCTTGCCGGTGTATCCGGCCGCCCACGCCTTGGGGGCGCCGATCTGCGGCACGGACTTGTCGAGGCTGGCCTTGCGGACGCCGTCGAGCCAGACGTGCGCGATCCCGGAGGCGGCCTTGTCGCCGTTGGTGACCGCGTCCCACAGCTCGTGCGTGTCCTTGGCCGGGGTCTGCACGGCGTCCGCGTCGATCGCCTTGAGGCTGCGGCGCAGGGTGCCCGCGTCACGGACGTCGGACTTGGCGGCAGCGGCGCCGCCCTTGTACCCGACGATGACCTTCAGGCCGTTCTTCTGGGACGCGCGGGTGGTGGACCTGTTCAGCTCGGTGACGTCGAACAGCCGCTGGTCCAGCTTGCCGGTGGCGATCAGACGGGCCGCGTCGGCGGGGATGACGAGGGTGTGTCCGGCGGCCTTGCGGACCTGGAAGGGTATGTGTTCGCGCCCCTTGGCCCGGTCCAGGCCGACGACGCGGCCCTTGCCGTCGACGGCGACCCGGTCGCCGGTGATCAGGGTGATGCGGTGCTTGGCGGTGAGCGCCGGAGCGGCGGTCTGGGCATGCTGCTCGGGCTTCGCCGACGCCGGGCTGGTCATTCCCGCGGCGAGGGCGACGGCTGCGGCAGCGGCGACGGTTGCCGCGGCCACGCTTTTCACTTGTCTGCGCAAGACTCCCCCTGGGAGTTGGAGTACCGGGCGAATTCCCCGTTCACCCGGCCGGGGGCTGTCCCGTACGCATGCGCGTCAACCCCCCGGAACACGGAGTATGCCGGGGGGTGATCAGCAGGCTCAAGAGATGAGAGAACGGTGAGAGGCGGCAGTGGGAAATGTTACGTCGCCGGGGGAACTCCGTT
>NZ_JBFAIR010000190.1:0-1051 GCF_040654815.1 Streptomyces sp. NPDC050619 | reverse complement strand
GGGCGAGGTACGGCACGCCGTCGTGCTCTCCAACGACGGACTCGCGGTCGGCGCCTCGAGCGACCTCGAACGGGAGGACTCGGAGCACCTCGCCGCCGTGGCCTCGGGCTTCAACAGCCTCGCCAAGGGCGTGGGGCGGCACTTCGGCGCAGGCGGCGTACGCCAGACCATGGTGGAGATGGACGACGCCTTCCTCTTCGTGGCCGCCGCCGGAGACGGTTCGTGTCTCGCCGTTCTCAGCGCCGTGACCGCCGACATCGGCCTGGTCGCTTATGAGATGGCACGACTGGTCAAGCGTGTCGGCGAGCACCTTGGCACGCCCCCGCGTGTCGAGGCCCGGCCGCCCGCCGCCGGATGAGCCGAGAGGGGGGTCCGCCACCGATGACCCAGGACACGACGGCCGCCCGGCGGGAGCCGGGCAGCCAGTGGTACGACAACGAGGCCGGGCCACTGGTGCGCCCGTACGCCATGACGGGCGGCCGTACGAGACCCGGACCTACCGGGATCCGCTTCGACCTGATCGCGCTCGTCACGCTCATTCCCGGAGCTGAGGTCGTCGACGGCGGCACCCTGCTCGGCCCCGAGCACCGGGTGCTCCTCGACCTGTGCCGCCCCGAAACGCAGTCCGTCGCCGAACTCGCCACGGGTGCCGACCTCCCCGTGGGCGTGGTCAGGGTGCTCCTGGGCGACCTGCTGGAGACCGGCTGCGTGACGGTCAGCCGCCCTGTGCCCCCGGCCCAACTGCCCGACGAACGGATTCTGCGCGAGGTCATCGAAGGGTTGCGGGCACTTTAGATGAAGGTTCAGAACCAAACGGACGCGAGTCGATCACATCGCGCGGATTGCGGTCCGATCGCGCGCGGCGGAGCCACAGTTGTCATGGTGCCGACTTCGCACACAGACATCGATCGCGGCCGGAACTCCCGAGAGAAGTGATCATGGTCTCCGCGCACTCCGACGATACGGGCGACACGACTCCCCTGGCGCTGAAGATACTGGTCGCCGGCGGATTCGGCGTCGGCAAGACGACGTTGGTCGGCGCCGTCAGCGA
>NZ_JBFAIR010000189.1:0-1058 GCF_040654815.1 Streptomyces sp. NPDC050619 | reverse complement strand
CGTTGAACAGCGCCTACCACTCCCCCGACGCCGGTGGGGACCTGTGGGTGATGGGGCTCGTGGTCACCGGCGTGTCCACGACCCTGGGCGCGGTCAACTTCATCACCACGATCCTGTGTCTGCGCGCACCCGGCATGACGATGTTCCGGATGCCGATCTTCACCTGGAACGTGCTGTTCACGTCCATCCTGGTGCTGCCCGCGTTCCCGGTGCTCACGGCCACCCTGTTGTGCCTGGAGGCGGACCGGAAGTTCGGTTCGCACGTGTTCGACGCCACGAACGGCGGTGCGCTGCTGTGGCAGCATCTCTTCTGGTTCTTCGGGCATCCCGAGGTCTACATCGTGGCGTTGCCGTTCTTCGGGATCGTCTCGGAGATCATCCCGGTCTTCGCTCGCAAGCCGCTGTTCGGGTATCTGCCGATGATCGGGGCGACGATCGCGATCACCATGCTCTCCGCGGTCGTGTGGGCGCACCACATGTTCGCGACCGGTTCGGTGCTGCTGCCGTTCTTCTCCCTGATGTCGTTCCTGATCGCGGTGCCCACGGGGATCAAGTTCTTCGCGTGGATCGGGACGATGCTGGGTGGGTCGCTGTCGTTCGAGACGCCGATGCTGTGGTCGCTCGGGTTCCTCGTGTCGTTCCTGCTCGGTGGTCTGAGCGGGGTTCTCATCGCTTCGCCGCCGCTCGACTTCCACGTCACCGACAGCTATTTCATCGTGGCGCACCTGCACTATGTGCTGTTCGGCACGGTGGTGTTCGCCATGTTCGCGGGGTTCTACTTCTGGTGGCCCAAGTTCACCGGGAAGATGCTCGACGAGCGGCTGGGCAAGGTGCACTTCTGGCTGCTCTTCCCGGCCTTCCAGCTGACCTTCCTGGTACAGCACTGGCTCGGCGAGATGGGGATGCCCCGCCGGTACGCCGACTATCTGCCGACGGACGGCTTCACGCTGCTCAACACCCTGTCGTCGGTGGGGGCGTTCCTGCTCGGTGTCTCCACCCTGCCGTTCCTCTACAACGTCTGGCACACGTCGCGGCACGGACGCCGGGTCGACGAGGAC
>NZ_JBFAIR010000188.1:0-1058 GCF_040654815.1 Streptomyces sp. NPDC050619 | reverse complement strand
GTCTGTCGGGTAGCCAGAGCGCATTGCTGCGCTCCGGCCCCCTCAGAACCGGACTTGCGACTTGTCACCGCATCCGGCTCAAGCAAACCCCAAAGGACGAAACGAGGTTACTTCCTGGTCCGTTTGCCGTCTGCTGCGTGATGCAAGCGGTGGCATTCGGAGTGCACGAGGCGAAGGTTGGTCCTGTCGTCCGTCCCCCCGTCGCGGCGGTACACGAAGAAGTGGTGCTTGTGCAGCGCCTTCGTGTGGGCTGCGAACCACTCGATCCACTGGCGTGGGTCTTCTGGCTCGTATTCAGCCCCGGCAATGAGCGCCTGTTCACAGAGCGGGCATAGCCCTTTCTGTTTGTACGCCAGATAGACGCTGGTCTTATCCATCGGCGGTGGCGTTCTCTTGCGTCGACGGGTTTCCCAGTATTCGATGAGCGCCGGATCATAAACCGATGCGGTGCCCCTGACCGGGACGTGTCGGACGATCTTTGTCCAGGCAAACTGGGGGAGGTAGATACCGGTGACCCGGTCTCCGAACACCCAGTTGTTCTGCCTGGATCTGTTGAACCTGCCGAAGTACTTGCTAGTGACCCAGTGCCTCGGCTTGGTCGGGTGGGTGTGTTTGGCCCACTTATAGGTGAGCTTCCACAGATAGTCATCCAGAGATGTAAACACCTCCTTCGACACCACCGTCCGGTAGTAGGCGGACCAGCCCCGGATGATCGGTGCCAGCCGCTTCATGACGGCCCTGCTGTTTGCCCCTCGCAGGGACAGCATCTCGGCCTTCAGTCTCTCCCGGACCCTCGTAACCGCCGCCTTGCTCGGCTTGATCAGGAGCTTTCCTCTGTAGCGACGTACGTTGAATCCAAGGAAGTCGAAACCTTCTTCGAGGTGCACGACTTCAGTCTTTTCTTCGTTGAAGAAGAGACCCCTTGGTTCCAGCCATTCCGCCAGATCGTTCCTGACCTTTAACGCTTCTTGCTCCGTGTGACAAAGCACAACGAAATCGTCTGCGTATCTCACCAGAACTGGAGTGCCGGGCTTCGCGCCGGGCTCGGACCTGCGCCC
>NZ_JBFAIR010000187.1:0-1061 GCF_040654815.1 Streptomyces sp. NPDC050619 | reverse complement strand
GCCCAGGGCCCGAGCCCGTTCGTCTGGTCCGTGATCGGCGCGCTCTCGCAGGCGGTGTCACTGCCCGTCGAGACCGCCGTCACTTGTCCCACCGTACGTATGCGGCCCGCAGTGGTTCCTGGGCGAAGTCCCCCTCCGGTACGTGGCTCACGACGGCGACCAGGCCGTGGTGGGTCAGCAGCCTGGGCGGGTCGCCCGCCACGCCCGTCAACTGAGCCTGGAGGGCGCCGCCGAAGGGGCGGCAGACCGCGTATACGTAGCGCATTCCCGTCATCCGGACTCCTCCCGCACGCGGACCGGCTCCAGTTCGGCCAGACGTTCCGGCAACTCGGCGTGCTCACGGGCAAGTTCACGTCCGTAGGGCTGCGGGAATCGAGACACGCGGCGCAGCCGACCCACCGGGAACAGCTGTACGACCGGGTAGCCGACGTGACGGTCAATCGTCGTTCGCGCTACCGGGAGGTCGATTGTGCCTCAGCCGTGCCGACCTTGGTCAGGACGTCGCTGAGTACCAGCTGTACGGACTCCGGCAGGGGGGTGCCGGAGACGGTGTCCACCAGGCCCTGGGCGACGCGGTGCACCTTGGCGTTGGTGTGTTGCGAGGTCATGACCAGAGCGCTCCAGGCGTCCTCCGGGGTGAGTCCGAAGGAGGCCATGAGGATGCCGCGGGCCAGGTCGATGGTCGGGCGCGTCTGCATGGCCCGGCGCAGCTGTATGACTTCGGTCCGCAGTCGCTCGTCGGCGCCGTCCGCCCAGGCCGGTGCCGGAAGCGGAGCGGGGGGAGGGGCGCGGTCGGCGGAGATTTCGGGTGCCGCCTCGGGGCCTGCGTCGTCCGAGGTGTCGGAATCGGAGTCGTCCGCCGCCTTGAAAAAGGGCCACGTACCGGTCAGCGTAAGTACGCGGTGGACGGCGGGACTGGCGGCGCGAATGGTCACGGTCTTGGACTGGCGGCGTGCCTGCAGCCTCACGGCCAGCAGGGTATTGAGTCCGGAGCAGTCACAGAACGTGACCCCGCTCAGATCGAGTTCGATGCCCCAGACCGACCGGGTCACCGCCGCGCG
>NZ_JBFAIR010000186.1:0-1069 GCF_040654815.1 Streptomyces sp. NPDC050619 | reverse complement strand
GGACACCTCCGACGGCCGCTCGGAACGGCTGCTCGTCGACGCCGCGTACGAGGCGCTGAATCGGCGGCCGGTGGACGGGCAGCCGCGCCCTGACGTGCTGATCGGCGGCCTGGGCGTCGGGTTTTCGCTCGCACACGCCGCCGCGGACGACCGCTGGGGCCGGATCACCGTCGTCGAGCGGGAGCCGGCCGTCATCGGCTGGCACCGCTGCGGCCCGCTGTCCGAACTGTCCGCCGACGCCCTCGCCGATGCGCGCACGGAAATCCTGGAGACGGATCTGGTGGCGTACGTCAATGAGACTTCCGCCACGTTCGACGCCCTGTGCCTGGACATCGACAACGGCCCCGGCTGGACGGTCACGGAGGGCAACGGCGGACTGTACTCACCGGCCGGACTGGCAGGCTGTGCAAGGGTGTTGAGGCCAGGAGGGGTGCTGGCGGTGTGGTCAGCGCAGCCCTCTCCGGAATTTGAAGGATGCTTGTGGAATGCCGGGTTCCAACAGGTGCGTACCGAAGAGATCCCCGTTGCCCGGGGCGTTCCGGACGTCGTGCACCTCGCCGTACGACCTGGATAGCGAGGGCACCGTCCATCCCCGTAGTGTGCTTCCCTGACGCGGATCATTCAAGCGTCAAGCGCAGTCATGGGATCACCCCACGGGTTCCGGAAAGCACACTTCAGGGGCGGGCGATGGAGCAGACACACACCTCGCACAGCGGCACGGCGCAGGCGACACCGGGCGCACAGCGCCGAGTCCTGGTCGTCGAGGACGATCCGACGATCGTCGACGCCATCGCGGCCCGCCTGCGCGCGGAGGGATTTCTCGTGCAAACCGCGGGCGACGGTCCGGCGGCCGTCGACACCGCCGAGGCCTGGCAGCCTGACCTGCTGATCCTCGACATCATGCTGCCCGGCTTCGACGGCCTCGAGGTCTGCCGCCGCGTGCAGGCCGCGCGTCCGGTGCCGGTGTTGATGCTCACGGCGCGGGACGACGAGACCGACATGCTGGTCGGACTCGGGGTCGGCGCCGACGACTACATGACCAAGCCGTTCTCGATGCGGGAGCTGGCGG
>NZ_JBFAIR010000185.1:0-1087 GCF_040654815.1 Streptomyces sp. NPDC050619 | reverse complement strand
GGAAGCGGTCCACGCGCAGGAGGGCCGCTTCCTTCTCCGCGCAGGAGGGCCGCTGCGGGGCGACGGCTCATCAGATCGTGTGCCGCACCGGCTCCGGTGGCCTCGTCGGGCGGTCCCGGGTCACCGGCGAGGTCACCTGGGCCGTCCCCCCGACCGGTGGCGGCAAGGACGCCGCACTCGTCGTCGACTCGGCCGACGAACGGGCCGTGACCGGCTCCGGCGCGATACTGCGCGCGGCGAATCTACGCACGGGCACGGCCGCCTGGACGCGCCGGCTGACCGACGGCAACGCCTTTCCGGCTCTCGCGGCGGCGGACGGGACCGTCTACGTCCTCGAAACGCCGGCGAAGACCACCGGGATCATCACCCTCGGCGCCTTCCGGGCGTCCGACGGCAGGACGCTGTGGCACCGCACCATCGATGCGGATCCGTACGGGGGCATCGCCGCTTTCGGGGGCCGCGTCTACACCACCGACGGCACGAAGGTCACCGCCCGCGACGCCCGTACCGGCGCCGCCGTGGCGACCAGCCCCCAGGGTGTCGAGTGCCCGAACCTCATCTCCGGCGGCCATTACCTCGTGTGCACCGGCAGCCCGTACTCCGCCGAGGACACCTTCCCGCCACTCCAGCGCCTGGACCCGGTCACGCTCGGGCCGCTGCCGACCGCCGAGGACACCAGCCTGAAGCCCGAGCGCGGTCTCATCTCGTCCGACGGTGTGCTCGTGTTGTTCGAGGACAGCGCGGAGGACCCGGGCGCCGGCGACTGGAACGCATACGACCTCGTCCACCACCGGAGGCTGTGGAGTTACGCCACCACCACCGAGGAGGCAGAACTGGCCGGCGAATGGTTCGTCACCTTCACCCCGGTCAACGACGCCGCCGTCAGAGGACGCGTGATCACGATCGACCTGCACGCCGGCCCGCAGGCGACCGGAGCCGCCGCGCCGCGCATGTCCGCGCCGTACCCGCAGACGAGGGACGGGGAATACCCCACGCTCGTCGTCCCGGGCGGCGACTCGGGCCATATCGTTGTCCAGGCGGGAACACATCGCGGCCTGCGGTCGATCCCGCTGCCCTGACACCGCGG
>NZ_JBFAIR010000184.1:0-1093 GCF_040654815.1 Streptomyces sp. NPDC050619 | reverse complement strand
GCCGGCATGATGTCGAGCGCGGCGGCGTTGCCCGCGAACGATGCGGCGGCGGCGAATGCGGTGGCGGCGATGAAGCGCTTGCTCGACATGTGATCCCTCCCGATCAGTGGTGGTGACGGCGATGCGCGGCCGGGCGCGCCGCGCCCGCGCCGACGGTGGCGCTCAGGACGCCGCGTGCGCGGCCAGCAACGCGGCGCGTATGTCCGGTTTGACGACCTTGCCGACCTTCGAGCGCGGCAGGGTCGGCCACAATTCGACTTGCTTGGGCGCCTTGACCCCGCCCAGGCGCTGCTTGACGAAGGCGATCAGTTCCACGCTGTCGGCGCTGGCGCCTTCGCGCAGTTCGACCACCGCGACGATGCGCTCGCCCCACTTCTCGTCCGGCAGCCCGACCACGGCGCAGTCGCGCACCGCCGGATGCGCCTGCAGCGCTTGTTCGACTTCGATGGAATAGACGTTGAAGCCGCCGGTGATGATCATGTCCTTGGCCCGGTCGACCACGTACAGAAAGCCGTCCGCGTCCAGGTAGCCGATGTCGCCGGTGTGGTGCCAGCCGTGGCGCGAGGCCTCGGCGCTGGCTTGCGGGTTCTTGTAGTAGCCGGCCATCACCAGCGAGCCGCGCACGACGATCTCGCCGCGCTCGCCGGTCGCCAGCAAGCCGCCGTCGGCGTCCATGATCGCCACTTGGGTCAGCGCGCTGGGCCGTCCGGCCGAAGTCAGGCGCGCCGGCGCGAGCGAACCGTCGGCGTTGTAGTGATCGGCCGGCGCCAGGGTCGAGACCACCATCGGCGCCTCGGTCTGGCCGAAGAACTGCGCCATCGGGCCGATCCGTTGCAGCGCCTGCGCCAGGCGTTCGGGCGAGATCGGCGCGGCGCCATACCAGAAGCATTGCAGCGAATCCAACTGCGCCGCATCCAACCGAGGATGGTCGAGCAACATGTAGATCGCAGTCGGCGGCAGCAGCGTGTGGGTGACCCGGTAACGGCCGATCGCCTCCAGAAATTCGCCGTAGTCGCCGCGCGGGATCACCACGATGCGTCCGCCCAGGGCCAGGATCGGCAGGCAGAACACGCCGGCCGAATGGGTCAGCGGC
>NZ_JBFAIR010000183.1:0-1098 GCF_040654815.1 Streptomyces sp. NPDC050619 | reverse complement strand
CAACGCGCTGGCCGATGCCGGCCTGGACTATCGCGACATACAGCAGGCCTATGTCGGCTACGTCTACGGCGATTCCACCTGCGGCCAGCGCGCGGTGTACGGCTTGGGCCTCAGCGGCATCCCGGTGGTCAACGTCAACAACAACTGCTCGACCGGTTCGACCGCGCTGTGGCTGGCGCGGCAGGCGGTCGAATCCGGCGCGGCCGAGTGCGTGCTGGCGCTGGGCTTCGAGAAGATGGCGCCGGGCGCGCTGGGCAGTGTGTTCGCCGATCGCGAATCGCCGCTGCTGCGCCATCAAGCCGTGCTGGAACGCTTGCAGGGCGACAGCCCGGCGCCGCTGGCGGCGCGGATGTTCGGCGGCGCCGGGCGCGAATACCGCGAGCGCTACGGCATCGGCGCCGACACCTTCGGCCGCATCGCGGTCAAGGCGCGCGCGCACGCGGCCAACAACCCGTATGCGCTGTTCGCCGAGCCGCTGAGCCTGGAAGCGGTGATGGCCTCGGCGCCGGTCTACGACCCGCTGACCCGCTACCAATGCTGCCCGCCGACCTGCGGCGCGGCCTGCGCGATCGTGTGCTCGGACGAATTCGCCCGCCGCCGCGGCATCGCCGGCACGGTCGCCATCGCCGCGCAGGCGATGACCACCGATGGCGCGGACAGCTTCGCCGACTCGATGATCGACATGGTCGGCTACGGCATGTCGCAGCGCGCGGCGCAGCAGGCCTATGCCGCGGCGGGCATCGGCCCGGACGACGTCGACGTGGTCGAGCTGCACGACTGCTTCACCGCCAACGAGCTGATCAGCTACGAAGCCTTGGGGCTGTGCGCGCCGGGCGAGGCGGAGCGGTTCGTGCTCGACGGCGACAACACCTACGGCGGCCGGGTGGTCACCAACCCGTCCGGCGGCCTGCTGTCGAAAGGCCATCCGCTCGGCGCGACCGGGCTGGCGCAGTGCGCCGAGCTGGTCTGGCAGTTGCGCGGACAGGCGCAGCGGCGGCAGGTGGCGGGCGCGCGCATCGGCCTGCAGCACAACATCGGCCTGGGCGGCGCCTGCGTGGTGACGGTGTACCGGCGCGACTGAAGCGCCGGCGCGCTCAG
>NZ_JBFAIR010000182.1:0-1104 GCF_040654815.1 Streptomyces sp. NPDC050619 | reverse complement strand
GGCACGACCGCGGTCCATCAATACCGGGCTTGGCCGTTGGCGGATCAGCGCCGGGACCACGACTTTTCGGTCTCGTTCTTCTGCCTGCGCGACGCCGACGGCAGGCCGCTCGGGGTGTGCTCCATGAGCGTGGATCTCACCGGCAACCAGCGGGCCCGCGAGCGCCTCGCCATCCTCACCGAGGCCAGCACCCGGATAGGCAGCACTCTGGACGTGATGCAGACCAGCCAGGAACTGGCCGACCTCGCCGTGCCCCTGCTCGCCGATTACGTCGCCATTGACCTGGAGCAGTCAATTCCGTTCGGCGAAGCGTCCTCGGTCCACATCGGGCCGACGGGTGAGCGCCTCCCCGTTCTCCGACGTGCCGGTCTTGCCTCGATCCACCAAGGAGTCCCCGAATCCCCATGGGACCGCGGTGAGTCGGTCCCAGTGTCGCCCGCATCCCCTTTCGCTCACGTCCTGTGCACGGGCAGGCCTTTCCTGGAACCGGTCTTGGACACCGCTCCGGGCGCATGGATCGATCACGACCCGGCCCGGGCGCAGAAGATCCGAGAAAATAGAATGCATTCCCTGATGGTCGTTCCCATCCGCGCGCGGCACACCCTGCTGGGCACGGCGTTGTTCATCCGTACGCAGGACCCGGTGCCATTCCAGGAAGGCGATCTTCGTCTGGCCGAAGAACTGGTCAGCCGCGCGGCGTTGTCGCTCGACAACGCGAGTCAGTACGCGCGCCGACACACCGCGGCCCTCGCGCTCCAACGCAATCTGCTCCCACGCGGTTTGAAGGGCGGCACGGCGGTCGAGGTGGCATCGAGCTACCTGCCCGCCGACATGGACCACGGCGTCGGCGGCGACTGGTTCGATGTGATCCCGTTGTCCGGCGCCCGAGTCGCCCTCGTCGTCGGCGACGTGGTCGGACACGGGATCAACGCCGCGGCGAGCATGGGCAGGCTCCGCACCGCCGTACGCACACTCGCCGACATGGAACTGCCCCCCGACGAACTGTTGACTCACCTTGACGACACCGTCCAGCGACTGGTCGAAGAAGACGCCGACGCCGCCGATGGGCTCCCCGCCGTAGGGGGCGCCACTTGCCTGTACGCC
>NZ_JBFAIR010000181.1:0-1116 GCF_040654815.1 Streptomyces sp. NPDC050619 | reverse complement strand
CGGCTGGGCCGCCGCCGTTGGGTGATCGAGCGCACGATCTCGTGGCTGTCCGGCTACCGCCGCCTCAGCCCCCGCTACGAACGAAATCCCCGCAACTACCTGGCCTTTCTCGGCCTCGCCGCAGCCATCTGCTGCTACAAACGGTTCGTCCGCCTCACCACATAGGACACCATCTTAGCTTGACGTTTATCCTCGCAGGTCACCCGACCTGCTGATCTGCGGTTCTTCCCGGGACAGCGGAGGCGGCCGTTCTCCACGCTTCGAGATGTCGAGTAACGAAGCACGAGAGAACGGCCGCTGTGTATGAGTCTCCTCGTCCCCGGGCCCGCAGGCGATGCGTTGGACGTCTTGTCCCGCTTTCGGGTCGAGTTCTACGACTGTCTGTACGCCCGCGCGGATGCGCTTTTTGAGCTCACGGACGCGGTCCTGTGCGCGGACGGTCCGGTGAAGACCCTGGTCGAGCTGTCCCTGGCGGTCGAGCACCGGCGTGGGCACGGCGCGCTGTATGCCGCGCTGGACCGGGGCTGGATCGAGCCTGCGAGGCTGCGTCGCGTGCTGGCCGACCTGTCGCTGCCGAAGGCGGCCGACGGGCGGATCGTGCTGGCGGTGGACGTGAGCAACTGGCTCCGCCCTGACGCCCCGACCAGCGACGACCGGCTGTTCTGCCACGTCTACGGGCGTGGCGACCGCAAGACGGACCAGTTGGTGCCGGGCTGGCCGTACTCATTCGTCGCCGCTCTGGAAGCCGGCCGCACTTCCTGGGTCGCGCTGCTCGACGCGGTGCGCCTGGGCCCCGCGGACGATTCCACACTCGTGACCGCCGCCCAACTGCGCGACGTCGTCGAGCGGTTGACACAGGCGGGGCACTGGCGGCCGGGCGATCCCGAGATCCTGATCGTCATGGACTCCGGCTACGACGTCGCCTACCTCTCCCACGCCCTGGCGGACCTGCCGGTCGTGCTGGTCGGGCGTCTGCGCTCGGACCGCGTCATGCTCCGCGACCCGGGCCCCGCACGCTCCGGGCCCAAGGGCGGCCGCCCGCGCCGACACGGCGGTGTCCTCACCTTCAGCAAGCCCGACAGCTGGCACCGGCCCGAGGTCACCACCCACACGGAC
>NZ_JBFAIR010000180.1:0-1121 GCF_040654815.1 Streptomyces sp. NPDC050619 | reverse complement strand
GTCCGCCGCCTTGCCCACCCGCTCCAGCACCGCCGGCGCCCGCTCGAGCATCGCCCGCGCGACGGCGTCGAGGGTCCGCAGTCCCGGTGGGGCCGGTACGGCGGTCAGCCGGGCCAGCAGCGCGCCGATGACGCGCACCGCCTCGCGGGCGTCCGGCACGTCGGAGAGCGTGCGGGTATCGTCGAGGCGCTCGAGGAGCAGTGTGCCGGTGGGTTCGTCGTGCTCCAGGAGGCGTACGGCACCCGCACCGTCCCAGGCGCGCAGCGCGAGCGGCTCGCCCGCGGTCTCCTCGTCGAGCGGCTGGAGCTTCAGCGCCGCACGCGTGTTGTCGTCCCGGACCACCGGAAGGACCAGCGCGCACACGCCGTACATCGCGGGCCCGTCGACCCGCAGCCCCCACCGACCGGCGAACTCCCGGGCCCGCCCGGGCAGGTCCGCGGCGAACGCGCGCCCGGCCGCCCCGTTCCACCTCTCCAGCGAAGCGGCCAGTTCGCCAGGCACCTCGATCACCTTCCCGACCATACTGACCTGTGTGAACGGGGTCATCCGGATTCGGCGTGGGCTCGGGACGGTGGCGGGCTACCTCCGCAGCGCCCCGGGAACGTACGGCTGGCTGCTCGTCCTGTTCGTCACGACCGTCGCCCTGCACCACATGTCGCCGGAGTTCGAGCAGCAGTTCCTGCGGCAGCGCTCGACCAACATCCGTGAGCTGTCCGAAAACCCCGTGCGGGTGCTCATCTCCAGCGCGATGTGGATCGACGGCGGACACTGGCTGCCGTACGCCTTCCTGTACACCGTTTTCCACGCTCAGGTCGAACGCTGGCTGGGCACCCTGCGCTGGCTGGGGGTGTGCGCGTCCGCGCACGTGTTCGCGACGCTGCTGAGCGAGGGCGTCCTGCTGAACGCCATCCGGGAGGGGATGGCCCCGATCTCGGCGGTCAACACCCTGGACATCGGCGTGAGTTACGCCCTCGCCGGCGTCATCGCCCTGCTCGGCTACCGCATCGCCGCACCCTGGCGCTACCCGTACCTGCTGGTCGTCTTCGCCCTGTACGGCATCCCGCTCGCCACCGACCGCACCTTCACCGACTTCGGGCACTTTGTCTCGATACTGATCGGCC
>NZ_JBFAIR010000179.1:0-1123 GCF_040654815.1 Streptomyces sp. NPDC050619 | reverse complement strand
CTTCTACGCCTCCTTCGGCCTGGTCCTCGCAGGCTTCCTCTTCGGCCAGATGACCTACCAGGTGGCACCACGCCTCCCCTTCGGCCAGCGCATGGGCAGCCTCACGCTCTTCGCCGTGGCCGGAGGTCTGGCCACAGCACTCATCGCGGGGTCGGCCTTCGGCGCCATCCCAGGGCCCGTGCTGGGCATCGCAGGCATCGTCGCACTGATGTCGGGCGCCGTGGCGGCGGCGACCGTCCTGCTGATTCGGCTCTTCGGACCGCTCGGCGTCCCCCTGGGGTCGATCTTCATGCTGGTGATGGGCAACGCAACCAGTGGCGGAGTTCTGCCCCCGTCGTTCCTGCCGGGCTGGCTGCAGCCGATGGCCTCGGTGATGCCACCCGGCGTCGGAGTACGGGCGCTCAACGGCCTGGCGTACTTCCACAACGACGGAGTCGAAAGCGGACTGATCACCCTTTCGGCGTGGGTCGTGTTGTGCGTGGGGACCATTCTCGGCCTGGACAGGCTCGCAGCCGCCCCCGCCATCCTCCACTTCGCCCACCGGGACGCTTCGGCGTTTCGGTGAGGGACGTTCACGACAGCATTGGATACTGGGCGCATGCGCGTCGAGTTCGACCCGGAAGTCATGAGTAGCGCCA
The DNA here is from genome assembly GCF_040654815.1 of Streptomyces sp. NPDC050619. Classification (NCBI taxonomy): domain Bacteria; kingdom Bacillati; phylum Actinomycetota; class Actinomycetes; order Kitasatosporales; family Streptomycetaceae; genus Streptomyces; species Streptomyces sp. NPDC050619. Next base: position 485 of record NZ_JBFAIR010000179.1, on the reverse strand, counting down.
GCTTCTACAGATTCATGACTTCTGTCGTCATTCCGCGCCCCATCGCCTGGGTGTCCACCATCACCCCCGACGGTGCCACCGAGAACCTGGCTCCGCACTCCTTCTTCAGCATCGCCAGCACCGAACCGCCGATCGTCCAGTTCACCTCCATCGGCCGCAAGGACTCGCTGCGCAACGTGGAGGAGACGGGGGAGTTCGTCGTCAACTTCTCGTCGGAGTCGTTGCTGCACATGATCAACACGACGGCCACCGACTTCCCCCGGACCGTCAGCGAATTCGACCACGCCGGCATCGAACGCGAGCCCAGTCTGCGGGTCCGCCCGGCCAGGGTGGCCGCCTCCCCCGTCGTGCTGGAATGCCGCTCGCACACCACCCTGCGCATGGGCAATTCCACCCTTGTCTTCGGCCGCGTGCTGCAGGCCGCCGTGAAGGAGGAATACATCGTCGGCGACCGGCCCGACCCCGAGCGACTGCGCCCCCTCACC
>NZ_JBFAIR010000178.1:0-1125 GCF_040654815.1 Streptomyces sp. NPDC050619 | reverse complement strand
GGGGAACCGCGGAGTTGAAGATGTCCTCATGCTCGTATGCGACGGGCTGAAGGGGCTGCCGGACGCGGTCGGCGAGGTCTGGCCCCGTACCGTTGTGCACACATGTGTCGTTCACCTTCGGCGGGCGTCGTTCCGCTACGCCGCCCGTCAGGACTGGGACAAGATCGCGAAGGCGCTCAAGCCGGTCTACACCGCGCCGAGCGAGGACGCGGCCACGACACGGTTCCTGGAGTTCGCCGAGGTCTGGGGGAAGAAGTACCCGGCGATCGTCCGCCTCTGAGAGGGCATTTGATTTAGGTAGATCGCCCCGTATGCCCTAGTAGCTGCCTCGCCAGGTGGGTGCGGTCTCGTCCGTTATGCACCTGGCGAGGTTGTCGATCGAGGCGATGTAGATCATGGCTTCGGAGCTGGCGGGGAGGGTCTCGTAGTCGCGGGCCAGACGTCGGCGCAGCATGATCCATCCCAGACTTCGCTCGACGACCCAGCGCCTTTTGACGACGTGAAAGCCGCGGATGTCGGGGTTTCTGTTGACGACTTCGACGTCGATTCCGAGGTTGGCGCCGTGCTCGATCATGGCGTTCTTGAAGCCGGTGTCGACCCAGCTCTTGGAGATAGTGGGGTAGGTCTTCTTGGCCTGGTCGAGCAGTCGCATTCCTACGACGTTTTCCGACAGGCTTGCGGCGGTGACGGTCACGGCGAGGAGCAGGCCGAGCGTGTCGGTGATGATGCCCCGCTTCCTGCCGACGATTTTCTTCCCGGCGTCCGTTCCCTGGCTGGTCAGGGGCACGTTGGCGGAGGTCTTCACGCTCTGGGTGTCGATCACGGATGCGGTCGGCTCGGGTTTGCGGCCTTCCTTGACGCGGGCCAGGCCGGTGAGGTCGTAGTTGAGTTGGGCGAGGATTCCTTCGTCGCGCCAGGCGGCGTAGTAGGCATAGACGGTGCCGTGGTTCGGGAAGTCGTGCGGGAGGTATTTCCACGGGATTCCCGTGCGGTTGACGTACAGGAGTGCGTTGAAGACGTCGCGCAGTTCCACCTGGGCCGGCTGGCCGGTGGGCCTGCGGTCGAGTCGGGCTTTCCTCCAGGCGGATAAGGTCGGTTCGATCAATGCCCATCGGGCGTCGGACA
>NZ_JBFAIR010000177.1:0-1127 GCF_040654815.1 Streptomyces sp. NPDC050619 | reverse complement strand
TCGCTGTTCGCAGACGCCATCGAGGCACAACAACTAGAGGTAGGCGCAGCGGTGCTGGGGCTGGTGCGCCCCATGCTAGACGCGACTTTGACCGCTGATGAGGCCATGTACATGCTGCGACGTACGGCGGAATGCCTCCGCGACGCGCTAGACGTGGCGGAGTCCCGTAGCCAGCGGCTGGGCCTGCCGGACCAACCGCTCTCAGGAACTGCGGCAGAGGTGTTGAGCCAGGCGCTGAAGCGCTCGTGCTCTGACGCGGAGTCAGCGAATGGAGGCGGCGGAGGCGCGTAGCAACTCCATTAGTCCTCAAAGACACGAAGCCCTGTGGGCGCCCTGCGAGATTCGTAGGTGTCAACAGGGCTTCTCGTCGCTCCCTGGGAGTCTCACAGGGCCAAGTAGGCCGCCTTCTCACCGAACGCCTTCGTCTCCGACGGGTCCGCTGCCGACCATGCGAGCCCGACCACGGTGACGATGGGGACACAAGGGCCGCGGTCGGCCCGACCGCGGATCCGGCCTCGCATGGACGCCGACGTACTCAACACAGCCGGAGAGAACCCCCCCGGGGGCCTGTTCCACACCTGGCGACGTGACTCGCCCGCCGTTGCGCAGATGGCCCGGGGCCAGCGGCAGAAGCCAGCCACGCACCCCTGGCATCCCAGACTGCGCAGCCGGAGATCCGAAGCCACGCATTTGGCTGCGCAACCGCTCACACCAGCCGATTGCGCAAGACCCTCGACCGGGGGTGGTGGCCGCCGGCTTGGCCCGAGCCGCGGTCCGAGTTAGGTCACCGTGGGGGACACAGGCGATGGTTGGGCCTGTGGCCGGCCCGACCATCGCCCCAACCAAGCCACGTAAGGGACTGATCGTCACAGCGGCCGGAGGGGGCGTGCCACGTGGATGGCGGTGAGCGCGGTGCACGATGTGGGCTCTGCGCACTGCCCCGGCGCCAGTCATGGAGGTGATTGCGCACGATCTCTGGGCCGCGCAGGCCTGGCCGAAGTTCGCTCGACCGGAGGCAGGGGCCGAAGAAGCTGACCCGGGAGCGGGAGGCATACTTCTGACTCATGCAGCAAAGTGTGAGCAGCCGGGAAGCCTGTCGGATCGTCGGCATCGACGTGCGGTCCGGC
>NZ_JBFAIR010000176.1:0-1130 GCF_040654815.1 Streptomyces sp. NPDC050619 | reverse complement strand
CCTCACGGACCCTGCCCACCCGGCCGCGGCCGGTCGCCGTGAGGGCCACAAGCCAGGCGCGCCCGTCGGCGGGATCCGGCTCGCGGGCGACCAGGCCCAGCTCCTCCAGGGCGCGCAGCTGGCGGGACATGGTCGCCTTGCCGACGCCGATGTACGCGGCCAGTTCGGTGGCCCGCTGCGGGCCGTGCTCGTCGAGGCGGACCAGCAGGCCGTACGCCGCCGACTCCAGGCCGGGGTGGACCTCCCGCGCCATCTCCCCCTGGCTGGCCCGGGCGCGCCGCAGCAGTACGGTCAACTCGCGTTCCAGAGCCAGGAATTCCTGGTCTGCACCACTCGGCGACATCCCGGCGGCGCCGAAAGGTCCGTCGCCGTTTCCGTCCTCGTGCACGTCAGCACCCCTGATCGGTTTCGCGGTCCTGAAAGTTTCTGCCACACGCCGCCGTTGCCGCAGCTCCGTCAGTATTTCGCAGGCGTAGACCAACGGCAGCGTCCGGGCCCTCTTCCCAGCCCGGGGTCTACGTGCGTAGCTTTTTACCGCCACCTACATGACATGCCCACGCCAGTGGGTCAACCGCGGTCCCCCCACCTCTCCCTCGGAGGCACGTCATGCTCGTGCACAGACCCGGTTCCTCCCGCCGACACGCGGCCACGGCACTCGCGGCCGCGCTCCTGTCGGTCCTCGCCCTCACTCTCCCCCTGACCAGCGCCCACGCCGCGACCACCCCCGCCCGCGGCTCCGCCCACATGGGCATGGGCGTCCTGGCCCACGACGGCCAGGACGGCACGCCCAACACCGGCGACGCCACCCAGACCGAGGGTGTCGACGTCTCCAGCTACCAGGGGAACGTCGCCTGGTCGACCCTGTGGAGCAGCGGGGTCAAGTGGGCCTACGTCAAGGCGACGGAGGGCACGTACTACACGAACTCCTACTTCACCCAGCAGTACAACGGCTCCTACAACGTCGGCATGATCCGCGGCGCCTACCACTTCGCGACGCCGGACACCACGAGCGGCGCCACCCAGGCCAACTACTTCGTCGACCACGGCGGCGGCTGGTCCCGGGACGGCAAGACCCTCCCCGGGGTCCTCAACATCGAGTGGAACCCGTACGGCGCCTCCTGCTACGGCAA
>NZ_JBFAIR010000175.1:0-1131 GCF_040654815.1 Streptomyces sp. NPDC050619 | reverse complement strand
TATGTGAATGCGGGTGGGTTTCTTTCTGGTGTTGCTGATTTCGATGCGGAGTTGTTCGGTATTTCGCCGCGTGAGGCGTTGGCGATGGATCCGCAGCAGCGGTTGTTGTTGGAGACGGCTTGGGAGGCGTTGGAGGGGGCTGGTGTGGATCCGGTGTCGGTGCGGGGGTCGGTGTCGGGTGTGTTTGTGGGGACGAATGGTCAGGATTATGTGTTGGCGTCGCGGGGTGGGTTTGCTGGGGTTGAGGGGTTTGTGGGGACGGGGTCTGCTGCGAGTGTGATGTCGGGGCGGGTGGCGTATGCGTTGGGGTTGGAGGGGCCGGCGGTGACGGTGGATACGGCGTGTTCGTCGGCGTTGGTGGCGGTGCATTTGGCTGCGCAGGCGTTGCGGTCGGGGGAGTGTGGTCTGGCGTTGGCGGGTGGGGTGACGGTGATGTCGACGCCTGCTGCGTTTGTGGAGTTTTCGCGTCAGCGGGGTCTTGCGGTGGATGGGCGGTGCAAGGCGTTTGCTGAGGGTGCGGATGGGACGGTGTGGGGTGAGGGTGTGGGGATGCTGGTGTTGGAGCGGTTGTCGGATGCGCGTCGTCGTGGTCATCCGGTGTTGGCGGTGGTGCGTGGGAGTGCGGTGAATCAGGATGGTGCGTCGAATGGTTTGACGGCGCCGAATGGTCCGTCGCAGCAGCGTGTGATCCGTCAGGCGTTGCGTAATGCGGGGGTGGTGGCGGCGGATGTGGATGTGGTCGAGGCGCATGGTACGGGTACGGCGTTGGGTGATCCGATCGAGGCGCAGGCGTTGCTGGCCGCTTATGGCGGGGTGCGGGCCGGTGAGCCGTTGTGGTTGGGTTCGGTGAAGTCGAATCTGGGGCACACGCAGGCTGCGGCGGGTGTTGCGGGTGTGATGAAGATGGTGTTGGCGATGCGGCGGGAGGTTCTTCCCGCGACGTTGCATGTGGGGCGGCCTTCGTCGCATGTGGACTGGGAGGCGGGGCGGGTTCGGCTGCTGAGGGAGTCCCGGTCGTGGCCGCGGGGTGGGCGGCCGAGGCGGGCGGGTGTGTCGGCGTTCGGGATCAGTGGCACCAATGCCCACGTCATCCTCGAAGAAGCCCCGGAAATCCTTGAAGAAGCCCCCGAA
>NZ_JBFAIR010000174.1:0-1136 GCF_040654815.1 Streptomyces sp. NPDC050619 | reverse complement strand
TCGCGGGTGACGATGAACCTGGTGACCCACTCGACCAGGTTCATCGTCACCCGCGAGGGTGACCGGCGGTGCAAGCTGCGCCCGGCGCAGCGCGCCATGGTGGCCCTGGTCTACCTGCGCGAACATCTCACGCTGGCGAAGACGGCTGCAGGCTTTGGCATCAGCGAGCCACCGCTCCACGCCTACACCACCGCGGTCATCGGCCTGCTCGCTGGGCGTGCGGCGGGCCTGCTGAAAGTCCTACGCGAGACCGATCCGGACTTCGTCCTGGTGGACGGCACTGCGGGTGCCGATTAATCATCCGGGCTGGTCAAGCGGCACGTTGGTACTCGTGAAGGGTTCCGCCGAGTCAGTCTTGTCGGCGGACCTCCAGGTGCCTGATCTGTGCTGGCACGCTGATCGGTTCAGGGAGTGGGCGGAGCGGTGCGGCTTGGCCCAGGGCTCGGTGTGGCCGATGGCAGTTGTAGAAGGTCTCGAACTCACGGAGCGCGTGCAGGAGGTGGCTCTGGTTCCGGATCAAGGTTCGGCCGAGGAGTTCGGTCCTGCACGAGCGGATCCAGCGCTCCATGATCGCGTTCATGCGGGGCATCCTCACCCCGGGCCGCGCGACCTCGATGCCTTCGTCCGCCAGCGCTGGGTAGCGGACGTTGCGGTCCCGGATCAGGTACTTGATCTTCGCCCCGCTGTCCTGGACGTCCATGGCAAGATTCCTTGCGACCTGGGTGACCCATGCCGCAATCGGATGTGCCGCGGCGTCGAGGATCCTCACGCGGCGGGTGGCGTGCTCGATCATCGCCAGCACGGTGAGGGTCTTGGCCTCGAAGCAGTCTGCGGTCAGGATGGTTTCGGCCTGGGAGCGGAGGAAGGCGGCCCAGGTGGTGTGCCCGCGTTCGGGGGCGGGTGGGATGCCGTGTTCCTTGAGGATGCTCCACACGGTGGAGGCGGCCACTTTGATGCCGAGCGCGGCGAGTTCGCCGTGCACGCGCCGGTAGCCCCACTCGGGATTCTCTTGTACGAGTCGTAGTACCAGGGCGCGGAGGGAGCGGACGGTGCGGGGTCGTCCCGGGTGCTTGGGCGGGAAGCCTTGGCGTGTCGGCGGCGCAGGAGGTCGCGGTGCCGGCGCAGCACGGTGTCGG
>NZ_JBFAIR010000173.1:0-1136 GCF_040654815.1 Streptomyces sp. NPDC050619 | reverse complement strand
CGGCCGGCCGTCGGCGGGCTGTACGTGGGCGGTGACTGGTACGACCTGGTCGATCTGCCCGGTGAACGGCTCGGGGTCGCCGTGGGCGACGTGGTCGGTCACGGGCTGTCCGCGGCGGGCGTCATGGGGCAACTGCGCAGCGCGCTCAGCGCCGCCTCCCGCGCCGCCCACGGTCCCGCCCGGGCCCTGGAAGTCCTCGAGCTGTACGCACGCTCCGTCGCCGGCGCCGAGAACGCCACAGTGGCCAACGCGTTCGTCGACTGGGACACCCACGACATCACCTACAGCAGCGCCGGCCACCCCCCGCCGGCCCTTCTGCAAAGCGACGGCACCGTCCAGTTCCTGGACCAGGCCACCGACCCCCCACTCGGCGCCTGTCCTCAACCTGCCCCCCGGCTGCAGGCCACCGTGCCCTTCGCCGAGGGCGCATGCCTCGTGCTGTACACCGACGGCTTGGTCGAACGCCGCGGTGAAGACATCGACACCGGCCTCGCGCGGCTCGCCGGCTCCCTGGCCCGCCACCAGAGAGCCGACCCCGAAACCCTCGCCGACGCCCTGCTGGCCGACCTGCTCCCGCCCGGCGGCGTCACCGACGACACCGCCCTTGTCATCGTGCACCTATGACCCGGCCCGCAACGCGCCCAGTCAGACCACATCGATGCCTGTGCACGTGACTGGCCAACTGAAACGCCAAAAGGCCAACTACCGGGCTCAGTCACTGTCGTTCACGAGCAGGAGTCTATGTCCGCTTGCCCCGGAATTCGAACACGCGCTCTAATCGACGGTATGGGCAGGCACCGAGTCGACCACCCCACCGAAATCCAAGAGCGGATCCTCCGCCACATCCGCGAACAGATCATCGAGCGCGGCGAAGCGCCGACCCTGCAGGAGATCGGCGCAGCCATGGGCCTGAGGAGCCGTTCGACCGTGCACTATCACCTGGTCGAACTGGAGACGAAGGGCGCCATCGTCCGCGACCCCGGCCGCAGCCGCGGCATCCGGCTGGCGTGATGGAACCGGCCGCGCCCAACGCCGGGCGTTACCACCTCGTCCTCGCCTCCGTCGGCCGCCCGGTACAGCATGCCCGGGAGTCCGTGGGGCCGCCGTCCGTCCCCGGCTGGACCGCGTGGACAGGG
>NZ_JBFAIR010000172.1:0-1152 GCF_040654815.1 Streptomyces sp. NPDC050619 | reverse complement strand
CTGGCGGACGATCTGGAAGCGGTGCTCGCACACACCCTCGCGCCCGGCGAGAAGGCCGTGATCGCAGGCCACTCCATGGGCGGGATGACCGTCATGGCCGCGTCCGCGCGCCCCGGTTTCCGGGAGCACACGGCTGCCGTCCTGTTGTGCAGCACGGGCGCTTCACGGCTCGTGGCCGAGGCGCGCGTCCTGCCACTGCGCGCCGGGCGCGTACGCACCTGGATCACGGGGCGCATTCTGGGTTCGCGCGCCCCGCTCGGACCGGTCACGCCCCTCGCCAGGCGCATCCTCAAGTACGCCACGATGGGCGCCGGTTCCGCCCCGCACATGGTGGAGGCGTGCGCGCGGATCGTGCACGCCTGCCCGCGCGCCGTGCGCGGCGCCTGGGCGAGCGTGCTGGAGCGCCTCGACCTCGACCACGGTGTACGGGAGTTGACGGTGCCGACCGCGGTGGTCGCCGGCACCGCCGACCGGCTCACGCCACCGGTGCACGCGCGGGCGCTCGTCGCCGCACTACCGGCGTGCGTCGGCCTGACCGAGTTCCCCGGACTCGGCCACATGACCCCCGTCGAGGCCCCCGAGCTGGTCACCGCGAAGATCCGCGAACTCGCCGCGACGTACCTGACGAACACGACTGACACGACTGACACGACCGACGCGGTGGACGCACACGTCAAGGAGGGCGCATGAGCAGGGTCAGCCTCGAGGGGCAGGTCGCGGTGGTCACCGGAGCCGCGCGCGGCGTCGGGGAGTTGCTCGCGCGCAAGCTGTCCGCGCGCGGAGCGAAGGTGGCGCTGGTCGGTCTGGAGGAGGACGCGCTCAAGGCGGCCTCCGCGCGGCTGCACAGCGAGAGCGACCACTGGTACGCCGACGTCACCGACCACGAGGCGATGACGCGGGTCGCCCAGGAGGTCAAGGAGCGCTTCGGCAAGGTCGACATCGTGGTGGCCAACGCCGGGGTGGCGACGGGCGGTCCGTTCGTCGATTCCGACCCGGTGGCCTGGCGGCGGGTGATCGAGGTCAATCTGATCGGCTCGGCGGTGACGGCCCGGGCGTTCCTGCCGGTGCTCGTCGAGAGCCGCGGCTATCTGCTGCAGATCGCCTCGCTAGCCGCGATCACCCCGGCGCCGATGATGACGGCGTACTGCGCGT
>NZ_JBFAIR010000171.1:0-1155 GCF_040654815.1 Streptomyces sp. NPDC050619 | reverse complement strand
GGCTACAAGGACCTGAACCACTGGATGGAGAAGCAGACCTACATGGCGGTGGGCCTGACCATGATGGCGGCCGCCGAGCTCGGCGTCGAGGCCACGCCGCTGGAGGGGTTCGACCCGACCAGTGTCGACAAGGCGTTCAAGATCCGCGAGAGCGGACACAGCACGACGGTGCTGCTGGCCCTCGGCTACCCCGACCCGGAGAAGGTGTACACCACCCCGATCTCGCGCTTCGACGCCGACCAGCTGTTCACCTTCATTTAAAAACCCATCCGGAAACCAAAACCCACCACACATACGAGGAAGGGGACAATCTCAATGAAAGCCATTGTGGTCACCGACCAGGCCGCGGGAACGGCCGGAATGACGCTGACGGAGCGGCCTGAGCCACTCGCAGCGATCAACGACGTCATCGTTCAGATTCATGCATCGGGCTTCGTCCCGACCGAGATGGAGTGGCCATCGACCTGGGCCGATCGCGCCGGCCGTGACAAGACACCGTCGATCCCCGGCCACGAGCTGGCCGGAGTGGTCACCGCCCTCGGCTACGGCACGACGGGCCTGTCACTCGGGCAGCGGGTGTTCGGCCTCGCCGACTGGCACCGCGACGGTACCCTCGCCCAGTACGTGGCGATCGAAGCACGCAACCTCGCACCGCTGCCCGGCGACATCGACTTCACGGTAGGCGCGTCCCTGCCCATCTCAGGCCTGACCGCATGGCAGGGACTGTTCCAGCACGGCCGCCTTCAGGCCGGCCAGACCGTCCTCGCCCACGGCGCAGCCGGCGCAGTCGGGACGATGGTGACCCAGCTCGCACGTGAAGCCGGCGCTTACGTCATCAGCACCGGACGCACCGCCGACCGCGAGAAGGCACTCGACTTCGGCGCCCACGAGTTCGTCGACCTCGAGAACGACACGCTCAAAGACGTCGGGGACGTCGACCTGGTCTTCGATGTCATCGGCGGCGACATTCAAAAGCAGTCCGCCGCCCTGATCAAGGCCGGAGGAACACTCGTGTCCATCGTCGGCCCGGTCGAAGCGCGGCCCACTGACGGCCTGGCGGTGGACTTCGTCGTCGAAGCCGATCGCGCCGAACTGGGCGAGATCGTGCAGCGGGTGCGCGACGGACGGCTGCGGACAAACATCGGTGACGTCGCA
>NZ_JBFAIR010000170.1:0-1161 GCF_040654815.1 Streptomyces sp. NPDC050619 | reverse complement strand
AGCAGCCGGATGAACACGCGCTCCTGTTCCGGGTAGCGCCCGAAGTCGGTCCACAGGGCGGCGGCGAGCTGGTTCCAGCCCAGGATGTCGGTGCGCCGGCCGATGACGAAGGCGGGGGAGGCGGTGAGATCGTCCAGCATGCGCTGTAGCTGTGTGTCCACCTGCTGGCGATCGCCCGGCGTGGTCGGGCGGACCCTCTCCTTCGCCGCGAGGTCGAAGAGGTAGGTGCGCTGGTCGTCGTTCAGGTGGAGCACCTGGGCGATCTCGTCGAGCAGGGGGGCCGATGCCTGGAGGCGGCCCTGCTCGATGCGCGTGTAGTACTCGGTGCTGATCGCGGCGAGGAGGGCCACTTCCTCACGGCGCAGACCGCTCACGCGCCGCCGTTGCCCTCCGCGAAGTCCGACCGCGGAGGGGCTGAGCTCGCCACGGCGGGCCTTGAGGAACTCACCCAGCTCGTTCAGATGGGGGTTGCGGTTCATGATTCGCAGCCTCGCACAGAAACCCGGCGGTTGTGAGGGGGAGAGCTCCTGCCTGCGTTGGGCTTTACCGATATGTGTCAACACTTGTATCAGTTCCGACCTTCATGGCAACTGGGGAAAGAGGACTCGGCGACCCGGAATGCGTACCGGGCCGCCGAGTCCTCTTCCGCGTGCAGCTGAGTTGTCAGCTCAGTGCCTTGACCACCTCTTGGGCCAGGGGGACGGCCGAGCCCGGGTTCTGGCCGGTGTACAGGGTGCGGTCGACCTCGACGTGCGGGGCGAACGGCTCGGTCTCGCGGTAGTCGGCCCCGAGCTCGTTGACGAGGCGGTCCTGCAGCAGCCACTTCGCGCGGTCCGCGAGACCGTTCTGCTTCTCCTCGGCGTTGGAGAGGCCGGTCAGACGGTAGCCGGTGAACGGGGACGTTCCGTCCGGGCCGATGGTGGCCAGCAGCGCCGCGGGGCCGTGGCACACCAGGGACACCAGCTTGCCTGAGGCGAGCCAGTCGGTGAGCAGCGTGCCGGAGGCGGCGTTGTCGGGCAGGTCCTCCATCGGGCCCCAGCCGCCGGGGTAGAAGACGGCCACGTAGTCGTCGATGCGTACGTCCTCGATGCGCATCGGCTGCGTCAGCTCGGTGGCCTCGCGCAGCGCGGTCCGCATGCGCTGCGCGCCTTCCTCGCCGCC
>NZ_JBFAIR010000169.1:0-1162 GCF_040654815.1 Streptomyces sp. NPDC050619 | reverse complement strand
GAGCTGAAAGGTGATGGGGACCGTAGCATGTCAGGAAATCGGTGGCCGGGTCCAGGTGTCAGGGACGGTGCACCGAGAGACCCGCGCGATACGGCGAAAGCTGGATTGCCTGAACCCCAATCTCCAGTCGATTAAAAGACGGATCCGTCGGCACGACGCCTGGCGCCGACGCCGTCCCCTGCATCTGCTATTTCACACGGCTGATGCAACTCCGGGAGACGGGGCGATTCCCAGCGAGGGAATTCAAGGAGATGAGTGGGGCGCCTAAGTCGCGCTAGATACGTACATCAGGACGAACCATGGGATCACCTAAAGGGCGCGAGCCCCATGGTGACGGAGTGTCCGTAGTAGTCGCAGGAGTAACGACCTGCCATGGAGTCCGGGAGAGCCGGAAGCAGGGCGAAGGGACACAGGCGACATGGGATCTACAAGGCCGGAAGGTATGCGTAATGCAGAGCGCCGAAGCGGTACTTGAGATCCTCCGTGAACGCGGCAGGCGGAACCTGCCGTGCAACGAGCTCTATCGACAGATGTTCAACCCGCAGCTGTATCTCCTGGCCCACGGCCGCATCTACTCCAACAAGGGGGCGATGACACCCGGGGCCTCGGGGGAAACCGCGGACGGCATGTCACTGGAAAAAATCGGAAGCATCATCGATGCGTTACGCCACGAACGGTTCCGATTCAAACCGGTCAAGCGGGTCCTCATCCCGAAAAAGAACGGGAAGACCAGACCGCTCGGGCTGCCGCCATGGACGGACAAGCTGGTGGGCGAGGTGATGCGCCTCCTCCTGGAGGCATACTTCGAGCCCCGGTTCTCCGACCACTCACACGGTTTCCGTCCCCGACGGGGCTGCCACACCGCACTGAGCGAGGTGGCACGCGCCTGGACCGGGACAACATGGTTCATCGAGGGAGACATCGCCAAGTGCTTCGACTCGCTCGACCATCGAGTGATGCTCGAAACCCTGGGCGACAAAATCCACGACAGCCGGTTCCTGCGGCTCGTGCGCAACATGCTCCAAGCCGGATACCTGGAAGACTGGACCTGGAACGCGACGCTCAGCGGCGCGCCGCAAGGCGGGGTTTTGTCCCCGGTCCTGTCCAACATCTACCTGCACAAGCTGGACGTCTTCGTCGAGACAATGCTCATGCCGGAATA
>NZ_JBFAIR010000168.1:0-1165 GCF_040654815.1 Streptomyces sp. NPDC050619 | reverse complement strand
TTCCAGTCAGCGTCGACGGCGTCAAACACAAAGGTCAACTCGGCATCAGGACCCGGGACGATGGGTTCGATGTCGTCGAGGCGCGCATAGGCACGGCGCGGAAACTCGCGCCGGTATTCTTCTCTGTGGAAAAACCTATTCACGCCTCACTTCTCCATCAACGGCGGATCAATGTTTCGAATTGATCTTGAGCGTGCCCTAAGCTCAGAAGGCCCTATTCCAGCTTTAAGGACTCCCCTTGCATCGCCGCTGCATGTGAGGACACAGCATTGAAGCGGCAAAAAAGGACTGCAACTGAGCGGTTAACTGTCGCGCCTCAGGTTTCACCCCAATCCTACTCTGCTTCTGCGCCAATCGACACCTATGCCGAATGGCTTCTCCTGGCCGATGGTCGATTGTAGTCACACAACTTGTCCCCATTTTCCTACATCTTCCCTTCTAAGCCGTAATCTGACCATTCGGAGTGGCAAGATGGGCGTTTATGGAATACCTTTCGAATTCATCAGAACCAAAGTTACGATGCTCGGTACAAAGCATTGGTAACGGCAGTGGAAGACCATCTCGCCAGCAGTTGCTGGTCGGAGCCAACTTCCTTCTGGGTCTTTGACGGCAACTCTACTTCTGCAGCGATTGCCGCTAGCTGCAAGGCGGCGATCGACACTCAGATCGATCAGGTGGTCATCGGGTCGCCCATCACAAAGACCATGATTGTCGTAGGGAAGATTGAGGACATGAAGTAGCTCCAGTCGATAGTAGACTTCGCCAAACCGGGTTAGTCCCCAAAACCGAAGTTCTGACCGCGATTCTGCTTCGGCCAGAAGTAGATCGGGCATAGGTGACGGCTATTGGCCGATAGCGGGCACTGCGAAAATGGCTGGCAGGATGCTGATTTGCCGACGTCGCAGTTGGGCGTTGCCGGGAAATTTGGAAGGCTTAAGTCGTTGATTGAATAGCAAAGTTGCCAAAATTATTAATCAATTCGGCCCGGGGTTGTCTCCTTGGCGGCCTACCAGCCTGATAGGTTTTCAGGTGCGAGCCAGGATGTTTCCTTCGATCTTGAAAAATAGACCATGAGGCGCAATGCACGGCTGACGCGTTCCAGCAGTCTGTGGAGAGCGGGGCAGCTGATCGAGTGTTCGGTGCACGATCTGTCCGTCTATTCCAA
>NZ_JBFAIR010000166.1:0-1171 GCF_040654815.1 Streptomyces sp. NPDC050619 | reverse complement strand
CAGCGCAACGCCTCCCAGGCCCGCCATACGGAGTCCAGCCGAGAGAGCGCCTCGGCGTGGCGGTACCACTCCGTGCACCACACTCGCCCGGATTGGGGAGTGGGACTCGGGACGAAATAGATGAACCGGTCCTCGACGAATTCGGCGACATTCGGATAGAACAATTCCGACGGGCGGGCGGCGCTCTCCTCGTCCCGTCGGATGTCCTCCACCGACTCGTCCCGCTCCTCCTCGTGGAGTGGTGATGTCATGGCGTCATGCTCCTCATCGCAGTCGTAAGTCATCGGCCTCGGCGTGGTGGCCGATGCGGTCCAGAACCATCGCGAGCCTGGTGACAGCCCATCTCAGGTTGGCCTGCCTGCTCGGATCCCGGTCCACCACGTCCTGATAGAGGCGGACGGCCCGGCGCGCGGGCCCCACCGCTCGGGCGCCCCGGCGCACATCGTGCCGAGCACTCAGGCTCAGCGTTCCGGCCAGTCGGGAGAGGAGGTAGGCGCTCCGGTCCGGCGCTTCGCCGGGGCGCCCGGTCAGCGTCCGGCAGAGCTCCTCCGCCTCGAGCGCGGTGCGCCAGGCCGCGGCCGTCTCCCCTGCCATCGCCCGCCCGTCGGCCAGTCGCAGGAGAGCGAAGCAGAGGTAGCGCACCTGCTCTTCCCGGTCCGTGCCGAGCAGTCGGCGCCGAAGGGGCACCTCGTGCTCCGCGATGCGGACGGCGTCGCGGTAGCTGCTCGTCTGCAGCAACGCACGGCACAATTCCGCACAAGTGTCGGCCAGTCCCGCCTCATGTCTCGCGTCGCCGGCCGACAGCTCCACACGCAGTTCGTACGCCTCCCGGAGCACGGGAACCGCCCGGTAGACCGTCGACCGGGACCTCAGGTAGCTGGCGCCCAGGTCGTGCAGGCAGTAGGCCAGCCCCTCGCGCCCTTCCGCGTTGACGCGGGACCGTCGGCGGTACTCGGGCAGAGCCTGACGCAGCAGGATGCGCGCCGCGACCTGACGGTCGTGCCTCTGGTACAGGTCGGAGCCGTCGTGGAGGCCGAACGCATGGCTCTCCGAGTAGAGGCTGGGGGCGTACCTGCTGAGTCGGCTCCGGATGGCGAGGGCCTGGTTCAGGGCGGCGAGCGCGTCCGCCGAGCTCCCGCTGGGCTCCTGCACCAGGAAGCTCAACGGGACC
>NZ_JBFAIR010000165.1:0-1186 GCF_040654815.1 Streptomyces sp. NPDC050619 | reverse complement strand
AAGCCCGCCGCGGTGTCGGCGACGGCTGAATTGTGGTTCTGGATCACTTTCAGTGCAGGCCTGACGGACGGTCACCGCCGCGTCGTTTCCGGCACGCGGGTCAGCGGGCGAGGAGGACACGCTTGCGCAGGAGGTCCACGCCGGCCCGGCCGAACATCTGCCTCTTGAGCATCTTGATCCGGTTCACCTGCCCCTCCACCGCGCCCGAACTGAACGGCAACGTCAACCCCGCCGTCACCGCCCCAAGATCACACCTGATCCCCACCACACACGACCGCAACCTTTTGTGATCACTTTCGGTCCCCGGCTGACGGGGCGTCCTCGCCGGTGTGACGATCGGCGGCCATGGGCGACGTGATCGTGGAAAACGTGCTGTTCCCGGACCTGGACGGCCTGCTGGTGCAGGACGTCGAACTCGTCGGAGGTGAAGTGCGGGTGGTGGCACGGGCCTGCGCGACCGGAGCAGGGTGTCCGGTCTGTGGCGCACTGTCACTACGGGTCCACAGCGGCTACGAGCGTCAGCTTACGGACACGGCGGTGGGTGGTCGCCTTGTCGTCCTGCGGCTGCGGGTCCGGCGGTTCCGCTGTGCGACGGTCCGGTGCCCGCGCACGACCTTCGTCGAGCAGGTCGACGGCCTGACTTTCCGCTACGGTCGCCGAAGTACCCGCCTGCACGCGAACCTGCAGGCCATCGCGCTGATGCTCGCGGGCAGGGCCGGGGCCCGGCTGGCCGAAGCACTTGACACCTCGGTCAGCCGCTCCACCCTGCTGCGACTGATCCGGGCATTGCCCGACCCACAGCTATCCACACCCCGCGTGCTGGGAGTCGACGACTTCGCCCTGCGCAAGGGGCATGTCTACGGCACGATCCTGATCGATGTCGAGACCCGCAGACCCGTGGACATGCTCCCGGACCGGGAAGCGGCCACCTTGACCCGGTGGCTGGTCGAGCATCCCGGCGTGGAGGTCATCTGCCGTGACCGCGCCAGTGCCTACGCCGAGGGGTCCCGGCTCGGAGCACCCGCCGCGGTCCAGGTCGCTGACAGGTGGCACCTGTGGCACAACCTCTGCGAAGCCGCCTCCGTGGGGACTTGAGTGGGTTCGCGCAGGTGGGAGGAGTGGCGGGTGACGCATTTGTCGACGGCTTCGCAGAGGTTGTGCCACAGGTGCCACCTGTCAGCGACCT
>NZ_JBFAIR010000164.1:0-1186 GCF_040654815.1 Streptomyces sp. NPDC050619 | reverse complement strand
CGGCACCGCGAGTGCGGTGCGCACGTCGACGTCCAGATTCGGTGCGAACACGACCACCCGGTGCAAGCGAAGGACATCGAGAGCGTCCCCGGCCCCGCATTTCGTATGAGGTCGCCCGAGTGAGCTGAGCGCGGTTGCGCCGTTGCGGGCGGGGGAGCGGTCCGGGAAGCGCAGGGCGCGCACGTCCGCGCCGCAGACGTGCACGTGCGACGACGTCGTCGTCGATCTGCTCCTGTCCGCCGAGATCCGGCCCTGTAACCAGCCGTCCAGCCCGTGGTCAGGATTCCGGGTCGGGCCCGTCTGGTGCGGTCAGGGCTTTGTGGGTCGACTCCAGGATCTTCTCCGACAGTTCTGTGCCCGCAGTGGCCCGAGCGAGCAGGATCGCGCCG
This sequence comes from Streptomyces sp. NPDC050619, assembly GCF_040654815.1. NCBI lineage: Bacteria > Bacillati > Actinomycetota > Actinomycetes > Kitasatosporales > Streptomycetaceae > Streptomyces > Streptomyces sp. NPDC050619. The sequence goes on along the minus strand of NZ_JBFAIR010000164.1, from coordinate 797 downwards.
ACCAGGGTGGCCACCATGGGAAGGCCGTCGTCGGTGTCGGTAGACATCCACGCGGCGAAGTCCTGGACTCCGGCTGCGTACGTTTCGCGCACCTCCCCGGCTGTGGGCTCGCGAGCCATGTCCCCCGCGAATCCCGCGGTGGGGCAACCGGTGCCGGGCTGGTCGCGGTGCTCGGCCGACAGGTAGAAGTCGACAAGGGCACCGCGCGCGGTCTCGTGATCGCCGTGGGTCGTGTCGAACGAAGCCAGGAGTAGGTCAAGGTCTCCGAAAGCGGCTTGAGCGGCCTCGCTGATCAGGGCTTCCTTGGAGGGGAACTGCTTGTAGAAGCCGCCCGTGGTGAGCCCGATGGACTTCATCAGGTCGGCGACGCTGATGCCGTTCACGCCCCGCTCCCGGAAGAGCTGAGAGGCCGCGGCGACCGCGCGCCTGCGGTTCTCGATCGCTTGTGCTTGCGAAACGCGACTCATCAGCCACCTGCCCACCTTAGATAATGAAGTGCATCTATCATACGCGAAGTGCCGGGCTGGCGGCCGGCCGGCGACTCGTCAGCCCGCGTGCACGTCGATCGGTCTCCGGTCGCGGCCGTTACTGACGGCGTCAGGGCGGTTGACTGGACCACTTTAGATATCTATCGTAATCTAAAGTGGTCGACGCGACGCTTCGACCCCCTACTCACCGTCAGACCAGAAATGAGATCGACCCCATGACCACGCAGAACAAGACCGCTGTCGTCACCGGCGCGTCCGCCGGCCTGGGTACCGCCTACGCGCAGCGGCTTGCCGACCGGGGTTACGACC
>NZ_JBFAIR010000163.1:0-1199 GCF_040654815.1 Streptomyces sp. NPDC050619 | reverse complement strand
GTCTCCTTCGACCGCCGTTACGTAGGCAAACGCGCCCTGATTCGTCGACACACGCCAGTCGCCGGCAACGCGCTGGGTTCGAGCTTGTTCTTTCTCACTAGTTTGCCCATTGGGACGGCTCGCTTGGCACATTCTGGGTCTGCTTAGCCCATGTGCGGCGAAGACTGTCATCATTGAAGTACTAGCGCTGGGCTCCTGCGCGAAAGAGTACATGCTCCACATGGGGCGCTAGCAACCAGAACTCAGGCCCCAACCTGGCCAGATGAGTGACGAAGATCCGGCTCAACGCACTCCCAGGGCGGGGGTTGGGCGGGGGAAACGAACACTCAGCCCAAACCCCGGTGGCCAGCCGGGCCGCCCGCTGCTGCAGTTCAACATAGATCGCTTCGCGCACCTGCGCCGGCGCGGGCAGTCGTTGCTGGAGGGCAACGGAGGCACCTTGCCGGGTCGCGGCCCAGCAACAATAGCGCCATTGCGCAATAGACAGCGCCGGCTGGAAGTCGCGATGCACAAAAATGAAGTCCTGCGCCCACGCGGTATCGAACCGGTGCTTGGCCAGTTGGAGCTCGAAGAAATGCTCCGCTTCGGCCACAGCGAGTTCTTGCCAGTAGCGATAGCGTAGGGCCAGTCCGAAGTCATCTCGGGTGACGCTCTCTAGATACTCGCAGAGCACGGGCATCAGGCCTGAACGGTGGTACTCCGGCCAGGCGTAGCGCCACTGCAGTTGCTCGAGAGGGGTGTGCTCGGCATCAGGCTGCACCGCCCAGAGAGACTCCGGCTAAGGCACCTCGATGACCTGTAAGTCGCGCAGGGCACTTAAGGTGGCCAGAGCCAGGCGCCGAGTAGCCGCCACGGGGAGCCGATGCTCGCTCGCCATCAGCAGGGCGGCCAGGTAGTAGGCGCCGGTAACCCCCAAATCATCGATAGTGGCCGGACGTTGCTCAGGCATGGGGCGCACCAGTTGCGGGGCGACTAAGTATCTCTTAGTATCCAACCACCGGACCTTTCCGTCATCCTTAAGTCTTCCTTAGGGGTGGTCAGTGACGAAACGTCCGGCACAACTAACCGTCTTTGCTGTCCGGCTGGCACAGGCCCGAACCCGGGCCGGCTTGTCGCAGAAGCAGTTGGGCGTGTTAGCCGGTATGGACCCTTCGGTGGCGAGCCCTCGTATCAACCAGTACGAAAAAGGCGTTCACGAG
>NZ_JBFAIR010000162.1:0-1200 GCF_040654815.1 Streptomyces sp. NPDC050619 | reverse complement strand
GTCTTCGTCGCGGATCTGCAGGATCAGGCCCGCGCCGCCGTCTTCGACGCTGGCGGTGCCGGTGCCGCGGTTGACCGGGCTGCGGATGGTCGCGACCTGGCCGAGGATCGGCCGCGCCGGCCCCGGCTGCATCTTGCGCAACAGCTTGCGCAGCGGCCGCAGCGCCAGCGCGGCGACCGGCAGCGACAGGCAGAAGTTGACGAAGATGATCAAAGCGCCCGCGGCGATGCGCAGCGGCGTGCCCGGCACCAGACTCAGCAAGTAGATGTCGGCGTAGTAGGTCAGGATCCAGCCGACCAGCACGATCACGCTGACCACCACGGTGATCGGAATGCCGCCCAGGCCCAGGCGCATCAGCGGATCGAAGATGCCGTGCTGCGGATGATGCGCGCCGTCGACCAGGGTGTGGTCGCCTAGGCCGTGCGCGCCGTGGCCGTGACCGTCGCCGCCGATCCATCCATCGATCATTTCGCCGCCGGCCAATCCCACCGCCGACAGCAGCCAATAGCCCACGACCACGCCGAGCAGGACGGTGTAGAACGCCGTCGGCAACGTCAGGATCGTGCTGAAGAAATCGCCCATTTCGTTTCCCTCCCCCGCTTGCCGCATCGCCCGCGGCGCCTCCATGAAACCGGCCGACCCCATGTCGACCGGCCGTATCGATCCGGGCGCTCAGCCCGGCAGCTTCTGCCGCAACCGCGCCAACACCGCTTCGGCGCCGGCCTCGTCGGCGATGATGCCGGCGTCGCGCAGTTTGCGTTCCAACGCATCGCCGCTGTCGTGGCGCGCCAGTTCCGCCGCCGCCTCCATGCGCGCGCCGCGTTCGGCCTGTTTGAGCTTGATCCGGGCCAGCGAATCGACCGCGGTCTGCAGCCGGTTGTGCGGCCCGGCGTAGCGCTGCGCGACCGCGGCCTGCGCGCGCGGCATGCTTTCGGTGGCCTTGACCGTGTCGAGCGGCTGCTTGAGCCGGCGGATGTTGCCTTCGGCCATCGCCACCGCGCGGCGCAGTTCGGCGACGCTGGCGGCGAGCTGGCCCAGATGCGCTTCGTCGTCGCCGCGCGCGGTTTCCAGTGCGGCGATCTTGTCGGCGACTTCGCGCGCCAGCGCGTCCTCGCCCGACTCCAGCGCCTTGATCGCATAGCCTTCGTATTCGGCGATCTTGGCCGCGCTGTGGGCCTGCGCGCGCTCGGCCAGGGTGTG
>NZ_JBFAIR010000161.1:0-1209 GCF_040654815.1 Streptomyces sp. NPDC050619 | reverse complement strand
CGTGCCTCCACTCGACGACAGCGACTTCGTGTCGCACTCTTGATCACATGCTGGGCCGCCTGCGCTCCCAGCCCCCACCGCGCCTTCACCTCGTCGTAGGTGAGCCTGCGCAGCGCGAAGTTGCTCTTCACACCCTGTTCGAAGGCGACCTGACTGGCCCAGGTCGCCGCCTCGTTGCCGGCGTGCAGGGTCGCCTCAAGTGCCGTCGCCTGTACGGACGTCGGCAAGAGCTTCACCTGCACGACCAGCTTCATGATCCCGACCGTACACGCCAGTGCGAGACACCCCCACACGTTCGTAGCCGTTCATCCCATCGAGCGAATCCGGTCACATTTCGGGATACTCCCGCGCCACCCAACCCGGAACCGAAGGCTCGGCACCCGGCCGCTCCGCGGCCAGTCAACCGCAGTGATACCGCGGCGCTCCGCGCCGCGGCCGCCAGGATGCGATTCCTCCCGGGGCTGAAGCCCCGGGGTTCCTCGCAAGAATCCGCTGAAGAACCGCAAGAGCGGCCTGTGCCTGGGCATTTCGAACGCGAGCACCGCCAACGGCGCGGTGGCCGCCCAGTTCGGCTGCGACGGCTCGCCCAATCAGGGCTGGCAGTTGATCACCCGCTAGCCGTACGGCCCGCCCGCTCCAACGCCGACGACGCCCCGGACACCGACCGGTCCGGGGCGTTACGGCGTGCCAGACTCCGGCCCCATCTCTGGGCCGGCGCCTCGATGTAGCGGTACGTCAGCACGCACAGCGGCAACAGCACGACATAGAAAGCCACTTCGAGTACGAGGTCGTCGTGCCGTCGGCGTCCGATCGTGCCGTCGCTCACCGCGAGCAGCACCGGATGCACGAGGTAGACCGAGTAACTGATCGTGCCCAGTCCCGTCAGCAGGCGCGGGATCCGCCGACGGCGCAGCGCCAGTCCGGCGCCGAAGGTGAACACGGCCAGCAGGAAGGCCGCGATCCAGCCGCGCTGTGTGAAGTGGTCCCCGCCGCCGTCGCCGTACGCACTCCCGACCGCGCAGACGACCACCACGACGGCCGCGCACGCCGCGTACGACCACCTGCTCTGACCGGTGTCGGCCCGGTACACCGCCGTACCGAGGAACATCACGGCGAGGATCACCAGGCCCTCCCACACCGGGACCGTGCCGTTGAAGGCGACCAGGGCCAGCGCGAGGACCCCGCCCAGCCCCCCCCCCCCCCCACGCC
>NZ_JBFAIR010000160.1:0-1219 GCF_040654815.1 Streptomyces sp. NPDC050619 | reverse complement strand
CCGCCAACTCGCCCTCTACGCCGACACCTTCGGTGCCGATCAGGACTTCATCGACACCGTGGGCCCGTGCCTGGCGGCATCGCTGCCGGAGCCGCCGCCCGGCACCACCCCGCCCGGCACCACCCCGCCCGGCCACGACCCCAACGAGGGCCCCGAGTACCCCGGCCAGGGGTGGTGACCATGTCCACCGCGAAACGGCCCACCGCCCGCCGCAAGACCCCGAGGCCCGTGCCCGCGAAGTGCCCGGACTGCGACGGCAACGGCGAGATCACCGAAGCCGTCCGGGTCGGCGCCCGCAAAGGCCGTGTCACCGACGACCGTCAATCCGGTCTGTGCCTCACCTGCTGGGGCATCGGCGAAGCCCCCACCGACTGAACGCCCGCCAGGGGCTGGGCGGCCGGACACCGATTCCCCGCCCCGCCTCTGGCTCAACTCCCGGAAGGAGGATCTGCGATGCGTCCCGCGCTGCGCCCGGATGCCGTGCTCGTACAGGCCGTGATCGCCGGTGCCCTGTCCTTCGCCCACCTTCATGACCTCGCCGCCGCGGCCGGACAGTCCGGCTGGAAGGCCTGGGCCTATCCCGTCTCGGTTGACCTGCTCCTGGTCGCCGCCTGGCGGCGCCTCCGCAGTGATGGCCCGTCCCGGCTGGCCTGGTGCTGGTTCCTCGTCGCCCTGGTCGCCTCCCTCGGCGCCAACGTCGCCACCGCCGGATTCCTCGACCTCGCCAATCCGCCCGCCCTGCTCCGCCTCGGCGTCGCCGGATGGCCCGCCCTCGCCTTCCTCGGCGGCACCCTTCTCGCCCACTCGCACGCTGCCGAGGACGAGGACCTGGAGCCGGTTCAGCCGGCCTCCACGGGCCCGGCTCCGACGCCGGAGGTCGAGCGGGAATCCGTCCCCGATCCGCAGCCCGAACCGGCATCGCTTCCCGTGTCCGACGGGACCCCAGCCTTGGCACCCGCTGCCCCGGCTTCGCCGCTTCCGTCGGTCCCGGCCGCGCTGGTCGACCACGCCCGCAAGCTCGCCGCCGACCACCAGGCCCGCACCGGCGCCCACATCGACACCGACACCCTGCGCGCCCGCCTCGGCGTCCCGCCCCAGCTCGCCGATGCCATCGCCGCCCAACTCGCCTGACCCGGAAGGAGAACCCGTCATGCCTGCCCGCGACCACTTCCACTCCGTGATGCGGATCGGCCCGGTGCAGATCGGCGCCCACCGCGAC
>NZ_JBFAIR010000159.1:0-1221 GCF_040654815.1 Streptomyces sp. NPDC050619 | reverse complement strand
CAGCGGCACCAACGCCCACGTCATCATCGAACAGGCCCCGGCAGAAGACCGGGCCGAGGCCGAGGGGACGGCTCCCGACACGATCGTCTGGCCGCTGTCCGGCAAGACCCCGGAAGCCCTCCGCGCCCAGGCCGAACGCCTGCGGACCTACGTCGACGGCGACCCCGCCATGCGCCTGCAGGACGTCGCCTACTCCCTCGCCACCCGCCGCACTGCGCTGGACTTCCGGGCGGCGGTGGTGGGCGCGGACCGGGAGGAACTGCTTGCGGGTCTGACCGCGTACGTGGAGGGCCGGTCGGCGGCTGGTGTGGTGCAGGGGAGTGTGCGGGGGGCTGGTCGTACGGCGTTCCTGTTCACGGGGCAGGGGGCGCAGCGCGTCGGTATGGGACGCGAACTCTACGACGCGTTCCCGGTGTTCGCGGAGGCCTTCGACGGCGTGCTCGCCGAGCTGGATCTGCCGCTGCGGGATGTCATCTGGGGTGAGGACGCCGGGCGGCTGAGTCGTACGGAGTTCACCCAGCCTGCGCTGTTCGCGATCGAGGTGGCGCTGTACCGGCTCGTCGAGTCGTGGGGTATCAAGCCCGACTACCTGGCCGGCCACTCGATCGGTGAGTTCGCGGCCGCGCATGTCTCGGGTGTCCTGTCACTGACGGACGCGGCCAGGCTGGTTTCTGCGCGTGGCCGGTTGATGCAGGCCCTGCCGGAGGGCGGGGCGATGGTCGCCGTACAGGCCACGGAGGACGAGGTTCGTCCGCTGCTGGCCGACGGCATCGGTATCGCGGCCGTCAACGGGCCCACGTCCGTGGTCGTCTCGGGCGTCGAGGCGGAAGCCCTTCGTATCAAGGCGCATTTCGAGGCCGAGGGCCGTAAGACGACCCGGCTGAAGGTCTCCCATGCCTTCCACTCGCCGTTGATGGAGCCGATGCTCGACGAATTCCGTGCCATTGCACAGGAGTTGTCGTACGGCACCCCGTCCATTCCGATCGTCTCCACCCTCACCGGCACTGCGGTGAGCGGCGAGCTGTCCGACCCGGAGTACTGGGTCCGCCACGTCCGTGAGGCCGTCCGCTTCGCGGATGCCGTCAAGGTGCTGGAGTCCGAGGGCGTCACCCGCTTCCTCGAGCTGGGCCCGGACGCCGTACTCACCGCGATGGCGCAGCAGTCGGTGGAGTCGGAGTCGGCGGTGCTGGCGGCCGCGCTCCGCCAGGGCCGGGCCGAGGT
>NZ_JBFAIR010000158.1:0-1227 GCF_040654815.1 Streptomyces sp. NPDC050619 | reverse complement strand
CGCGCACGCGAAGGGGGGCAAGTGAGGTGAAGAGTCTTACGACCTCGATCCACATCGAGCCGGACACCCGCTTCCGTGTCACATCCTTCGCCGAGCACGCCAACCCCTTCGTCAGCCTCCGCATCGGGGGTGACTTCATCGAGGTCGCGTTGATCGCGTCTCTTGGCACCTCCGAGGCCCTGCGCAACCTGGCCGCCGCAGCCATCGACGCGGCTAACGCCCTGGACACCATGGCCACAGACGTGCCGGAGGCGCTCGCGTGACCGACACCGCCACCACGGCAGGCCTGGACCCGGCCACCCTTGGCGACCTGCTGAGGCTGGCCGGGTCCCCCGGCTTCGACCGCATCCAAGAACAGCTCCGCCGCACCGGCGGCTGCACCGACCCGATCCGGCTCATGGGCTCGACCGTCACGCGCGACGCGGCCACTGGGCAGGTGCTCCACTCCTACTCGACCGACGCCGAACCCGGCGGTGTCCTCCGCGTGGCCTGCGGCAACCGGCGCGCCTCCCGCTGCCCCTCCTGCGCATGGACCTACGCGGGCGACACCTACCACTTGATCCGTGCGGGCCTGGCGGGCGACGACCGCCGCCACATCCCCTCCACGGTCCGCGACCACCCCCGCGTCTTCGCCACCCTCACCGCTCCGTCCTTCGGCCCCGTCCACAACCGCCCCGACCACGGCGTCTGCCGCTGCGGGACCCGGCATCCGGCCGACGACCCCGCGCTCGGGACGGCGCTCGATCCGGAGACGTACGACTACGCGGGCGCCGTCCTGTTCAACAACCACGCGGGCGACCTGTGGCAGCGCTTCACCACCCGCCTTCGCCGCGAGATCGCCGCCCGCGCCGGACTGACACAACGCGAACTCGCCGACGCCTGCCGCGTCTCCTACGGCAAGGTCGCCGAGTTCCAAAAGCGCGGCGCCGTCCACTTCCACGCCGTGATCCGCCTCGACGGACCGGACGGCCCCGACTCCCCGCCACCCTCATGGGCCAGCACCGATCTGCTCACCGACGCCATCCGCGCCGCTGCCGCGCACTCCTACACCAGCGTCAGCATCCCGGCCGCCGGGGACCAACCGGCGCGCACCTTCCGCTGGGGCACGCAGCTGGACGTCCGGCCGGTCAAGGCCTTCGGCGACGGATCCGACCTCACCGAACAGGCCATCGCCTCCTACGTAGCCAAGTACGCCACAAAGTCCTCCGAGAACACCGGGATCGGAAG
>NZ_JBFAIR010000157.1:0-1229 GCF_040654815.1 Streptomyces sp. NPDC050619 | reverse complement strand
GCTGTGCGACGGCTGCCGCCGCACAGCAGGAGGTGGCGGACCGCGCCCGGCCGGTGGATGAACTTGTGGCCGCCGCCTTCGTAGGTGTTGCAGCTGGCACACACCGGGCCGCGCACGAATCCGTGCGTGTGGCAGTGGTCCCAGTACACGGCCTGCCGCGGACCGGGACACAACCGGCACAGGAACGCCTCCGGCTGCGAGTTCTTCAGCAGCGACGCATACGGCCGACCGCGCAGATGGTCCTTGTAGGGGCGTGCGACGGAGGTGGCGCACGCGGGGCACAGGGTGGTGTAGCCGCTGTTGCTGGACGTGCGCCACTTCCAGACGTCCCCGGTGGCGTTGCAGCGGCTGCATCGGGCGGCCTGTTCGACACACTCCGCGGCGATCTGGTCCGCCCGGTCGAGAAGGGCGGCGTAGGCGCGCGGCACCATCCAGGCGGTGCCGGACCACGTCAGCAGCGGCAGGGGGCTGGTGCACGCGATGGGCCACCGGCCGTAGCGTTCCTTGACCTGCTCGAAAGTCGCTCCGCACCCCAGTCCATGGCGGTTGGGCCGGGTAAGGTGGCACGGCCGCTGCCCTTCACAGCGGCAGCCGTTGGCGCTCTGGTCCCGGTAGGAGATGTCGTCGAACCAGCGCAGGATCTGCGCGCGCCACGTCCGATCGCGCTCGGAGGACGAGAGACGGGCGTCGACCAGGTCGTCCGGATCGAACGGGAGAGAGGCGAGCCGTTCGCCGGCCTTGCGGATGTCCCGGTCGTCCAGCCGCCACCGGCCCTTGTACTTGTGGCCGCGGACGGCGGTGTCCCCGATGAGGACGTGGTTGCTGATCTGGAAGGTGTAGCGGGACAGCGAGGCGGGCGCTGCGGGGACGGGGCAGCCCTCAGTGAGTTCCGCCAGCAGCCGGTTGGCGTACTCCGGGCTGATTGGTGCCATGGTGTGTCTCTCCTTTATGGGGGGGAAGCGGGCGGGGCGGGGGCGTGCAACGAGGGGCGGTCCGCGGACGCCGACGTGATGCAGTCCGGGCCGGGGACGGCGGGTGGGGGAGCCGGGGACGGGGCCGGGAGACGTCACGGGCGCGGCACCGGCCCGGGCCGCGTTGAGGGCACCGGTTCCCAGCCGCCAGTCAGGAAGGCTGCCCCGGCCTCTTCCCAGACGGTGCGGGGACGGCGGTCGGTGAGGAAGCCAGCGCGGTCGCTGTACTCGGTGGGCCGTGCCGCCGTCCGGTGCACC
>NZ_JBFAIR010000156.1:0-1234 GCF_040654815.1 Streptomyces sp. NPDC050619 | reverse complement strand
GGCGGGCTGGCAGGCGCTCAGCAACAGCGCGGCGACGGCCAGCGGCCAGGACAGGCGTGGGGACAGCGGGAGCGAAGGCATGCGAGTCGTCCTTGAGGCGGTGTACCGCCATCAACGTCCATGTGGTCCCGGCGGGGTCGCGCGCGGCCTGCGCACGCCGCGTTCAGGCGTCGAAGTGCTTGCGTACCGCTTCGAAATCCAGCACCGGACGCACCTCGATCCGGCCGGTGCGGCTCCACGGAAACTCCTGGGCGATGCGCAGCGCCTCGTCCATGTCGGCCGCCTCGATCAGGTTGAAGCCGCCCAGGTACTCCTTGGCCTCGGCGAAGGGGCCGTCGAGGAAGGTGGTGCGACCGTTGCGCGTGCGCAGCGACACCGACTGCGCCGGCGGCGCCAGCATCTGCGAATCCATCAGCTTGCCGTCGGCGCGCATCTGGTCGGCGTGCTGCAGGCAGCCGCGCATCATGGTCGCGTACTCGCCGTCGGGCAGGGCTTCGATCAGCGCGTCGTCGTTGTAGATCATCACCAGAAACTTCATTCGCGACCTCGGTGGCGTGGCGGGGCGCGACCGCGAGGTCGCCGATGCATGCGTCGCAGGATAGCGCCATCGGCGCAGGCCGATGCAGTGACAAAACGCATGCGGGTTCAGGCTTCGCGGCGCAGTTTCCCCCAGCGCCGGGCCGCGTGGGACCATAACCCGTCCGTTCCCCGGCCCTACCGCCCATCCGCATGCATCCCGAGTTCGTCTGCCGCCCCATCGCCTATCTGCGCTCGCCCTACGCCCAGCGCATCGACGCGCCGCACCAGTCGACGGTGGTGGCGGGGACCGAAAGCGGCGCGGTGGTGGAAGCTCGGCTGGAGTTCGTCGCCGAGCTGCCGCCGCAGGCCTACGCCGACCTGGCCGGGTTCGAGCGGATCTGGCTGATCTTCGCGTTCCACCGCAGCCAGGGCTGGAACGCGCAGGTGAAACCGCCGCGCGGCGGGCCCAAGCGCGGGGTGCTGGCCACGCGCTCGCCGCACCGGCCCAATCCGTTGGGGCTGTCGGCGGTGGAGCTGGTGGCGGTGGAGGACGGCGCGCTGGTGCTGCGCGGGGTCGACCTGCTCGACGGCACGCCGGTGCTCGACATCAAGCCGTACGTGCCCTACGCCGACGCCTTCGTCGGCGCGCGCGCCGGTTGGATCGATCAGATCGACGCCGCCCAGGGCCGCCATTCCGCGCCCGGCCCGAAGCGGC
>NZ_JBFAIR010000155.1:0-1240 GCF_040654815.1 Streptomyces sp. NPDC050619 | reverse complement strand
ACTGGGCGACCAGGCGAATCTGCTGTGGCGTGGTGGTGGCGCGAGGTCTGAGAGCGATCGTCGTGTGAGCGGGCGCGGCGGGGAGATCCTGCTCGGTAACCTCGGCGACGATCAGACCGGGCAGGTCGTTCCGTCCATGTATCTCGCGGACGATGAGATCGCCTGATTGCAGGAGGCACCTGGGCGGGGCTTTCACCCAGTAGCTTTCGTCCGTGGGCAGTGCGATGGAACCGCCACGCAAGACGTCCCGGCCTCCCAGGAGCCGGACGGCACCAGGTTGTTCCTCCGTACTGATCCATTGTGAGTCTGCCGTCATGTTGATACGCGGGACAGCCTCGTAAAGCTCGCCCAGCGCGGTGATGCTGCCGAAGCCGGCCAGGTCGGCTCGCTGCGACACGACGTCCGGATGGTGACGGTCAAAGTCGAGGCTCTCCTCGGTGGGCGGCAGTTTACGGACTACATATCCGTACCGAGTGCTTCCGCCTCCACGCTGCAACAGGACCTCGAAATCCTTCTCAACAGACGCGCCCTCGTCCGTGTGCGGCACCCGGAAGATCTTCATCGGCGGCCGGGATTCCTGCCTGGCCTTCAAAAAGGCGGCTGCCACGATGACAGACTGATGGATCTGCGGGATCACGCCCGTGCCGTAGAGAACGGCCAGCGTATCCCAGTGCTCAGCCAGCGTCGTGCGCAGTTGCGCTGCGCGCGGCGATTCTGAGGTCCAAAGCTCGGCAGGAGTCAGAACTGCCAAGACACTGTCAGCGTTGGCGGGACGGCATGCGCCCAGGACGTCGTCGTAGGCGAAATAGGACGCATTTCGCTTCGCCCTCCCCCCGGTGCCGGTGCGACGCTGCCACGGTGGCACGAGGAGAAGCGGACCCTGCGGCAGCAGGCGCGTAGCGCAGACGCTGAGTTCCTGCCAGGACGGCCCCTGCGCGGCACGCCATGACGAGGGCAACTCGAAACGAGGCTGGTCCTCCTCTGAAGTGGTGGTCAGTACCGTCACCGGGCCCGGCGCCAGATGCGCGAACCCCATCGTGAGCAGTCGCTCAAACGACGGGCTGAGCGGTCCCATACCCTCGGGCATCTCGGCCCCTCCCCCTCGGCTCCCCACCCGGAGGCCGGCAGGTGGCCCTGCCAATTCCCACCCCCGGGTATACAAGCGGTGATCTTACTCAAGGTCGAAAGACGCCGCGGGGTGGACGCGGTGGCGGATGGGGGCATGCGAATTGGGGCCGGT
>NZ_JBFAIR010000154.1:0-1256 GCF_040654815.1 Streptomyces sp. NPDC050619 | reverse complement strand
CGGTGGGCGCCTCACAACCGGAAGTCACCCCCTCACCAAGCTCAAGAAAAGCTCAGATCAATCATGTTGTTCCGGTGCCAGGCGGCGGGTTACCCCTGACCGCCGGTGTCGTAGTTCTCCGCCTGCACGGTGCCCGGCACGGCGGCCGGGGTGCCGCCGTAGGGGCCCTCGGGCGCGGGGTTCTGCCAGCTGTTGTTGTTCACCGTCGCGGTGAAGCCGCTGGAGTTGTTGGTGAACGCGGCGTTCCCCGAGTGCAGTCCGGTGAGGGTGTTTCCGGTGATCGTGGCGGATCCGCTGGGCGCCGGGTAGTACGGCGGTGCGATCACCACTGCGTTGCGACCGGGGCTGGTGACCGTGTTGTCCTGCAGCAGGGTGTTGGTCGAGGTGGAGAAGCCGATCCCGTCATAGAGGGAGTCGGTGACGGTGTTGCCGGTCACCGTGACCTTGTCGACGATCCCGGTGTTCTGGCCGTCGCCGCCGTTGCCGATGTGCAGCGCCGGCTGGCCCTGGCTGTAGGCGTTGCCGCCCGACCTGACGACGACGTTGTCGGCCACGGTCGCGGACAGCAGGTCGTTGCCGTTGACGCCGAAGCGGCCGGCTCCCAGACCGATGTAGCGGGCCGTGTCGCTGATGTAGTTGTTGCTGACCTGGTGGCCGCTTCCGCCGTAGATCCCGATGCCCTTGCCGCCCCACGGCGCGATCGCGGTGTTGTTGGTGAAGGTGATGTTGGTCATCGGGTTGTAGTAGGTCGTCGTGCTGCCGCTGGTGTTGTAGTTGACCGAGTTGATCGCCATCGCGTCGTCACCGGTGCCGCGCACAAAGTTGTTCGTGGCGGTCAGGTCGTTTCCGGTGTTCGCGTCGAGCGCCACGTTGTTCAGGTTGATCCCGTCGGCCCAGATCGAGGTCAGGCGGCTGTTCTGCACCTTTCCGCCGGTACCCGAGGCCCAGAAGCCGGACATGGTGTGCTGGGTCCAGATGCCGTCGGCCACCCAGTTGGTGCCGGTGGTGTCCATGGCGCCACCGTCGCCGCCGACGGTGCCGCGGCTGACGGCGTTGGCGTCGATGTGGAAGTTCTGTACGGTGCAGGAGGTCAGGTCGAACAGTGCCGCCAGCGGCGTGCTGTTGGGGACCGGGACGTCACGGTAGATCGTGCTGTACCACAGGCCCGCGCCCGCGATGGTGATCCCCTGTGCGTTCAGTCCCGCGGTGCCCTTCACGTAGAAGGTGCCCTGGGGGATCCACAGGGTCTTTCCCTG
>NZ_JBFAIR010000153.1:0-1275 GCF_040654815.1 Streptomyces sp. NPDC050619 | reverse complement strand
CGTCAGCCGGGTGCTGGAGCTGACCCGGGCCGGATTCGACGCCGTCTTCGAGGACGGCCAGGACCCGGTCGCCGACTTCCGCACCTTCCTGCAGGCCCGGCCGCAGGCCGAACTGACCCACGGCGACCCGCTCAGGATCAGCGCTTGACGCTCTCCGCCCTGGAGGGGGGAGATTCTTACGGCTCGCGCCGTGAGACTTCCTGTTTCATCGCCGACTGCCCGCCCGGAGTTCTCCGTTGAGGTCTTACACCGGCTCCACAGGCTGCAACCGCCCGTCCGGCGGCCAGAAGGTTCTTCGCTGCGTTCACGTCCCGGTCGTGGGTGGTGCCGCAGTGGCACGTCCAGGTGCGGACGCTCAGCGGCATCTTCTCGGCGAGGGCGCCGCAGTGAGAGCACAGCTTGGAGGAGGGGAAGTAACGGTCGACCGCGATCACTTCCCGCCCGTACCAGGCGGCTTTGTACTCCAGCATGCTCCGGAAGTCGGCCCACGCGGCATCGCTGATGGCGCGGGCGAGCTTCCGGTTCCTGGCCATGTTGCGCACGGTCAGGTCCTCGATCACGAGCGTTTGGTTTTCGCGCACGAGTCGAGTGGTCAGCTTGTGCAGGTGGTCACGGCGCCGGTCGGTGATCCGGACGTAGATCTTGGCGACCTTGCGGCGGGCCTTGGCCCGGTTGGCTCCGGCCCCCCCGGCCTTGTGGGACAACTCCCGCTGGGCCTTCGCCAGCCGGGCGCGGTCGCGCCGTTCGTGCCTGGGGTTGGTGATCTTCTCCCCGGTGGAGAGGGTGAGCAGGTGGTGAAGTCCGGCATCGATACCGACCGCCGTGTCTGTCATGGGAAGCGGCTTCACGCCGGGGTCGTCGACCAGCAGGGACACGAACCAGCGTCCAGCCGCGTCCTGAGAGACGGTCACTGTCGACGGCGTCGCTCCCTGCGGCAGGGGCCGGGACCACACGATGTCCAGCGGCTGCGCCATCTTCGCCAGTGTCAGCTTGCCGTCCCAAAACCGGAACCCGCTGGTCGTGTACTCGGCGGACTTCCGGGACTTCTTCCGCGACTTGAACCGCGGGTACTTGGCCCGCTTGCCGAAGAAGTTCGTGAACGCCGTCTGCAAGTGGCGCAGACATTGCTGGAGCGGCACCGAAGAGACGTCGTTGAGGAACGCCAGCTCCTCGGTCTTCTTCCATGCCGTCAGCATCGCCGACGTCGCGTTGTAGTTGACCCGCTCCTGACGCATCACCCACGCCTCGGAGCGGGCCGCGAGCGCCATGTTGTAG
>NZ_JBFAIR010000152.1:0-1296 GCF_040654815.1 Streptomyces sp. NPDC050619 | reverse complement strand
GCCTCCACCGAGGCCCGGTCGGCCACGTCGCACGCGAACGCCCGTGCCACCAGCCCCTGTTCACGCAGACCGGCCGCGGTCTCCTCCGCCTCGGGCAGGTCCCGGTCGGTCACCAGGACCCGCCCGCCCTCCCCGGCCAGCCGCCGGGCGACGGCCGCACCGATGCCGCGTGCCCCGCCGGTGACGAGTACCCCATGTCCTTCGAAGCGCCTGAGTTCGGTCATGGGAGCGACCGTAGAGCCGAAACGATCAACACGACAGACACCGTGCGAACACGTCTGCGTTCATACAGCAACTTCCCGCGCTCATCGGCGTCGTGATCGGCGCGCTCGGTTCGTATCCGGCGGTCGTACGCGGGGATCGGGCCCGGTCGGGGTTGCCGCCCCCTTCGGCAACGACCCGCATCCGCATCCCTGTCGCCGCGGGAGGCGAAGCCCCTGCCGGCCGACGCCACTGTCGCCCGGGATCCGTCCGGGGAGGCGCTGATCCTGCTCGGCAGTCCCGAGGTGGTGGAGAAGGCGCGGGAGTGGGTCGTGGTGGTGATGGAGATGGAGCGGTTCCTGCGGGACGAGCGGCGCGATCCGCCGGTCTTGCAGACCTTGTTGGAGCGTCAGCGCGCCGGCCGCGAGGGCTACTGCGCGGCCGTACGCGAGGATCTGGCAGTGCCTCCCGGACACTCGGCGCGCTGGCCGCTGCCGTCGGCGTGAGTCACCGGTAGCCCGTCACGTCCGCCGGTCGGCCCGCGTCCTGCACCTCGACGAGGTAGCGCCAGGCGTCGGGACGGCTCCCGTCCAGGTCCGTGTAGCCGTACACCTGGGCGAGCCCGCCGCTCGAGAGGGACTCGCCGTTGAAGCGGGCCACGTCGGGGTCGGCGGCGAGGGCGGCAACGGCGCGGCCGACGTAGCGCGGGGTCTCCGAGATCGCGAAGTGCGGCGACCGGTCGAGGGCATCGCGCCAGTTGTCCTCCCGTACCCCGTAGTTGTCGAGCATGATCTCCGAGCGCAGCCAGCCAGGGGTGAGGGCGACGGCGGTGACGCCGCGCGGGCCGAGTTCGTGGCCGAGGGCGAAGGCCATGCGCAGGACGGAGGCCTTGGCGAGGTCGTAGAAGAAGTTCACCCGGTACGTGTCGCGGTTGTACTCGGCGGTGCCGTCGGTGACTTCGACGACCAGTCCGCCGGACCGGCGCAGCAGCAGGGGCAGGGCGTGGTGGCTGGTGATCGCGTGCGTCTCGACCGCGAGCCGCAGCAGTCTGAGGCCGTTGTCGAGATCATGTTCCCAGACCGGGGTGTCCCAGGC
>NZ_JBFAIR010000151.1:0-1300 GCF_040654815.1 Streptomyces sp. NPDC050619 | reverse complement strand
CTTGGGTTCTAGTGGTCGTTGCAACACCCCAGTTCAGGGGATGCAATGGACTTCGAGATCCGTAGGGACCGGACGGCTCAGGGCCCTGTGAGGCTGGGTCGGGAGCGTGCGGAATACTCCCGGCTCGTGCAGCAGGGCTACAGCAACAAGGAAGCCTGTCGGCTCGTGGGGATCGATACCCGGACCGGCAGGAAGTGGCGTAACGGCCGCAGCGCCGACCGCAGGCAGAAGGCGGCACCACCGATCAATACGGTGTTGCCGCCTTCCGGTCCGTCCCGGTATCTGCGTGAGGCCGACCGGATCCACATAGCCGACCGGCTGCGGGAGAAGGCGACGGTCCAGGCGATCGCTGCCGAGCTGGGCCGCAGCCCCTCCACCGTCAGCCGGGAGATCCGCCGCAACCGGCACCCCGGCAGTGGCCAGTACCGCCCGCACGCCGCCCAGGCCCGCGCCGACGCCCGCCGACCGCGGCCCAAGCCGGGCAGGATCGGCCAGAACCCCGAACTGCGGGACTTCATCCAGGACCGCCTGAACATACGGTGGAGCCCGGAGCAGATCTGCCAGGCTCTGCGGGCACAGTTTCCCGACCGGCCGGAGATGCACGTGGTCCACGAGACGGTCTACCAGGCCCTCTACGTCCAAGGCCGGGGCGAGCTGCGCCGCGAGCTGGGCCGCGCCCTGCGGACCGGCCGCGCCCGGCGCAGGCCACGTCGCCAGGCCCAGCAGCGCCAGCCACGGTTCTCCACTCCCATGGTCATGATCAGCGAGCGGCCCGCGGAGGCGGCGGACCGGGCCGTGCCCGGCCACTGGGAGGGCGACCTCATCATCGGCAAGGACGGGAAGTCGGCCATCGGCACCCTGGTCGAGCGTGCCACCCGCTACGTCATGCTCCTGCATCTGCCCGGCGACCACAGTGCCGAGAGCGTCCGGGACGCGCTGGTCACCACGGTCCAGACCCTGCCCTCCCACCTCCGACGGTCCCTGACTTGGGACCAGGGAAGCGAGATGGGCGCGCATGGTGCGTTCACCATCGCCACCGGCATCCCGGTCTACTTCTGTGACCCCGCCAGCCCCTGGCAACGCGGCTCCAACGAAAACACCAACGGCCTGCTGCGCCAGTACTTCCCCAAGGGCACCGACCTCGCCGTCCACACCCGCGACCACCTCACAGCCGTCGCCGCCGAACTCAACGGCCGCCCACGCAAAACGCTCGGCTGGGAAACCCCAGCCGAGCGCCTGCATAAACTACTCACGGCCTGATCAAACCGACCACGTGTTGCGACGACCCCTAGAAACCGCC
>NZ_JBFAIR010000150.1:0-1321 GCF_040654815.1 Streptomyces sp. NPDC050619 | reverse complement strand
GATGCCCTGGCCGACGCATTCGCCGACCACCAGTGCGGTGCGGGCGCCGGACAGGGCGAAGGTGTCGTACCCGCCGCCTCCGCCCGCCTGGGACGGCACGTGCAGGTGCGCGGTTTCCACGGTGGTCCGCGACGCCGGGCGGGGAGGCAACAGATGGCGCTGGACTGTCGAGGCGATGGTGTGTTCGCGGGTGTAGCGGCGGGCGTTGTCGATGCACAGCGCGGTGTGAGCGGCCGCTGCGAGGGCGAGGGTGACATCGTCCTCGTCGTAGAGGTCGCTCCGGTCAGTGCGGTAGAGGCTCAGCAGGCCGAGCACGGTTCCACGCAGCGTCAGGGGTGCAGTGATCAGGCTGTGGGCACCGGATGCGCGGATCGCCTCGGCGACGCGCGGCGGGACGGCCGCCAGCCAGGGCGTGTCGGGTCCCAGGGCGACGAGGCGGGGCTTGAGGTCGGCGAGCGTCTGGGCGTGAGGCGTCGGGAACGGCAGAGCGCGCACGTCACCCACCGGATGTGCCTGAATCTGCTCCTTGCCGCCGCTGTGGCCGAAGGCGGCACGGCGCAGCGGCACCTCCCGTCCCAGAGGGCTCAGCGGAGGGTCCTCGCCGCGTACCACTGCGTCCACCACTTCCACCACGGCGATGTCGGCGAGGTCGGGCACCACCGCCTGCACCAGTTCCTCGCAGGTGGCCACCACGTCGAGGGTCTGTCCTACCTGCTCGCGCACCGAGCCCAGGACGCGCAGGCGGGCGCGTGCCTTTTCGCGTTCGGTGACATCGAGCATCTCCACCAGCACTCCCAAGATCCTCCCCTGCGAGTCCTCCAGGCGAGATGCCGAGACGGAGAACAGGTACTCCGGCCCCGGCGCGCGCTTCGGACGCACCCCCACCAGTCGCCCCCGTACGGGCGCGCCGCTCTCCAGCACGCCGTGCAGCATCGCCTCGACCTCTCCGGGTGCGGAAAGGTCGTATTCGTCGGTGATGTGTCGGCCCATGATCTGTTCAGGGGGCGCTTCGTGCAGAACCGGCCTGGTGAAGTGGATTCGTAGGATTCGCAGCTCCGTGTCCAAGATCAGCAGGCCTGTAGGGGACTGGTCGAACAGAGCTTCCAGTACTGCAGCATCCTCGACGGGCGAGATGGCTTCGTTGTGCGCCACGGCAACCCACCTCCACCCTCCAGCCTGCTCCTTGCCCCGCCCCCCTCGCCTCGCGACGTGTCGGACGTCGGGGGTCCAGATGTGGGTTTGGGTGGCGGCCTGCTCGGCTTGGGTCGTCATCTGAGTGTGTCGGAGGTGTGTCGCGAACACCGAGAGACAACGGGAGAGG
>NZ_JBFAIR010000149.1:0-1329 GCF_040654815.1 Streptomyces sp. NPDC050619 | reverse complement strand
GGGCGACCCCAGGCCGCCCGCCGGGCCGTGGAAACAGACATGGGACCTCCACATTCCCGAGACAGTGCCGGTAGCGGAACACCGGATCCGCCTGCGCGCGCGGACGGGGCACGGAAAAAACTTCTTCGCCCTGCACATCCCCGTCGACTTCAACCGCAGATCCCGCGTACCCGTGACGAATGATCTCATCCCCTCACGCACGACCCACAGCACACAGGACTCCATGCGGCGATGGTGACGCGTTCGCAGACCCCCGAACCCAGCACAGCCTCCACCCGCCACCACCGGCCCCTCCCAGCCGCCCGCACCTCACGACTGATCTCAGCTTGACTCTGAAGCTGATCGGAAAATCGATCTCCTGGTGGGCAGGCGGCAGCATCCGGGCCGCTTCAGTTGCGGACCGGATGTCGGGATCGGACGG
The DNA here is from genome assembly GCF_040654815.1 of Streptomyces sp. NPDC050619. Classification (NCBI taxonomy): domain Bacteria; kingdom Bacillati; phylum Actinomycetota; class Actinomycetes; order Kitasatosporales; family Streptomycetaceae; genus Streptomyces; species Streptomyces sp. NPDC050619. The sequence continues at coordinate 908 of NZ_JBFAIR010000149.1, read as the reverse complement.
GGGTCGGTCAGACAGTTGTGGGGGCGAGGGTGACCTGGTGGCCGAGGGCCTGGAGCTGGCGGACGAGGTCGCGGGTTCTGCGGGCGGGGTTGAGGTGGCGCTGGTGCCAGTCGGAGCCGAGTTCCTGGTAGGAGGCGTCCGGCTCGTTGATCAGGTGCCAGCTGATGACGAGTATCGAGCGGGCGACGGCGACCAGGGCTTTGGCGTGGCCGCGGCGTTTGACGATGCGCCGGTAGCGGGCGCCGAGGAAGGTGTCGGTGCGGGCGGCGGCGTTGGCGGCCTCGCCGAGGGCGCCCTTGAGCCAGGGGTTGCCCTGCCCGGCCGGGCCTGCAGTGTTCTTCGCGCCGGACTGGATCGTGCGGGGGCACAACTTGGCCCAGGACACCAGGTGTTCGGGGGTGGGGAAGCGGCTCATGTCCGCGCCGATCTCGGCGAGGATGATCTGCGCGGTGGCCGGACCGATCCCGGGGATGGCGTCCAGCTTCTCGGCCAAGGAGCGGGCGCTCACGCCACCGGCAGACGGTTCTGCTCCTGGGCCGTCGTGCGGGGTGGTGATCTCTTCCAGCGTGCAGGCGATGAGCCGGTCGAGTTCCTGGATCTGTGCGGTGAGATGGTCGACGGTGCCCAGCAGCACTCGCAGCAGCCGGGCGTGGTGGTCCTCGAACTGCCCGGTCAGGGCCTCGATGAGGGCGGCCTTCTTCTTGATCAGGTTGCCCTTGGCGAGGTCGGCGAGGGCGCGGGGGTTGCGTTCGCCGGCGACCAGGGCATCGAGCATGGCCCGGCCCGACATGCCGAACAGGTCCGAGACGACGCCGGACAGTTTGATCTGCGCGTCCTGGAGGGCCTTGTCCACCCGGTGCTTGTGGCGAGTGCGTTCCTGGACGAACACGGTGCGGGTGCGGGTGAAA
>NZ_JBFAIR010000148.1:0-1336 GCF_040654815.1 Streptomyces sp. NPDC050619 | reverse complement strand
CACCACCGAATGCTTGCGCAGAGACCACAGGCCCGGGAAGTAATGGCGATACGTGTTTTCCGCATCCGATTCGCCCTGAAAGCCGACGACGTCCTTGAGGTCCGGCGCGAAACCTGCTTGCGGACCGTAGGCGTAGCGCGGAAAGCGCAGCTGATCGACAAGGATGATCAGGATGTTCGGGCGTGCATGCGTATCGGATTCGGTCGCTGCGCTTGCAGCGACCGACGGGTTGGGCGAATTGGTCATGGGCATCCGCGTTCGATTCGTGGGCGTCCTCGCGCTGGCGCGGCCGCAACAGGGCGCAAATGTTGAATCCGGCTCAGGGCACAACGCAGAGCGCTCGCAGGAACGGCCAGCTGCCGCCACGCCGTTGTGACGGCAGTCACCGAGGGCGATCACCGCGACAAACGCATTGCATTCATTACCAGCCGTTACACTCCGGCAGAACCAGCGGGTGTAGCCTGCCAGGCAACATCCAAGACAGACATGCGACGCCGATGCGATGGTTCGTGAGACCTAGAATCGGCATGAGGCCTTCATGTACACAGCCAACCGCTTATCGAAGTCCGTCGCACTGAAACTCGTCGCCCTGGCCTTGCTGAGTGCACTCGCCCGGCCTTCGCTCGCTGAACCGCGCACGGACGCGATCCGCGTCGCGGTCTACCGCGGCCCCGCCGCCTGCGAAAACTGTCCGGAAACCCTGAAGGCCGCGATAGAGAGACTGAGCTCGCGCTACCGCGTCGATTTCGTCGGGCCGGGCGAACGCATCGACATCAATGCCGAAACCCTATCGCGCTACGACGTCTACGCCCAACCGGGCGGCGGCCAAGACATCCCCGGCGCGCTAGCGAGTTTCGGCGATGGCCGCATCGATGCGATCCACGATTACGTCGCTCATGGCGGCCGCTATCTCGGCATCTGCATGGGCGCCTATCTCGCCAGCGCCTCCGGCCTCGGCCTGATCCCGCACGAGCTCGATTCGGAGGTCGGACGCCGCGACTTCCCCGTGACCACGATCGACAGCGCGGTCGTCGCCGTGCGTTGGAAAGGCAAAGAAGAAACGGTCTTCTACCAAGACGGTCCATACCTGCTTCGCTCGGCGGACGATCGAGGCTTCGCGATCATTGCGACCTACGCCAACAACGACATCGCCGCTGCGCGTTACACCCTCGGCAGAGGGCTCGTCGTGTTGAGCGGACCGCATCCGGAAGCGGACGAGTCGTGGTTCGAAGAGGCCGGGCTGCCCGCCGATCACATGCCGGGCGACCACCTATTGCGTTCGTTGCTCGCCGGACTGGAACGCTGATCGCTCAGCGCGACGACCCGTGATTTCGGC
>NZ_JBFAIR010000147.1:0-1348 GCF_040654815.1 Streptomyces sp. NPDC050619 | reverse complement strand
GGTGCCGTGGACGTAGGCGCGCAGGTCCTGGCGGAGGTGGTCGAGGAGTTGGCGGGGCGGGGCAAGGACCCATCGGCGGACGCGCTGGGCGAGGGGGTAGAAGGTCCCGGTACCGTCGCGGGTCTCGCTGACGCCGTCGGTGTAGAGCAGCAGGCGGTCGCCGGTGCCAAAGGGGATGGTGTCGACCTGGTAGTGGTCGCCGAGCAGGGCGGCCATGTTGATGGGTGGTGACGGTGCGCTGGGTTCCACCTCGCGCACTTCGCCGCCGTGCAGCAGCAGCGGCGGAGGGTGTCCGCAGTTGAGCACGCGCGCGATCGGTTCTCCGGCGGGGATCTCCACGAGCACGATGGTGGCGAAGCGCTCCAGCGCATCGCCGGGCAGGTTCCGGGAGTAATGGCTCATGACGGTCTCCATATGTCCTGCCAGGGACGGCAGGTCGGGCGCGCTCATCCTCAGCACCCGGAACGTGCTGAGGATGACCGAGGCGACCTCGACGGCCGGAAGTCCCTTGCCGCGGACGTCGCCGATGATCAGCCGCACCCCGTACGGGGTCTGCATCGCCTCGTAGAAGTCGCCGCCGATGCGGGCCTGCGCGGCGGCCGCCTGGTAGAGAACCTCGACGTCGATGTGCCCGAGGTGATGCGGGACCGGGCGCATCAGCACGTGCTGCGCCGTCTCCGCCACGGCGCGGACCTGGGCGAGGGTGCGTTCCCGGTTCTGCCGTACCCGGCTGGCGTAGGCGGCGGCCAGGGTGACAGCCACGATCGCGATCAAGGTGAAGATTCCGGGAGTCCGGTCCAGAGTGTGGTCGGCGGCGGAGATGGCGAAGCCGGCAATCAGGGTCAGCAGCCCGATGCCCAGCGTGCCGGCCACGGAGAACATCGCCGCGGCCAGCGCCGGCGCCGCCCCGAGCAACCGGTAGAACTGCAGGTGGGGCGTGAAGAAGGCCGCCACCGAGGCCAGCACGATCACCAGCAGCGGAATCAGGAGCGCCGGCTCAAACGGCCGGCCCTCTTCCCGCATCCGCCGGGAGAGCCGCTTCGGGGCGATCACCTGCCCGAGCGACCGAACGGCGGTGCCGCGGGCTGCGATGACCCCCCTGACCTGCACACCCATGTTTTTTATCCTTAGGCGGAGACGGTTCGCAGAAGCCTGTTTGTGGACGGAACTACCTGAAATATGTCCATATGCCTCTGTCGCGCCACCACACTACGAGACAGTTTGCAGTAATGCAAACTTTCATCAGTGCAGTATGATGCCAGCGGATACGTCAGGAAGTCCTCCGCGAGGCGGTCCGGATAGAGGGGCTCCAGGACCATGTCGTCGTCGGCGGGCTGGTAGCAGGTCC
>NZ_JBFAIR010000146.1:0-1351 GCF_040654815.1 Streptomyces sp. NPDC050619 | reverse complement strand
GGCGAACATGGAGCCGACGCAGGCGCTGAAGAAAACGGCGTCCGCCTCGCGGTGGCCGCCGCGTTCGCTCTCCTGGTCGGTGAGGCGTCGCCGGGCCGGGCCGCCGCGGGGCGGACGCCGTTTTCTTCAGCGCCTGCGTCGGCTCCATGTTCGCCACCACCACACGCGAGGCCGGCGCGAGCCGGGCCTTCGTGGAGCTCAGCCGGCTCGCCGGTGTGCGCCTCGCCCTGCCCCCCGGGCTGGACAGCCTGTGCTGCGGCACACCATGGTCGTCCAAGGGACTTCGCTCAGGCCACGACACGATGAGGCAGCGGGTACTTCCCGCGCTGTGGGAGGCCAGCCGACATGGCGAGCTTCCCGTCGTGTGCGACGCCTCGTCGTGCACCGAAGGACTCAGGTCCAGCCTCGCGGCAGCCGCGGAGGGCGGCCCCTACGACGGATTGCGCGTCATCGACGCGGTCGAGTTCGTGTCGCAGCACGTGCTCGAGCGGATCGAGGTCAAACGACGGCTGCCTTCCCTCGCCCTCCACCCCACGTGCTCCTCCACCAGACTCGATCTCGACGGTGCGCTCCGCTCCCTGGCCGGCGCGGTAGCGGATGAGGTGGTCGTGCCGCAGGCCTGGGGGTGCTGCGCATTCGCCGGCGACCGGGGCCTGCTGCATCCCGAGCTCACCGCCTCGGCGACAAGGGCCGAGTCCGCCGAGCTGGCAGGGCGCACCTACGCCGCCTACGCGTCGTGCAACCGCACCTGTGAGATCGGCATGACCCGCGCCACCGGTCACGAGTACCAAAACATCCTCGAACTCCTCTGGGAAGCCGTGCGCTGACCCGCTCGCCCGGACTGGGACGACGAGCTCGGGTGCTGGATGGTCTCACGCGGGCACTTCACCGCACTGGCCGAGGGACTGCTGCGACGCTATCCGCGTGTGGCACTGGCGCGCGAATTCAACCGTGAGGAAGTGTGCACTGCGTCGTGCAAGAACGCGTCGGGTCCGTATTGCACATGCTCCTGCCAGGCCCGCAACCACGGTGGCGGTGAGTGGATGGCCGGATGGCGCACCACATCTGGACCCGCCCGTGACGTCGGTGGGTTTTGGTGGACGTGGCTCCTTGCCGAGAAGGCGGCGTCGCGGCCCGCTGTGGAGGGGCAGACCGAACCAAAGCGGCGAGTGCAGGGTCACGCACAGGGAACGGTTGCCCCTAACCCGGCTGGTGGTGACTCGCGTGAAAGTGTCTCAGGCGGTTCGCGTGAAAGTGTCCAGCTGGAATGTGCTGTGACCCGCGATGATGCGGGGTCCGTGCTTTGAGGAGAGTGGACATCTAGGCACGAAATCGCAGGACAGTTTGACGC
>NZ_JBFAIR010000145.1:0-1396 GCF_040654815.1 Streptomyces sp. NPDC050619 | reverse complement strand
ATTCGAGCAAGGCAAGTTCGACAGCTGCAACATGAACGCGACCCTGGACCGCCTCGTCAGCATTGCCGGCGTGCCGATCACGGCAAAGCAGCGCCAGGCCATCAAGGACCTCGCGGAGACCAGGAACGCGCTGACCCACTTCGGCCACACGGCGAACGCGTATGCCGTCGAGGCCCGTGCTGCCCGAGTCCTGGGCTTTCTCCTCGACTTCGTACCTCTGCATCTGCATCCAGTTCTGTCGAGTGAAGCCCAATTGGTCGAGGAGACCATGGAGGACGTCCGGCAGAAACTCCGCGACATCGAAGCGCTCGTGAAGAACCGGATGCAGGAGCTGAAGGGGGACCTTAACGGCCACAAAGACCGCACGGTGATCTGTCCCGAGTGCAGACAATGGGCGTTGGTCGTCGGTGGTGGGGATCCCGTGGTCTGCCGATTCTGCCTGGCTTCCCTGGCGCCGATCGACGCCGCCATCCTCTACTGGATGGACGTCCTCGGCCAGGAAGAATCCCTCACCCCTGTGGACTGCTCCACCTGCAACACCGGGCACGTGGTCACGTGGGTGAGCATCGCCGGAAACAAGGCTGATGACGTCGGTCTGTGCTTCCAGTGCGGCACCGCGTGCGAGCGGAAGGCATGGGCCCCATGAGCATCGAGGAGAAACCCGCCCGCGCAGTGAGCCCCCCTCTACACCGCGAATAGCGCCCTCACCTGGTACGACTTCATCGCCACGCGCCTCGCTGAAGACCTGCGGAGGAGTACGGAACGACAGCGGACCGGGCGTTACGGACTACCGAGAGGGGCTGCGGCAGGCCCAGGGTCGGCGTCCACTACGACTCGTAGAGGCAGGAACTACGGAACTACCAACTGAGGAAACTTCCACGCTCTCGGATGCGGCGCCTCCCGATGCGAATGAATTGGCCATCGGTGAACTTGATGCGTTTGATATCTGTCGTTGCGATGATGAACTGACAGCCCTGTTGAGCGAGTTCATTTATCCTGCCAGAGAGCTGGTGTACCATCCCCGTATCAAATGCCCCCATCGGCTCATCGAGGAGGAACAGGCGATAATTCTTCTCTTCACTCAACGCTTCCTCCAGACGAGCGAATCTCCACCGTTCGGGAGATTCCGGATTGAGATAGAAGCATTCCTCCGCCGATGGCTTTTGATGCCACAATAGATCCAAGTTTCTAGCGAGTTGCAGAACAATTTGAGGACTGTACCGAAACCTTTTGATATCGTCGGGGCTCACAGCCCCCACCTGCACGGCTAGAGCCTGCAAGAGGATAGTCTTTCCTGATCCGTTCCCGCCCAAGATAACGTTGATTCCAGAACCGAATCCAATACCTCGACGCAATGCCAGAGCAGCCTCAATGGGCTTTTCGGTGCTGAAATCAT
>NZ_JBFAIR010000144.1:0-1418 GCF_040654815.1 Streptomyces sp. NPDC050619 | reverse complement strand
GTCGATGTACCCGCACTCGGCGCAGGTGCGGGAGGTGTACGCCGGATCGACGTACACCACCGGCACCCCCGCGCGGCGGGCCTTGTACGCGATGAACGCCCCCAGCTGGGCGAAGGACCAGCTGGAGTGGGTGGCCCGTTGGGGCTTGCGCAGCCGTACCCGCTCGCGGATGCCCGTCAGGTCTTCCAGGGCGATCCCGCGACCGGTGCGTTCCGCCTCGGCCACCACATGTTTCGCGATCTTGTGATTGATGTCCTTGGCCCGCCGCGCCTCCTTGCGCCTGCGCTTCTTCAAGCGCCGCTTGGCAGACGGGGTGTTCTTCTTCTGCAGCTTGGTGCGCAGCTGTCGTTCACGCACCCGGCTGCGGTTGAGCCCGCGCCCGGCCAGGATCTCGCCGTCACTCGTGGTGGCGATGTTGACGATGCCCAGGTCGATGCCGAGGAAGTCCACCGGCTCGGTGTTCAGCGGCGCCTCTGGCACCTCGCAGGTGGCCAGCAGGAACCACACGCCGTCGCGGCACACCAGATCGGACTCACCCCTGCGGTACAGCGCCAGCGTGGCCACCTGCTCTGGGGACGCGGTGAACGCCACGTCCTTCATCCGGCCCGTCACGGTCCAGATGGACATTCGCCGCTCGGGAATCTGCCAGGACAGCATCCGGTCGTCATAGGGCTGTGCACCGTCCGGGCGGAACTCGATCGGCTTCTGCGTCGCCTTCCGGTACCGCTTCGAGCCCGGTCGGCCCAGGTTCCCGGCCTTCAGATTGGCCTTGAGGGTGGCGTACGCGTCACATGTCTTCTTGATCACGTGCTGGGCAGCCTGCGCGCCCAGGCCCCACCGGGCCTTCGTCTGGTCGTAGGTGAGCTTGCGCAACGCGAAGTTGTTCTTCACATCCTTTTCGAAGGCGACTTCACTCACCCACGTGGCCGCCTCGTTGCAGGCGCGCAGGGTCGCCTCAAGTGCCGCCGCCTGCAAGGGCGTCGGCAGCAGCTTCACCTGCACCACCAGCTTCACACCCGCGAGGTTAACCGGCCCCTCCGGGGCCGCGCATTCGAACACGGCAAACTCCCGCCGCCCGGTCAGAGCAGCGCAACGCTCCGCGCCGGATGCCGCCGCGGTGCTCCGCACCGCTCACCCGAGGATGCGATTCCTCCCGGGCGTGAACGACTCCGTTGGGAAAGGGACGAACCGCCGGCCGTGGTGGTCACTTTGGCTCACGGACCCGCAGGTCAAGTGATCCACTCCCAGCCAGAGTGCGAGCCGGGATGCCCGCCCTGTCCTTTTGCCAACGGAGTCGTTCACGCCCGGGGTTCCTCACAAGGAACAAGCTGAAGTCCGCCAAGGACCTGCTGCAGGCCGCCTCCGGGCGCGGCGGCAAGGCGATCATGGTCTTCGTTCAACTGCCGGAAGAACCGACT
>NZ_JBFAIR010000143.1:0-1419 GCF_040654815.1 Streptomyces sp. NPDC050619 | reverse complement strand
ACCAAACGGCACTGCCCGGCAAAGACCTTGGTCGACAGCTCTCGGCTGTATTCCCCTGCCATTGAACGCTTGATGCTCTTGTAGATTGTCGACAATGGAGAGCCGTCGTTGTCGAAAGGCTCCGCACAGTAGACGACCTTGATGCCCGCTTTCGCGCACTCGTATTCATACGCAGCGCTCTCGTCTGCGTTCTGGAAGCGTCCCCAACGGCTGACGTCGTAGACCAATATGGCTTTGAAGTCGGTGCACCCGGAACGCACGTCCGCAAGCAGTTGCTTGAGGGCATCACGCCCGCCTATGTCCAATCCACTTTTCCCCTCATCGCGGTAGGTGCGGACAATGCGCATGTTGTTGGCGGCCGCATAAGCCCGGATGGCGTCCGCCTGATTTTCGGTGGAGTAGCGCTGATGGTCGGTCGACATGCGCACGTATTCCGCTGCCGGCAGCAAACCGTCAGATATGGACTTGGCCTGCACATTTCTCCGAGACGCCATCCGCCACACCCACAGAAAGCTCCATCAGGCGGACCGTAGGAACACGGGATGACAGATTTGGTGCGCACGTGTGACGGGGAGGCAAGCCGGAATGGCGTCCCGGTTTCGCCTGCGAACGACGTCGTGTTCCGTCGCAGCACTCTTAGATCATAGGTCCGGAGTGCCGTTCATGTCCGCGCCGCGCCACAGATTTCGTATGGCTCTGAGACAGATGGGGGAACGAAAGATGGAAGCCGGCAAACGCACATCTGGCACGTTGGTGCGCTGGAACGACGACCGAGGCTTTGGCTTCATCGCGCCCGATGGCGGCGGCCCTCAGGTCTTCGTGCATGTCTCGGCTTTGCCGGCCGACGGTCCGCGTCCGGTGGTGAACGAGCGCTTGCACTTCGACATCGAGACCGATCCCAAGGGCGCCTTGCGCGCAATGCGGGTTCGGCGCTCCAATGAGCATGCTCGGTTGCCTCAAGGACGAAAGCGGACCTCGCCGAGCAGACGGGCCAACCGCTCTTGGCGGGCAGCATTATTTGCTTTGCTGGGCCTTGGCGCGCTGGGCTGGTATGCGTCCGAGCGCTCCGGTGATCACTTGGTGGCGAAGCAGGCTGCGGGAGCAATACCGCCTGCACCTGCTCTATACCAGTGCGACGGACGCACCCACTGCAGTCAAATGACATCTTGTGCTGAGGCCCACTACTTCTTGGCCCACTGCCCCAACGTTAACATGGATGGAAATGGAGACGGCGAGCCGTGCGAACAGCAGTGGTGCAAATAGCGCATTCTTGGCAACTTTTGCAGGTTTTCTTTTCTATTCTTCGCACCTGCATCGCGGACTGGAAATTTGCCCACGGCAAACATCCGCATCTTTAGCCTGTCGTTCTGATTGTGCACCAGCACCAGAGAACCAGCCAACACAAGGATGGCCAATCCG
>NZ_JBFAIR010000142.1:0-1424 GCF_040654815.1 Streptomyces sp. NPDC050619 | reverse complement strand
GTCACCACCGAAAATGAGACAGGTCCGAACGATTTGCAGTCCCCGAGCCCGGCGACGAGGGCATGCTTTCGCGTATCGGCAAGAGCGCGAGGAACCGACAAAAGCGGGTCGATGAGGCACGACGGGCATAGGACTCTCGGTGCTCACAAGGCGTGGAGACCTTCTTGATCAATGGTTCCGTGCCCGTCCTACTGGCGAATCCCCGGCATCACTGCCTACTGGCGGGCTTGCTTGTTCGCGTGCCGGCCTCGGGACGAGAAAGATCAGGTTCTGCGCTGTCGTACCTGGCTGAGGCGGCTTACGCGGCGCCCACTCGACGCGCATCGCCGCGGACGGTAGCACGTGCTCGCTCGCCGAGCTCAGATCCAGCCTCGCTTGGCGGCTTCGGCGCCCATCTGGAAGCGGGTCTCGAGGCCGAGGCGGGAGGCGATCGTGGCGATCCGGCGGGTCACGGTGCGTGCGCTCGTGCCCAGTTGCCGGGCGATCGCCTGGTCTTTGTAGCCCGCTTGCAACATTCTCAGGAGCAGGAGATCATCCGTGCTCGGCTGGTCAGGGGTCACCGGAGTCGTCGAGACGATGGGTTGTGCCCGCTGCCAGTAGACGTCGAACAGCTCGAGGATTGCATCGAGCAGACCCGACCGATGGACGACGGTGATTTTGTCGTACTGTCCTCCGATCAGTGCGAGCAGCGCGACATGACGGTCCATGATCCGCAGCCTGAACGGCAGGGTCGGCAGGAGCCGCGCCTGTTCGCCGAGTTGGGCGAGGCAGGTGATCAGCTCGAATCGGCCGGGCTGCTCCAGCTCCTCCGGGGTGTGGACGGCCCGTATGTCGACGCCGCGGCCCAGCAGGTCCCTCGTGAAGGTCTCCTCCAACTCGGTGCTGTACGGGCCCAGGTACGGGGGCCGGTCAAGAACCCAGAAGTGGGTGCACATCGATTGGGTCAGCTCGGCCACCCGTAGAGTGACCTCCGCCTCACCAGTGATCACCTCCACCAGCTCGGTCGGATCCCCCTGCAGCCGGTTGGCGCGGTACTCACTTGCCAGGTCATCGACCGCGTCCCACACCGCGGTGAACGCCGCCTCGGTATCGGCTCGGCGCCTGGCGAGCAGTGCGCTCAACGCGGTCCGCGGGCTGACCGGCTGGCACTGGCCGTGCCGTTCTCTTCGCAGCACGCCCAGTTCCACCAACCGGGCCACCGCGTGCCGTATCCGGCTGGGTGTAGTGCCCAGGTGTTCGGCGATCTCCCACGCTGTCCGGTCCGGCTTGGCCAGATAAGCGCGGTAGACCCGCTCGTCGAACTCGCTGATCCCAAGGGCACCGAGCACCGGACGTCCTCCTGGTCGGCACCGCCCGGCGGGCCTGTTGGCGCGATTCGCCAGCTGGCGATTTCAGACACGAGTCTGATCTGTACATCTCCCGGC
>NZ_JBFAIR010000141.1:0-1434 GCF_040654815.1 Streptomyces sp. NPDC050619 | reverse complement strand
CGACATCGCGTCGGGCCTCGCCGGCGGGCGGGGCCGACTGATGCTGCGTGAGCACTTCCGCTGCATGCCGGAGATCATCGGCTTCTCCAACGAGCTGTGCTACGGCGGCAGGCTCCAGCCGCTGCGGCAGTACGGCGCCGACCGGCTGCCGCCGCTGAGGTCGGTGCACGTGGCCGACGGGTACGTCGAGGGCAGCGGACAGAAGCAGGTCAACCGGGCCGAGGCGCAGCGGCTGGTGGACGAGATCGCCCGGTGCATAGCCGATCCCGCGTACGCGGGGCGCACCATGGGCGTGATCACCCTGCTGGGAGCAGGGCAGAAGTTCCTCATCGAGGACCTGCTGGCCGACCGGATCCCGCTCGACGAGCGACAGCGGCGGCGGTTGCGGGTGGGCAACGCGGAGGAGTTCCAGGGCGACGAGCGGGACATCGTCTTCGTGAGCCTCGTGGTCTCGCTGACCGGTCCCGACGGGCCGCGCCGTATCGGCTCGTACAACAGCTTGCTCTACCGGCAGCACATCAACGTGGCGGCCTCCCGCGCCCGCGACCAGGTGTGGCTCTTCCACAGCGTGACCCTCACGGAACTGGGCGAGACCGATCTGCGGCGCGCCTATCTGGACTGGTTCTCCCGGCCGGCCGAGGAACGCACCCGCCTCGGACTCGGCGAGGTCCGGCCGGACGTTCCGCACGAGGCCTTCGACAGCCTCTTCGAACAGCGGGTCTTCCTGGCCCTGCGCGCCAAGGGCTACCGGGTGCGGCCCCAGTACCCGGCCGGCCGCTATCGCATCGACCTCGTCGTCGAGGGTGGTACACAGCGACTCGCGGAGGAGTGCGACGGCGACGCGTTCCACACGGACGAGAACGCCGACGCGGACGCGGCACGCCAGCGTGAACTGGAGCGCGTGGGCTGGACGTTCGTCCGGATCCGCGGCAGCCGGTTCTTCCTCGACCCGGAACAGGCACTGGAGCCGCTGTGGCGGGAACTGGACCGTCTCGGCATCGAGACGGAGACGGAAACTCCGGGGGCCGAGGAGACGCAGGAGGAGCAGCCCGGCACGACGGGGGAGCCCGGGGAGACGATCCCGCAGCAGGCGCCGTACGGTCCGGAACACGACGAGACGGAAACGCCGTCGGGCGGGGCCGGCCACGCACCGCGCCCACGCACCTCCACGCGCGGCAACCGACCCGCGTCCGGCGCACGGGGCACGCAAGGCGCGGCCGACAGGGTTGGTAAGGCGGGTTGGGGCGTTGCCCGGCCGGGGGCCCGAGATCCGCGGGACGCTCGGACGAGCGGCGCCGGTGCTGCGAGTGTGCCGGAATCGCGGTTCGTGTCCGTCGTGCGGCTGCATCGGGACGAGGTCAACGCCGCGCAGCACGCGTTCAGCATGCGCGGGACCGTGGGCGGGGTCGCCCGGTTCCTCGGTGGGGCGGGAGC
>NZ_JBFAIR010000140.1:0-1464 GCF_040654815.1 Streptomyces sp. NPDC050619 | reverse complement strand
GCGTGTCCGGCCGGCGCGCCGCTGAAGCAGTTGGCCAGCACCAGTTCCGCGGCGCGAATGGCGCGGGCCGGGATCAGCTTGTCCATCGGCTTGGTGCAGCCCAGTTTGTAGGCGCACTTGGGGCCGGGAGCGCCGGGCAGCGCGGCGACGGGGCTCGCCCCGCACAGGGTGAACTGGCCCAGGTTGAGCTGGTCGTCCTTGCCGTTGCCGTGGAACAGCACCCGCCGCCACACCCGGCCCAGCGCCACCTCCTTGATGTCCAGGCGGCGCACGTCGTCCGCGCCGCACCACACGTCCGCGCCCGGCACCGCCTTTGCGGCGTCCAGTTCGGAGACGACGCCCACCGCGGCGCCCGGCACCACCCGGGCGTACTGCTTGGCCACCACCCAGCTCAGACTGTGCACGTCACGGCCGGTGAGGAGGAACAGCGGCCGTCCGGCGGCGTACGCGGCGTCGACGACCGGCTGCACCTCGTCCCCGCGCAGCCCGCCGTACGTGCCGACCAGCAGCACCGAGCCCTCCTCGGGCAGCCGCGCCGGGGCTGTCACCCAGTGGCGGGCCAGCGGGGCGACGAGGGCGCGCAGCGCCTCGGGCAGCGGGTCGTCGCCGAGCAGGACGCCGGTGTCGGCCGGGTCGGGGGCGCGGTGGCCGCCGTAGAGCTGCTCGGCGAGGGCGATGCCGTCCAGGAGGTCGGCGCGGCTGCCGGTCCACACCGGCAGTGGGCCGTATCCGGCCTCTGCGTCCGCCACCGCCCGTGTGTAGTCGTCGAGTTCGGTGTACGGGGCGAACACGGGCCCGTTGGGGATGCTCATGACTGGGCTCCCTCGTCGACCTTCAGTTCGAAGTGGCGCAGTAAGGCGTGCATCCGCTCCTCGACCTCGGCCGCGGTGGCGCCCTCCTCGTGCACATAGCCGGTGGAGGCGTGCGAGGCGCGCGGCGGGTCCAGTACGTCGCCCGCAGCCGCGGTCAGGTGTGCGCCGATCACGCCGGGCAGGCGCAGCAGCTCCTCCTCGGAGGTGATGTGGACGACGCGGCCGGGCGCGGTCGGCAGCAGCAGGTCGCCCACCGCACGGTCGCGCGTGTAGTGCGGCACCGGCACCCGGTCGAGGTAGGTGTCGAGGACGACGTGCAGGAAGTCGAAGCCGAAGGCGAGGCCGTGGTTCATCGGCACCTCGCAGCCGCTGAGCCGGGCCGCGACCTCGCTCATCACGAACTCGCCGTCGTCGGTGAGGAAGAACTCGCCGTGCAGATAGCCGTACGGGATCTGCAGCCCGTCGGTGAGCTGCTGGGCCAGCGCGCGGGCGTCGACGGGGATCTCCTCGCTCGGCGCGTAGGTGATGTTGGCGTTGATCTTGCCGTCCAGGACCTCCAGGATCGGGACCGGGTTCTTCGACAGATACGCGCCCAGGACCACACCGCGGGAGATCACCGCGCACAGCTGGAACTCCCGGCCCCTGATGTACT
>NZ_JBFAIR010000139.1:0-1501 GCF_040654815.1 Streptomyces sp. NPDC050619 | reverse complement strand
GCGTGACTCGCCGCACGCTGACCAGCGTGTTGCTCCTCGATCGCAGCATGAGCTTTTGCAGGTTGCGGACCTTAGCCAGGTCCCCTTCCTGCGACGCCTTGAAGATCCGCTGGCGAAGTCGCCGTACGCTCCCTTCCTCGCTGGCCCAGTCGATGCCGTGCCAGTCGAATCCCGGAACGTCCTCAGGTCCGTTCACCACACCAGCCGGCGCGGTGTCCAACTTGCCCATCGGTTCGGGTCCCTTCTCACCTTCTCTTCAAAGTTCCACCCGGTCCACGTCAGCGCCCTTTCGGGCCAGGCAACCGCCCGTATCCGACGGGTTATGCGCGCCGCCTCGGAGCAGGCAGCTGCGTTTTCCCCTGGCCTTTCGACCTGTCGGCATTCGCTTTTTGGACCATCCTGTTCCCGCTGCGGCATCGGCTCACCTTGCGGATTGCCTACTGCCAGTGGCAGACCGCAACAGGGTTTCCACGTTCCGCTCCATCAAGGTGCGGCTGGGGAGGGTGCCTCCTTTACCCCGAGCCCGGTGGTGTCCACGCCGCCCTGCATTCGTCCAGGGCGGCCACCTGGCGCTCCTCAACGCCGAGGGCCTGTCGGCCAGTTCTGCTTTCCGTCTTCTGGCCGTTACGCTGACGGGGCATCGCCAGAGGTTCGCGCGTGCTCACCCTTCCAACCTTCCCCTCGCCTGTGGTCCCCGGACGGTTCGGGACCCCTTGGGCTTTCGGTCCGGCTTCACACCCCGCCGTTGCCAGCGACGCATGCGGACCTGGGGACTGATCTTGGACACAAATCAGGGAGACAACCCGTACTCCTTCTCTCCGTGGGTTGTCCCCACTTGAATGGAGCGACCTCGTGTCGCACCGAAGCTGGCGTACCAGTGGCCGAGGCTGTCCCGGTACACGCGTACGCTCGTCGGATCGGATGGCAGGTCACGGGACCACACCACCCTCAGGGCAATTCCGCCGGCCAGATGCAGGTGTCCGTTGTTGAGCAAGAACCCGCGCCGCGTGTAGTTCAGCGACGGCGCGGCCTCCCGCTTGCGTTTGATCCTCGGCATCCCGGCCCGCTGCCGCATCGGCAGCTTCGCCTTGACGTCCTTGAGCGCCTTCGCGCGGGACTTCGCGAAGTCCCGGATGATCTGCTGCTGAGGCACCGAAGCTCCCTCCCGCAGCCATCCCATCGCTTGCCGGGCCTGGGTCAGCATCTTGTCCAGCTGCGCCGGACCACACGTGACCTTCTCCGCACTCGTCTTGTTCAGACGGTGGACCTTGCGGGACATCGCCACGCACTCATTCCACACCCAGCGACAGCGCGCCCACTCGGCCTCCAGCCGGGCAAGCGCAGTGGACGACACGCGCAGCCGGTACGTGTACCGGGCGTGTTCCACCTCACCCATCCCAACCCCCGCCATTCAGACCAGAATTGGGCTGATCATATCATGAAAGTGCAGGTCAGGGCATACGTGTAGAGAACTCCGCCGCTTCGCGGCTCCGGTCCGAGG
>NZ_JBFAIR010000138.1:0-1501 GCF_040654815.1 Streptomyces sp. NPDC050619 | reverse complement strand
TTCTTCGCCAACACCCCCGACATCCTGCACGAATACCTCCAGCACGGCGGCCGGCCCGCCTTCGAGACACGGGCCGTACTGGCCGCCACCCTCTCCCCGGCCTGGGGTATCTACAGCGGCTACGAACTGTGCGAGAACACCCCGGTCCGAGACGGCAGCGAGGAATACCTCGATTCCGAGAAATACCAGCTCAAGCCCCGCGACTGGGAAACAGCCGAACGCGAGGGCCGCACCATCACCCCCCTGATCACGAAACTCAACACGATCCGGCGCGCGAATCCGGCCCTGCGTCAGTTGCGCGATCTCCACTTCCATCACGTGGATCAGGAAGCGGTGATCGCGTATTCGAAGCGGCAGGGATCGAACACGGTTCTGGTGGTCGCCAACCTCGACCCCCACCACACCCAGGAGGCCACGGTCTCGTTGGACATGCCGCAACTCGGCCTGGAATGGCACGAGTCGGTGCCGGTGCGCGACGAGCTCACCGGCGAGACCTATCACTGGGGCAGGGCCAACTATGTGCGCCTCGAACCGGGCACCCGGCCCGCGCACATCTTCTTGGTTCTGCGACCGTCCACCCCGCAGATCGGAGGGTCACCCACAACATGATCGTCAACGAGCCCGTCCAGGACACCTTCGAGGACACCCCCGCCAAGGACCGGGACCCGGAGTGGTTCAAGCGCGCCGTCTTCTACGAGGTCCTCGTCCGCTCCTTCCAGGACAGCAACGGCGACGGCGTCGGGGACCTCAAGGGCATCACCGCCAAACTGGACTATCTCCAGTGGCTGGGCGTGGACTGCCTGTGGCTGCCGCCCTTCTTCAAGTCCCCTCTGCGGGACGGCGGTTACGACGTCTCCGACTACACCGCCGTACTGCCCGAGTTCGGTGACCTCGCGGACTTCGTGGAGTTCGTGGACGCCACCCACCAGCGCGGCATGCGCGTCATCATCGACTTCGTCATGAACCACACCAGCGACCAGCACCCGTGGTTCCAGGAGTCCAGGAACAATCCCGACGGCCCTTACGGCGACTATTACGTCTGGGCCGACGACGACAAGCAGTACCAGGACGCGCGGATCATCTTCGTCGACACCGAGGCCTCCAACTGGACCTTCGATCCGGTCCGCAAGCAGTACTACTGGCACCGCTTCTTCTCCCACCAGCCGGACCTCAACTACGAGAACCCGGCCGTCCAGGAGGAGATCATCTCCGCCCTCCGCTTCTGGCTGGACCTCGGTATCGACGGTTTCCGGCTGGACGCGGTGCCCTACCTCTACCAGCAGGAGGGCACCAACTGCGAAAACCTGCCGGCGACCCACGACTTCCTCAGGCGGGTCCGGAAGGAGATCGACGCCAGTTATCCGGACACGGTGTTGCTGGCGGAGGCGAACCAGTGGCCGGAGGATGTCGTCGACTACTTCGGCGACTACCGCAGCGGCGGCGACGAATGCCACATGGCTTTCCACTTCCCGGTCATGCCGCGCATCTTCATGGCCGTCCG
>NZ_JBFAIR010000137.1:0-1504 GCF_040654815.1 Streptomyces sp. NPDC050619 | reverse complement strand
CGGACGGCCATGAAGATGCGCGGCATGACCGGGAAGTGGAAAGCCATGTGGCATTCGTCGCCGCCGCTGCGGTAGTCGCCGAAGTAGTCGACGACGTCCTCCGGCCACTGGTTCGCCTCCGCCAGCAGCACCGTGTCCGGATACATCGCGTCGATCTCTCGGCGCACCCGCTTGAGGAACTCGTGCGAGGCAGGCAGGTTCTCGCAGTTGGTGCCCTCGGCCGCGTACAGATAGGGCACGGCGTCGAGCCGGAAGCCGTCGATACCCAGGTCCAGCCAGAAGCGCAGGGCGGCCAGGATCTCCTCCTGCACCGCCGGGTTCTCGTAGTTGAGGTCCGGCTGGTGGGAGAAGAATCGGTGGAAGTAGTACTGCTCGCGGACCGGGTCGAAGGTCCAGTTGGAGGCCTCGGTGTCGACGAAGATGATCCGCGCGTCGGCGTATTGCTTGTCGTCGTCGGCCCACATGTAGTAATCGCCGTAAGGGCCGTCGGGATTGTTCCTGGACTCCTGGAACCACGGGTGCTGGTCGCTGGTGTGGTTCATGACGAAGTCGATGATGATGCGCATGCCGCGCTGATGGGCGGAGTCCACGAATTCCACGAAGTCGGCGAGGTCACCGAATTCGGGCAGTACGGCGGTGTAGTCGGAGACGTCGTAACCGCCGTCCCGCAGGGGGGACTTGAAGAAGGGCGGCAGCCACAGGCAGTCCACGCCCAGCCACTGGAGATAGTCCAGTTTGGCGGTGATGCCCTTCAGGTCCCCGACGCCGTCGCCGTTGCTGTCCTGGAAGGAGCGGACGAGGACCTCGTAGAAGACGGCGCGCTTGAACCACTCCGGGTCCCGGTCCCTCGCGGGGGTGTCTTCGAAGGTGTCGTGGACGGGCTCGTTGACGGTCATGACGCTCGGGACCCTCCGATCTGCGGCAAGGCGGCCGGCCGCTGGACGTGGAACACGTGCGCGGGTGCCCGGCCGGGCTCGAGGCGCACATAGTTGTTCCGGCCCCAGTGATAGGTCTCACCCGCCAGTTCGTCGTGCACGGACAGGGACTCGTGCCATTCCAGGCCGAGCCGCGGCATGTCCAACGAGACCGTGGCCTCCTGGGCTCGGTGCGGATCGAGATTGACGACCACCAGGACCGTGTCCGCGCCCGTTCGCTTGCTGTACGCGATCAGCGCGTCGTTGTCGGTCCGGTGGAAGTGGATGTTCCTGAGCCGTTGCAGGGCGGGGTGCCGCCGCCGGATCGTGTTGAGTTTCGTGATCAGGGGGGTGATGGTATGGCCCTCGCGTTCGGCTGTTTCCCAGTCGCGGGGCTTGAGCTGGTATTTCTCGGAATCGAGGTATTCCTCGCTGCCGTCTCGGATAGGGGTGTTCTCGTACAGTTCGTAGCCGCTGTAGATGCCCCAGGCCGGCGAGAGGGTGGCGGCCAGTACGGCCCGTGTCTCGAAGGCGGGCCGGCCGCCGTGCTGGAGGTATTCGTGCAGGATGTCGGGGGTGTTGGCGAAGAA
>NZ_JBFAIR010000136.1:0-1509 GCF_040654815.1 Streptomyces sp. NPDC050619 | reverse complement strand
GGTTGACGCCGCCGGCGACGGCGAGCTGGCACTCGCCGCGGCGCAGGCTCTCGCAAGCCAGGTGGATCGCCGCCAGCGACGAGGAGCAGGCGGTGTCGACCGGCAGGCTCGGGCCGACGAAGTCGAACACGTAGGACACGCGGTTGGCGATCGACCACGGCATCGCACCGGGCGCGACCATGTTGCCGCGGCTCCACTCCTCCGGCGTGAGCAGATGGTAGGAATTGGTGGTGACCCCGGCGAACACGCCGACATCGCTGCCGCCGGCCTTGCCGTGGTGGCGCTTGAGCCGTTCGCGGGTGTAGCCGGCGTCTTCCACCGCCGCCCACGCCGATTGCAGGAACAGCCGCTCCTGCGGGTCGATCAAGCGCGCGTCCTCGGCGGGGATGCCGAAGAATGCGGCGTCGAACTTGTCGTGGTCGTCGAGGAAACCGCCCTGGTCGCAATAGATCTTGCCGGCCGCGGCCTGTTCGGGATCGGCGTCGTACAGCGCGGCCATGTCCCAGCGCTGCGCCGGCACCGGGCCGATCAGATCGTCGCCGGCGGCGAGATGGCGCCAATACGCGTCGAGGTCCGGCGACTGCGGGAAGCGGCCGTGCAGGCCGATGATCGCGATGGGTTCGTCGGCGGCGAGCGGTGCTGTGGGTGCGGATGCGACGACGGTCGGCGTCGCGGCGACATGGCGCAGCGGTGCGGGCGACTCAAGCGGTGCTTGCGGACGCAGATGCCGGCGCAACGCCGGCGCCGCTTCGCGCAGCAGATACGCGGCCACCGCGGCTACGCTGGCATGCTCGTAGAACAGCGTCTTCGGCAGCGCGCCGAGGTCGCGCTCGAGCGCGGCGTTCAGGTGGCCGACCATGACCGAATCGACGCCGTAGGCTTCGAAACGCTCTTCCGCGTCGATGCGCTCGGGCGGCAAGCGAATCTGTTCGCCAAGCAGCGCCTTGAGGTAATCCAGCGCAGCGACGGCGAGCGCGTCGCCCGATTCGCGCGCATCCTCGACGGCTTCGTCGTCGACTCGTGCCATCGCACCCTCGCCTGCCGCGCCGAACTGCGCGCGCACGAACGCGGCGACCCGACCCGGCGCGCCGTACAGCGGCAACACCGCGCCTTCCGCACCGAACAACGCCTCGGCCAAGGCCAGTCCTTGCGCGTCGGGCAAGGGCTCCAGGCCCGACGCCCGGCGTGCGCGTTCGATCTGATCCGCGTCCAGGCGCATGCCGCCTTCGGCCCAGTACGGCCAGGCCAGCGACAGGCTGCGGCCGCTGCGTTCGCCGGCGCGCACGCGCTCGGCGCGGCCTTCGGCAAAGGCGTCGAGGAAGGCGTTGGCATAGGCGTAATCGCACTGGCCGGGATTGCCGAGCGCGCCGGCCACCGACGAGAACAGCACGAACAGGTCGAGCGCGTCGCCGGCCAGGGCCGCGTCCAGGTTGAGCGCGCCAGCGACCTTGGCCGCGAGCACCGCCTCGATCTCGGCGCCGCGCTTGTGCAGCGCATAGCCGTCGCGAT
>NZ_JBFAIR010000135.1:0-1521 GCF_040654815.1 Streptomyces sp. NPDC050619 | reverse complement strand
GCTGCGCCCGGAAGACATCGAGAAGATCGATTTCGTGTTCACCCACAAGCGCGAGCTGCCCAAATACTCGCGCCTGGTCGAAACGTCCGAAATCCTCGAACAGCACGACGCCAATCTCAATATCCGTCGCTACGTGGACAACACGCCGGACCCGGAACCCGAAGACGTGCAGGCGCACCTGATCGGCGGCATTCCGCAAACGGAGATCGACGCCCTCGCCCCGCAGTTCGGCCAGTTCGGCATCACGCCGACGCACCTGTTCCGCAGCGAACGCCCCGGCTACCAAGCGTTTGTCGACAGCATTCGGGACAAGCCCGCGATCAAGCGCACATTGGAAGCCGATGCCGCGCTCACCCAAACGCTCGCCCGCCACCAGAGCGCGCTGGCCGACTGGTGGCAGCTGGCAAGCAACGACTTTGCCGAGTTGGAAAACGCAGGCAACGGGGGCCGCAAGACGCCGGAGATTCGGCGCGAATTGATTGCCTCGCTAAAAGAGAAGCTCACCCCCCTGGCCGTACTGGACGAGTTCAAAAGCGCCGGTTTGTTCGTCAACTGGTGGCAGCAGATCCGCTACGACATCAAGACCATCGTCGCCAGCGGCTGGCACCACAGTTTGATTCCCGACGCCTATCTGATCGCCGCGTTCTTCCAGAAGGACGCCGATGCCATCGACGCGCTGGAGGCGAAGATCGCCGAAGCGCAGGCCGAGCTGGACGAAGCGGTGGAAGCCGCGGTGGAAGTGGCCGCGTGGGAACCGGAGACCGACGAGAAGGCCACCGCCGCCGTGCTCAAGAAGGCGCTGAAGGCCTTGATCGACGATCTGGACAACGCCACCGGCGCCAGCGCCGACAAGGAACGTACAGCGCTGAAGGCGCAGGACAAGGCCATCAAGGCTATCGAAACCCGCATCAAGGATGCGAAGGCAAAGCACAAGACTCAACGTGCAGAACTCGCTGAAAAGCTGGAGCTGAAACGCAGCGGCGGCGAAGCTTTCAAGGCCGAACAGCACACGCAGATCGCGCAGATCGCACAGCGCATGTCCAAACTTGACGCGAACAAGCTGGCCGACCTGAAACAGGCAGCCGCGCTGGCCGGCGACAAGGAAGTCCTGCAAGCCCGCATTGCTCGTACCGATGCGCTGCTGGCCGCTATTGGCGGGCAAATCACCGATGAGCAGGCGCGCAGGTTGATTCTGCAGAAGATCGACGATCTGGCCCGTGCCGAGTTGACCCGCTATCTCAATGCCGAGAAGCGTACGCTTGTAGCCAGCGTGGACAACCTGTGGGACAAGTACGCGGTGTCGAGCCGACTTCTGGAAGCCGCGCGCGGGGAAACGCTGAAGGTATTGGATGGGATGTTGGCGGGATTGGGGTACGTCAAATGAATACGCCTACCCAAGTGAGGCTTCATGATTGCGTGAGGCTTGTGAAAGGCAAGCCGCCCGCGCAGCAGCGGTACTATGGCGCCGACTCCGCATGGTATCTGACGCCCGAATATCTGCGCGGCGCAGCTGCTTGCGAA
>NZ_JBFAIR010000134.1:0-1537 GCF_040654815.1 Streptomyces sp. NPDC050619 | reverse complement strand
CCCCGCGACCAGAGCCCACAACGCCTCAGCCGAATCCACCCCACCCGGGAACCGGCACCCCATCCCCACAATCGCAACCGGCTCATTCGACGCCGTCGCCGGCTGCGTGCGCGGTTGCGACGGAGCCTGCGCAGTGGTCTCTCCGAGGACCTGTTCGAGGAGGTAATCGGTGAGTGAGTTCGGGTTGGGGTGGTCGAAGACGAGGGTGGTAGGCAGCGCGATGCCGGTCGCGGTACGCAGCCGGTTGCGCAGATCGACGGCGGTGAGCGAGTCGAACCCCAGGTCCTTGAAGGCGCGGGACGTGTCCACGGACGCCGCCGAAGCATGGCCGAGCGCCGTGGCGACCTGAGCCTGGACCAACTCCAGCAGGACCCTGCGCTGTTCGGCTGGCGTCAGCCCGGCGAGACGGCTCGCCAGCTCACCGTCGCCTGCCACTTGGCCGACGGCGCGGCGTCGGTGGTTGGACGCGGGCACGAGCCCCCGCAGGATCCCGGGCAGACTGTCGCTAACAGCCGACAGCGCGGACATGCGCAGCGCCACAGGCACAGCCACAGGCTCGTTCACGACGAGCGCGGCATCCAGCAGCGCCAGCCCCTCGCCCGTCTCCAACGCCGGGAACCCCTGACGCGCCAACCGCTCCAGCTCCCCATCCCCCAGCGACCCACCCATACCATCCGCCGTCGCCCACATACCCCACGCCAGCGACACGGCGGGCAGTCCCTGGGCGCGGCGGGTGGCCGCGAGGGCGTCCAGGACGTTGTTCGCGGCCGAATAAGCCGCCTGACCGGCATTGCCGACCACACCCGCGAACGACGAGAACAACACGAACGCCGACAGATCACAGTCAGCCGTCAACTCGTGCAGATGCAGCGCCGACTCAGCCTTGGCGGCCAGGACACCAGCCAACCGCTCCCCCGACAGACCAGCGATCAACCCATCGTCCAGCACACCCGCCGCATGCACCACAGCCGACAGATCAACACCCTCCAGTACCGCAGCCAGCGCCCCACGGTCGGAGACGTCACACGCCCGCACCCGAACCCGCGCACCCAACTCCTCCAGTTCCGCTACGAGTTCCACGGCACCGGGCGCCTCGATCCCACGCCGGGAGACCAGCAGCAGATCCCGCACACCATGCCGGGTGACGAGATGCCGGGCCACCTCCGCCCCCAGACCACCCGTACCGCCCGTGATCAGCACCGTGCCCTCGCCACCCCACGGCGACGGCACCGTGAGGACGACCTTGCCGACATGCCTGGCCTGGCCCAGCAGCCGCAACGCCTCCGGCGCACGCGCGATCCCGAAGACGGTGACCGGGGCGGGCCGCAGGGCACCTCGCTCGAAGAGCTCCAGCAGCGCCGCGAACATCTCCGCGATCCGGTCCGGGCCGGCGTCCATCAGATCGAACGAGCGGTACGACACCCCGTACTCGGCCCGCACCACCTCGGCATCACGGACATCGGTCTTGCCCATCTCCACGAACCGGCCACCCGGACGCACCAACCGCAACGACGCATCCACGAACTCACCCGCCAGC
>NZ_JBFAIR010000133.1:0-1560 GCF_040654815.1 Streptomyces sp. NPDC050619 | reverse complement strand
CTCCGGGCGCTCCAACTGGACCCCTCCCAGGCGGCGGTCCCACAGATACACCGCGAGGAAGCCCTCACAAGGAAAACGCCCCGGCATCCCATCGAGAGGCCGCAGGCGGTGGCCGTCTACGCCCCTTGACAGGCCCGGCCCTCATGGGTGCGGTGATGCCAACAACCATCAGCGGGCTTCAACGCGAAGGAGGCAAGATGGATGGCACATTGGTACAGATTTCTGCACCGTGCCCTCCTTCGCGCTCGGCGACCACGAGTGGCTACCGGCCTTCGAGGCAGATGAGCCGTACCGCATCGTCGACCTCATGCGCCATCTGCGCAGCTCCGACGCCCGGCTGCACGTCCGCGAGGAGGTCCCGTTCTACACCGGCCGCCGCAAGCCGGTCGCGGAGCTCATCGCCGGTCCAGCCTGAGCCGAAGCCACCTGGGAGGGGGCTGTCCAGCTTCTCGGCTCTGACGCCAAGGTGACGGCCGCACCGAGCCCTGAAGCAAGCCGCATCGCTCCGCCCACTCCCCCAACCGATCAACGAACCAACACAGATCAGGCACCTGGAGGTACGCCGACGAGACCGACTCGGCGGAACGCTCCACGAGTACCAACATGCCGCGTGACCAGGCCGGATGATGTATCGGCACCCGCGCTGCTGTGCCCGCGCACCATCGCGGCCCCGGCCTCCGCCCGGAGCAGGTCCTACAGAACGTCGCCGCGCTGGAGAATCCTGACCTCACCAGCGATGAACTGGGCGAGATCGACAAGTACGCCACCGACGGCGGCGTCGACCTCTGGCGGGACGCCCGCACCAGCGACCTCGGTCGTCCATCTCCGGGCTCGTCCAGGTGCCACGGGTCGGACGCGCAGCGCTCAGTCAACCTGAACAATCACCTGCACGACGGTGCAGCCGGGCCGGCGGCTTCGCGGGCGGGCGTTGGGCCACAGGAGAGCGCAGACTCATCGGCCGGGGCGGGATCAAACGCTCACGTCGTGCCCGGCGCGCCGAGCGGCTCCGTGCCGACCACCGGATTGGACAGTGTCCCCACGCCTTCGATCCGGACTTCGACCCGGTCCCCCGGGACCAGCGGACCCACGCCGGCGGGGCTGCCCGTGAGCAGTACGTCACCTGGTTGCAGGGTGATCCAGCGGGTGACGAAGGCCAGCAGTTCACCCACGTCGAAGACCATGTCGGCGGTGGAGCCGTCCTGGACCGTACGACCGTTGACGAGGGTGTCCAGCCGCAGCGCTCCGGGGTCGGCCACGTCCGTTTCGATCCATGGCCCGAGCGGGCAGAAGGTGTCCGCGCTCTTGGCCCTGGTCCACTGCCCGTCCGCGCGCCAGTCGTCCGCGGTGATGTCGTTGGCACAGGTGTAGCCGAGTACGTAGTCGGCGAACGACGTCGCTGAGACGTCCCGGGCGGTGCGGCCGATCACGACGGCGAGTTCTCCCTCGTACTCCAGCCGCCGGAGTCCGGCCGGGTGGACCACCGCCGCACCGGGGCCGACCACGGCATTGGGCGCTTTGAGGACCAGGGGTGGCTGGGTCGGCCACGGCCGCTGCTTCTCC
>NZ_JBFAIR010000132.1:0-1579 GCF_040654815.1 Streptomyces sp. NPDC050619 | reverse complement strand
CGTCGAGCCACTGCTGGACGGTCTTGGTCACCGGGAAGGCGTGCCAGGTGTTGACCTCCTGCGGCTTCTTGGTGACCACGCCGCCCTTGGTGAAGCGCACCGCGTCCGCGAGGACGGCGGTGGACGTCGAAGCGGGGCCGTCGCCGAGCACGACCTGCCCGGTGGTGCCGGCCGTGAACGGGTGCTTGCCCAGCGCCTTCCACTGGCCCTCGGTGCCCGCCTGCTGGTCGACCTGGTAGGTCTTGGTGCCTCCCGCGTAGGTCACCGTGTACGGCGCGTTCGTCGCGCGGTCGGAGGCCGGGACGTAGTGCACGTCGACCTGGTAGTCGCCGTTCTCGGGGAGGTTCGGCCGCCAGGTGTACTTGTCGCCCGCCGTGGCGTCCTTGTTGTAGCGGTAGTCCTGACCGATCGCGTACTGGGTGTACGCGGTGTTTCCGGAGGTCGGCCAGGCGCCCGTGGCGGCGGTGGTGCCAAAGTCGCCGTCGTCGACGAGGACCGACGTGCCGGACAGCTCACCGGTGATGCCGTTGGCGTTGTTCCAGGTGGCGCCGTCCTCCGTCCACGCGGTCGTGGCCCGGTGCGCCTCCAGCTGGACCTCGGTGGCGCCGGTGGTGTGGGTCTGGTCGTAGTACAGCTTCAGTTCGGCCGAATCCAGGTGGGTGCCCGCCGGGATGCCGGACAGGCCGAACTTCAGCAGGGCGCGCGAGGTGCCTGAGCTGGTGTTGCCGACGGAAAGACGCCACAGGTCCGCGTAGTTGGCGGCCGCGTCGTCCGAGGAGATCATCGTGTCGGCGGACTGCGACGGAGTCGGCGCGATCGTGACGGTCGGGTCGACCGTCACCGGGAACGCTCGCTCCGGCGCCGCCAGCCACTTGGCGTCCGGCTTCAGGATGATCCCGTACGACCCGTTCCCGCCCGTGAGTTGCTGGCGGACGGCGTCGGAGCCGGCGGTGCCGTAGGCGGAGCCGACGTCCTTCTTCGCGTCCGTCATGAACGGCGCGGGGATCACCAACGCCGGTGCGCCGACCGGGGAGTTCTCGCCGTAGAGAGCGATGGCGCCATTCTTCTGCGACTTCGCGGTCAGGCCGCCGGTGGTGAGGGTGAACTCGAAAGCGGGCGCCGTCCTCGGCCGCTCGCCCAGAACGATGTTCTCCTTCACACTGCCGTTGCCGACGGTGTAGGAGAGGTCGATTCCGTCGCCCAGCGCGCCCTTGTAGGTGACGACGTTGCCGTCGACCTTCGGGGTCAGTGCCTTCGCCGGGTGCTTCAGGCCGATGGCGACCCAGTGGCCCTTGTCGAGTTCGAAACGGACCAGCTCACCGGGGCGTGAACCGAACCAGGTCTGCGCCACGTTGGTGGTGTTGGCCTTCTCGAAGCCCTTGCGGTCGGTGTCGGTGACCGCGGTGTCGATGGGCTTCCACTCGGCTTCCGCGCCCTTGCCCGTCTCGTAGGCGGTGGGTATCGCGGAGACCTCGGACTGCACCCGCCCGTCCGACATCCGCCAGGACCGGGAGTACGGTGTCCGGCGGGCCGTCAGTTCCTTGACCCGCTCGGCCTTTTGGGCGGGCCGTGCCTTAGC
>NZ_JBFAIR010000131.1:0-1581 GCF_040654815.1 Streptomyces sp. NPDC050619 | reverse complement strand
CCGTGTTCACGATCGCCTTTCTCATCGGGGGCCTGCCGCGCTTCGTGGTGGCCGCCTTCACCGACACCTTCACCCCGCTGGCCGTGATCATGGCGGCGGAGGGTCTCGCCTTCGGTGTACTCAACCCCATCATGGCCACCGTGACGTATGAGACGGTGCCGGAGGACCTGCGCAGCCGCGTGCTGAGCGCGACAACGGCCTCGGTGCAGCTGGTCACTCCGCTGGGCGGACTGGCCGCGGGCTTCCTCGTGGATTCGGTCGGCTTGTCTTCCACGCTGCTGGCGGCCGGCGGTGTGTATCTGCTCGCCACGCTGTGCCCGGTGATCTTCCCGGCCTGGAGAAGGATGGACAGTACCGGTTCTCCCCACGACAGGGCGGAGGACCCGCTGCCGCAGGGTTCAGGGGCGAAATGAACCGTTCCGGGTTTGATCGAGACTCTAGGTCGTGACTGTGACCTGGGGTTTCGTGGTTGCGCGGTAGTGATTGGTCTCGTATTCGACGGGTGGGATGTGCCCGATCTCACCGTGTAGTCGGCGGTGGCAGTACCAGTCGACCCACTCGGCGGTGGCCAGCTCGACCTCGGAGAGTGTCTTCCAGGGGCGGCGGGGTTTGATCAACTCGGTCTTGAACAGGCCGATCGTGGACTCCATCAGGGCGTTGTCGTACGCGTCACCGACCGATCCGATCGACGCGGCGATTCCTGCCCGGTCGAGGTGCTCGGCGAGCGCGAACGACGTGTACTGCGAACCGGCATCGGAATGATGTATCAACTCGCCCGGCTGGTAGGGGTGTTGGTCCCGGGCGCGCTGCCACAGGGCCATCTCCAGGGCGTCCAGGACGAGCCTTGTCTCCTTCGAAGTGGCCGCTGACCAGCCGACGATACGGCGGGAGAAGGTGTCCACGACGAAGGCGACGTAGACGACGCCGGCGAACGTGGCGACGTGGGTGAAGTCGGCGACCCAGCAGCGGTTCGGCGCCGGGGCGACGAAGTCGCGGTCTATGAGATCCGGGGCCCGTTCGGCGCTCGCGTCGGGGATCGTGGTGATCACCCGCTTGCCGCGGACCGCGCCGGTGATCCCGAGCTCGCGCATGAGGCGTTCAACGGTGCAGCGGGCCACGGTGTGGTCGTGCCTGTTCAGGTGTCGCCAAATCTTCCGCGCGCCATAGACACGGTAGTTGGCCTCGTACGCCTCTGTGATGAGGGTCTTCAGCTCGGCGTCGCGGACGGTGCGGGCTGCGGGTGCGGCCTGGCGTTTGTGGTGGGCGTAGTAGGTGGACGGTGCGATCTTGCAGTCGTGGTCGGTGAGGACCCGGCAGATCGGCTCGACGCCGCCGAAGCGGTCCTTGTGCTCGTCGATGAACGCTACGAGCGTGTGTGTGGCCGGTCGAGCTCGGCCGCGAAGAAAGACGCCGCAGCCTTCAGGATGTCGTTCGCCCGCTTCAGCTCGGCATTCTCCTTCTTCAGCCGCTTCAGCTCGGCCGACTCCTCCGTCGTCGTGCCCGGACGGGCGCCGGCGTCGATCTGGTCCTGCCGGACCCACTTGCGCAAGGTCTCGGTCGTGCCGATGCCCAGTTTCTGGG
>NZ_JBFAIR010000130.1:0-1665 GCF_040654815.1 Streptomyces sp. NPDC050619 | reverse complement strand
AGAAGTTGTTGTCTTTCCGGACTTGAGGGCGGCGTTTTTGCTGGTCAGGAGTAGGAGTGGTGGTTCCGTGGGAGTGGTGGCTTGGCGGGTCGTCGTTCCACGGGAGGTTGCGGATGCCGTCGGTTGTCGGACTGCTGGAACAGCACGAGCTCGCCGCGTGGCGCCGGGTGGACGGGCTGCGTGAGGAGGCCGACCGTATCCAGGCCGAACTGGCCGCGGCCGAGCAGGAATGGCAGGAGTGGGCGATCGCTCGCAGGCGGGTCGATGTGGTGCTGGCTCCGGACTGCGGCAGCACCGCCGACACGGAGGACGTCGCGGATCCGCGGGCTGCGGGCGGACCGACGGCGTCCCGGGATGCGGCGAAGCCGAAGTCACAGGTGCCGGTGTGGCGCCAGGGGCTGGCCTGGTCGGTGCTTTCGGTTGACTACCAGCGCATCCTCATGGCCCTCGCGGACCGGGCCCGGCTCCATGAAGGCCCTTTGACCTGCCAGGAGTTGGCTGTCGTGTTCGGCATGGACGTGGTGCCAGCGCGTGTGGAGGCCCTGCGGTCGAAGGCGAAACGCCTGGTGGCCCGTGGCTGGCTGGCCGAGCGGCAGCCGGGCCGGTTCACCCTCGCGGCAGGCGTGAGCGGGCCAGGCGGCGGGTCATGAGCAAGGTCATCGACCAGTAGACCATCGCCTCCGCGCTGGTGGTGCGGCGCTCGAAGTCGCGTACCAGGCGGCGGCTTCGCATCAGGTGGGCGAAGAGGCGCTCTACGATCCACCGCTTGGGCAGCACCACGAAGCCGCGCATGTCGTCGCTGCGTTTGACGATCGCCAGGACCAGAGCGAACGTGGCCAGGCAGTACTCGACGAGGCTGCCGGTGTAGCCGCCGTCGGCCCAGACCAGCTCCAGCCGGTGGTGCACGTCGGCGACCTGCCTGAGCAGGACCTGGGCGGCGGTGCGGTCGCCGACGTCCGCGGCGGTGACCATCACGCCCAGCAGCAGGCCGAGGGTGTCGACCACGACATGCCGCTTGCGGCCGTTGACGAGCTTGCCGCCGTCGAAGCCGCGACTGTCCGCGCCGACGACGGCGTCCGCTTTGACGGACTGCGAGTCGATCACCCCGGCCGTTGGCTGCGCGTCTCGCCCCAGCTCCTCGCGGACCCTCGCGCGCAACCGGTCGTGGAACTCCTTGACCAGGCAGTTGTCGCGCCAGCGGCGGAAGAATGCGTAGATGCGGTCCCACGGCGGGAAGTCGGCGGGCATCGCCCGCCACTTGATCCCGTTGTCCACGAGATACCGGATCGCATCGAGCATGACCCGGTGGCAATACGCCTCCGGCCGGCCGCCCCGGCCACGCATCCAGCCCGGCACCGGCAGCAGCGGCAGGACCCGGGCCCACTCCGCGTCCGTCATGTCCGTCGAGTAACGCGGTTGCCGCGTCCCGTTGTCGGCGGCGTTTCCGAACCGGTGAGCCAGACAGTCACACTCCCAGGTGACCGCGCTGGACTGCCCGACCATCGGCACGCAAGACTGCTGCACCAGGGCCTCCTGCTGCTCGGTGATTCGACACCAACGAGCTGTTCAGGAGGCCCTGTCCGTATGCGCCCAACACCCCGCGACCACCCGATCGGGACTCCCGTTCGACGCGCATCCCTCAAGATCGAAAAGACAACAGCGTCT
>NZ_JBFAIR010000129.1:0-1682 GCF_040654815.1 Streptomyces sp. NPDC050619 | reverse complement strand
GGCACTCAATGCCGTTGCTTGAGGATGGCAAGCAGTTCCCCGTGACGCCGGGGCAGTGCGGTCGTTGGACCCGGTATGCATCCGTGGGTGGGGTTATCCGATCATGTGCGACTGGGGGCGGTGACCCGGTGGGTGACTCCGGAGCTCATCGCTGCGGCGCTGGACAAGTGCGGGGTCCGGGACAAGAAGCCCGGCGCACTGCCGGCCGGGTTCATGGTCTACTTCACCCTCGCCCTGGCCTTGTTTCAGCAGGACTCCTACGACGACGTGGCCGAGCAACTGGTCGGCGGTATCCCTGAGTTGAGTGGGAGCATCCCGAACAAGTCCTCGTTCACGCGGGCCCGGCGGCGGCTGGGGCCGCAGGTTCTGGAGACGGTGTTCCGCGAGCTGGCGGGCCCGTTGGCCCCGGCTGGCCTGGAAGGCTCGTTCTACCAGGGGATGCGTCTGGCGGCGGTGGACGGCTTCGTCCTGGACGCGCCGGAGACAGAGGCGAACCGGCGCCAGCTCGGCGGCATGAAGGACGCGCGCGGTCAGGATGCCGGGTTCCCCCAGGTGAGAGTGGTGACGCTGACCGAGACCGGAACCCATGCGCAGATCGACGCCGCGGTGGGCGGGCACTGCCACGGCGAGCCGGAACTCGCGATCCGGCTCGCCGCATCGGCCGACGGCATGCTTGTCATCATGGACCGGGGCTTCCCCGGGGTGGCGCTGTGGCGTGCCTACACCGACGCGGGCGCCCACCTGCTGATCCGGGCGCGCTCATGCGTGGCCGCCCGGCCGATCGAGTACCTGAGCGACGGGACGTATCTGGCCAGGATGAACCTGGCCGGGCAGAAGCGGGCGGCACCCGGCCACGTCGTGCTGCGCGTGGTGGAGTACCGAGTTGACGGCGGCGAGGTGATCCGGCTCCTGACCGACCTGCTCGACCCCGGGCAATACCCGGCGGCCGAACTCGCAGCCCTGTATAGCGACAGGTGGGAAGCGGAATCCTCATATCGCCAGGTCAAGACCTTCCAGCGCGGCCCGCAACAGGTTCTGCGCTCGGCAGACCCGGACCTGGCGTTCCAGGAGGCCTGGGCGCATCTGGTGGTCCACCACTGCCTGATCCGGATCATCGTGGAGTTGGCCGACGGCGGGAACATCGACCCGGACCGGGTCTCCTTCCTCAAGGTGCTCAAGCACGTGCGCCGCAGCGTGACGAGCCAGACCGCGAACACCGCGGCGAAGATCGGCAAGTTCATGGCCATGCTCGCCTCGAAACTCCGTCGGAAGCTCGACAGCGGACCCCGACGCAGACGCGAGACCGACCGCCACATCAAGCGCCCCGACTCCAAGTACTCGTTCCGCGCAAAAGGCCAGGTCCGTCAGCCCACCCGCAAGACCACGGCGAAGGTCATCACCTTGCACCCGGCAGTACTTCACTGACTCAAGCAACGGCATTGCGGGGGCGGGGCAGGATGGGGCCCGGGGCGGAGCCCCGCGGCGGTGACCACTCAGCCGACCGAGTCGGGCGGGTGGGTGGGCAGAAAACGGAAGGACACAGCCACTGTGCCAGAGGGCCACACGATCCACCGCCTCGCACAGGACTACGCGAGCCACTTCAAGGGCACGCCCACGCACGTGACCAGCCCCCAGGGCAAGTTCTCCGACGCCGCCGCCCTCCTCACCGGAGCACACCTCAC
>NZ_JBFAIR010000128.1:0-1697 GCF_040654815.1 Streptomyces sp. NPDC050619 | reverse complement strand
CGCTGATGCCGAAGGAGGAGACACCCGCCCGGCGGGGACGGCCCGTCTCCGGCCAGGGCTGGGACTCTGTCAGCAGGCGGATGTTGCCCTCGGACCAGTCGACCTGGTGGGTGGGTTCGTCGACGTGCAGGGTGGGGGGCAGGACGCCGTTCCGGATCGCCTCGACCATCTTGATGATGCCCGAGACGCCGGCCGCGGCCTGGGTGTGGCCCATGTTCGACTTGATGGAGCCCAGCCAGAGGGGCTGATCCTCCGGACGATCCTTGCCGTACGTCGCCAACAGCGCCTGCGCCTCGATCGGGTCACCCAGCGTGGTGCCCGTGCCGTGCGCCTCGATCGCGTCCACGTCGTTCGTGGTCAGACCCGCCGAGGCCAGCGCCTGCCGGATCACCCGGCGCTGCGAGGGACCGTTCGGCGCGGTCAGGCCGTTGCTCGCGCCGTCCTGGTTCACCGCCGAGCCCTTGACGATCGCGAGGACGGGGTGGCCGTTGGCCCGGGCGTCCGAGAGGCGCTCGACGAGGAGCATGCCCACGCCCTCGCCCCACGCCGTACCGTCCGTCGACGCGGCGAAGGACTTGCAGCGGCCGTCGGGGGCCAGACCCCGCTGACGGCTGAACTCCACGAACGCCTCCGGCGTCGCCATCACCGCGACACCACCCGCCAGCGCCAGCGAGCACTCACCCGACCGCAGCGCCTGCGCCGCCAGATGCAACGCCACCAGCGACGACGAGCAGGCCGTGTCGATCGTGACGGCGGGGCCTTCGAGGCCGAAGACGTACGAGACGCGGCCGGAGGCGATGGCGCCGGTGCCGCTGTTCGCGGCGTAGTCGTGGTACATCATCCCGGCGAAGACGCCGGTGGCCGTGCCCTTGAGCGTGGCGGGGTCGATGCCGGCCCGCTCGATCGCCTCCCACGACGTCTCCAGCAGCAGCCGCTGCTGCGGGTCCATGCCCAGGGCCTCGTTGGGGGAGATGCCGAAGAAGTCGGGGTCGAAGTCGGCGGCGTCGTGCAGGAAACCACCGTGCTTGACGTAACTGGTGTTCGGGCGCTCGGAGTTCGGGTCGTACAGCTCGTCGATGTTCCAGCCACGGTTCGTCGGGAACTCCGACACCGCGTCCACCCCGCCGGCCACCAGCCGCCACAGGTCCTCCGGCGTCTCCACCCCACCCGGATAGCGGCAGCTCATGCCGACGATCGCGATCGGGTCGTCGTCGGTCACGGCCACGGTGGTGGCGGCGCCCGTGGTGTCGGCGCCGGTGCCCGTGACCTCCTGGGCCAGGTGCCGGGCGAGCACGGCCGGGCTGGGGTAGTCGAAGACGAGGGTGGCGGGCAGGCGCCGGCCGACGGCCTCGCCGAGGCCGTTGCGGAACTCGACCGCGCTGAGCGAGTCGAAGCCCAGCTCGCTGAAGGCCCGGTCCGGGTCGACGGCGTCGGCGCCCGCGTGGCCGAGGATGGTCGCCGCATGCGTGCGGACGGTGTCCAGCAGCAGGGCTTCCTGCTCCTCCACGGAGAGGCCGGTGAGCTGTTGCTTGAGCGCGGTCGCAAAGGCCCCGCCACCACCCGCCGCCGCGGTACGCCGGGCGGGCGTGCGGACCAGGCCCTTGAACAGGGTGGGCAGGTCCTCGCCCGCCGAGCGCAGCGCCTTCAGGTCGAGGCGGATGGGCACCAGGGCAGGCGCGGGCAGCGTCCCCGCCGCG
>NZ_JBFAIR010000127.1:0-1831 GCF_040654815.1 Streptomyces sp. NPDC050619 | reverse complement strand
AAGGTCCTTGCCAGGGCCGTCAACGCGTCAGCGGCCGACATGAATTCGTCGCGGGAGACCTCGTCGACCACCACGCACTCGCCCACCGAGACGGGATCCGCTGACCGCGGCTGACCGATCACCGTCAGCCCCGCTTTCCACGGACCCGAGCCGCCGTAGCTGTAGGCAGCCGTTCACCGAGTTTCAATGAATCTCAGTGATTCGCCCATTGCTGGGTGAAGGTCCCCGCCTCACTCAATACCGGGAGGTATCGATGCGGGGTAGACGCTTCAACGCCACCTGCCCCGCTGGGCGGGGTCTTACGGTCGGCTCCACGTCCGTTTCGCGTCTCCGGGCCACTCCCGGCGACGTGCCGCTCTACCAGCGCGGCAAGGTTGAGCGCCGCGTTCTCGTCCCTGTCGATGACCAGTCCGCAGGGCTCGCACACGTACATCCGTATCCGCAGGGGCAGTTTGGGTTTCACTGCATGACATCCGGAACACGTCTTGCTGCTGGGGTACCAGCGGCTGGCGACTGCGAGTCGTCCGCCGCACCACTGGGTCTTGTAGGCGAGCTGACGCCGGATCTCACCGAACCCGGCATCCGCGACGACGCGGGCCAGTCGCCGGTTCTTGAGCATCCCGGCGACGTTCAGGTCTTCGACCACGATCGTGCCGTACTTGCGCGCCAGGGAGGTGGTCAGCTTGTGCAGGGCATCGCGGCGCAGGTTCGCGGTGCGGTAGTGGACCTGGTTGCGGGCCTCGTTCGCCCGGCGCCACCGGTTGGAGGGAGCCTGTCCGGTGCGCCGGTTTGGCCCCTGACGGCGGGAGACCGTACGGGCCAGGCGCCCGAGTTTGCGCCGCGCAGCGTCGTAGTGGCGCGGGTTGGCTGCGGCCGGTCGGCCGTCGGAGAACACCGCGAGGGTCTTGATACCCAGGTCGACACCGATCACCGCGTCCGGCCGGGCCACTGGGCGTTCGGCCCGCTCGACCTCGAGGGTGAAGGACACGAACCAGCGCCCACTCTCGCGGCGTACGGTCGCGGACTTCACCGTCGCGGTGCCGTTCACGATCCGGCGGTGCAGCTTACGCGTGGACTCATGCGTCTTGATCGTCCCAAGGACCGGCAACGTCACATGCCTGCGGCTCTCCTCCAGCCGGATCGTGCCGGTGGTGAACCGAACGGAGGCAACGGCCCTGGCCTTGGTCTTGAAGCGGGGGAAGCCCATCTGCGGGCCCTTGCGCTTGCCCTTCTTCGAGTTCTGCCAGTTCTTGAGCGAGGTGGCCAGACGGTCGAGGCCGGTCGCGTACGCCTCCTTCGAGCACTCCGCCCACCAGGGCGCCACATCAGCCTTGGCCTGATTCCAGGCTTTACGCATGGAATACATCGACCACGACACAAGCGGCGTCAGCTCGTCCTTAGGGACACCGTAGGAGCGCTCCGCCTCCCGCTGGGAAAGGTTCGCTTTCACCCGCGCAAGGCCCCAGTTGAACGCCACCCGCGCCGCACCCGCATGCCGCAGCAGCGCCCCGACCTGACCAGGCGTCGGGTCCAAAGCGAATCGGTAGGCATGCGTAACGATCACCCCATCAGCCTACCGACCGCCACCGACAACACCCCGAGCTGCAACCGAAGTTGAGAAACACTGAGATTCGATGACGAAACCCGCAGCAGTTAGGAGCCCCCGCCGGCCACCGTGCCGCCGCGGGGGCTTCGGTCGTTCCGGGGCCGGGGCGTTGCTCGCGCGGGTGTCACCTCCGTCCCCGCTCCACCCTTCTTAGAGGTGCGCCTCCGATCCTGGCCCGGACCAGCGCGGCTGCGGCGAAGGGGCGGGCTCATGACGGAGGCGAGC
>NZ_JBFAIR010000126.1:0-1886 GCF_040654815.1 Streptomyces sp. NPDC050619 | reverse complement strand
GCATCCAACCCCCGCCGCGAAAGCAACACCAACTCCCGCACCCCGTGCACCCGCACCAGATGCCGAGCCACCACCGCACCCAAACCACCCGTACCACCCGTCACCACCACGGCACCCGAACCGGCCCACTCCACCCCCACACCACCCGACCGACCGGCACGGACGAGGCGAGGGGCGACGACGACGTCACCACGCACGGCGACATCGACTTCCTCAACGGCCAACGCGCGCAGCGCGGCGTCGACTTGGTCGGCCCCGGCGTCCGTGGCCTCCAGTGCCGCGAACCGGCCCGGATACTCGGCCGCGGCCGACCGCACCAGACCGCGCACAGCGGCGGACACGGCCGCCGAGCACTGTGTCAGCACCACCAGCCGCGCACTGCGGAACCGCTCCTCGGCGACCCACGCCTGCACCAGGGCCAGCGCCCGCGCCACGGCGGCATGCGTCTGACCGGCCATGTCCGTCACCGTGCCGCCGTCAGGCCCGACCGCGGCCACGACCAGCCCCGGAACCGGCCGGTCGCCGTCGGCGGCCAGTTCGTCGAGGCCGGTGTAGCTCCGGACGTCGGCCACGGCATCCCGCACCATGTCGCCAAGCGCCTCGCCGACGCCGAGCAGCGCCACGGCGGGAAGCTCGGGAGACGTCTTCGGCACTTCGGCCCAGTCGACCCGGAACAGCGACCCGGCCGCGGCCGCACTCGCCCCACCGAGCTGTTCGCTCGTCACCGGCCGGACGACCAGCGCGGCCACCTGTGCCACCGGGCGTCCCTCGGCGTCGGCGAGGTCGACGGCCACCGCGTCCCGATCGTCCCGCCGGACCAGCCGGGCCCGCACCTCGGTCGCGCCGGACGCCAGCAGGGAGACGCCCTCCCAGGCGAAGGGCAGCGCGGGGTCGCCCGTACCGCCGGCCGCGGCGACGGCGTGCAGCGTGGCGTCGAGCAACGCCGGGTGCAGGCCGAACCCGCCGGCGTCGGTACCGGCCGGCAGCGCCACCTCGGCGAACACCTCGGCACCGCGCCGCCAGACACCGCGCAGCCCCTGGAAGAGCGGGCCGTAGGTGAGACCGGCGTCGGCCAGGTCCTCGTACAGGTCACCCGGCTCGACGCGTTCCGCTCCGGCCGGCGGCCACTGCCCGGCGTCGGACCACTCCGTCCGGACAGGCTCGTCGGAGAGGACACCAGCGGCATGCTGCGTCCAGGGAGCGTCTCCGGCCTCGTCGTCGGGACGCGCGTACACCGTCACCGCGCGGCGGCCGGCGTCATCGGTCTCCGCGACCCGCACCTGAATCTGCACGGCGCCTGTGTCCGGGACCACCAGGGGTGTGGACACCGTGAGGCCCTCGATGGTGCCGAAGCCGACCTCGTCGCCGGCCCGCACCGCCAGTTCGACGAATGCCGTGCCCGGGACGACCACACGCCCGAAGACGACATGATCGGCCAGCCACGGGTGCGTGGCCGTCGACAGCCGCCCGGCCAGCACCGTGTCGTCGGAGTCGGCGAGTGACACCGCGGCCCGGAGCAGCGGATGATCGGCGGCCACGAGGCCCGCGGCCCGCACGTCCCCGGAACCGGTCACGTACCCGCCGACCGGCCAGTACTTCTGGTGTTGGAACGGGTAGGTCGGGACGTCGACGAGCCGGGCGCCCGCGCCGGCGAAGAGCGCCGGCCAGTCCACCGACACGCCGTGCGCGAAGAGCTGCCCGAGGGCCGTGAGCGCCGCGCTCTCCTCGGGCCGGTCCTTGCGCAGCACGGGTACGACGAGCGTCTCGTCCGCGACGGACTCTCGTATCAGCGCGGTGAGGGTGCTGTCCGGGCCGATCTCCAGGAAGCGGGTGACGCCCTGGCCGGTGAGGGTGCGGATGCCGTCGGCGAAGCGGACCGTGTCGCG
>NZ_JBFAIR010000125.1:0-1887 GCF_040654815.1 Streptomyces sp. NPDC050619 | reverse complement strand
CCCCAGCTCGCCCTCCGCGATGGCGAGGCCTGGGTACCACGCCTCGCACGGATGGCGTCCGATGGTCTGCTGGTGCCGCCGGTTGTGGCTTCGGGGCTGTCGTGGCGTATGGAGGTCGGGCAGCGTGGTCGTCTGGACGGTGTGGGGCTGGTTCCGGAGGAGCCGCGTGGGTTGCGGGCCGGTGAGGTGCGGGTGGCGGTACGGGCCGCGGGGGTGAACTTCCGTGACGTGCGGAGTGTGCTGGACACCCGTCCCGGCGATGAGGGCCGCCTCGGTCATGAGGGTGCCGGTGTGGTGGTCGAGGTCTCCCCAGACGTGACCGGCCTGGTGGTCGGTGATCGGGTGATGGGTTTGCTGGACGGGGCGTTCGCTTCGACGGCGGTGAGCGATGCGCGGTTGTTGGCGCGGGTTCCGGAGGGGTGGACCTTCGAGCAGGCGGCGTCGGTGCCGGTCGTGTTCCTGACGGCTTACTACGCGTTGGTGGAGCGTGCCGGTCTGGGGGCGGGCGAGTCGGTGCTGGTCCATGCCGCCGGCGGTGTCGGCGTGGCTGCCGAGCAGGTGGCCCGGCATCTGGGCGTCGATGTGGTGGTGGACTCGCTCGCGGGTGAGTTCATGGACGCGTCGTTGCGGTTGGTACAGGGCGAGGTTGGCATCGACTGCTCCGCGCTCGACCTCATCGATGCGGGTCCGGAGCGGATCGCGCAGATGTGGGCGGTGCTGCTGGAGCTGTTCGAGCGGGGTGTGCTGCATCCGGTGCCGGTGACTGCTTATGACCTGGCCAGGGCTGCGGGGGCGTTGCGGCTGCTGGGGCGGGACGGGCATGCGGGGAAGGTGGTGCTGCGGGTGCCGTCGCCGTGGAGCGGCCAGGGCACGGTCCTGATCACCGGGGGAACAGGTGGTCTGGGCGCGGAGGTGGCCCGGCACCTGGTCACCCGGCAGGGGGTCGGGGACTTGCTGCTGGTCTCCCGGCGTGGGATCGAGGCGCCCGGTGCTGCCGAACTCGTGGCGGATCTGGAGGAGTTGGGTGCCCGCGTTGGGGTGCGGGCGTGTGATGTGTCCGACCGTGAGGCGCTGGCTGCCGTGCTGGACGGTGTTGAGCTGGGCGGTGTGGTGCATGCGGCGGGTGTCCTGGATGACGCCCTGGTCACCGATCTCACCCCGGAGCGGGTGGCCCGCGTATTGGCTGCCAAGGCTGAGTCGGCGCTGCATTTGCACGAGTTGACGGCTGATCGTGATCTGTCGGCGTTTGTGTTGTTCTCGTCGTTCGCGGGTGTGGTGGGCAATGCGGGTCAGGCGGCCTATTCGGCGGCGAACAATGTCCTGGACGCCCTGGCGCTGGCCCGTCGTGCTCAGGGTCTGCCGGCGGTGTCGCTGGCGTGGGGTATGTGGGAGGCCGGTATGGGGGGCCGGTTGGAGGGGGCGGACGTGGCGCGGTTGCGGCGCGGGGGTTTCCCGCCGTTGGCGGTGGATCAGGCGCTGGCGTTGCTGGATACGGCTCTGACCGTCAACGAGCCGACCGCTGTTCCCGCAGCACTGCGTACGTCTGCCATGGCGGACGGGAGTGGCCGGGTGCCGTTTGTGTTGCGGGATTTGGTGCCTGTGGTGGGGCGGCGTTGGGGGGTTGCGGCTTCGGGTGGCGGGGCTGGTGGTGGTGTGGTGGAGCGGTTGCGTTCTTTGGGTTCGGCGGAGCGGGAGCGGGTGCTGTTGGAGACGGTGCTGGCCGAGGTGGCGGGTGTGCTGGGGCATGCGTCGGCGGGGTCGGTGGATGCGTCGCGGGCGTTCAAGGAGCTGGGCTTCGACTCGCTGACGGCGGTGGATCTGCGGAACCGTCTGATGAACGTGACCGGGTTGCAGTTGCCCGCCACCCTCATCTTCGACCACCCCACC
>NZ_JBFAIR010000124.1:0-2011 GCF_040654815.1 Streptomyces sp. NPDC050619 | reverse complement strand
ACGGGCCGGGCGCCGTGGTGGTCTCCGGTGCGGAGGAGGGGGTGGAGCGTGTCATGGCGGCCGTGCGTGAGCGTGGTCGCCGGGTGTCGCGTCTGCGGGTGTCGCACGCGTTCCACTCCCCGTTCATGGAGCCGATGCTCGACGAATTCACCGCCATCGCCGAACAGATCACCTACCACCGCCCGACGCTGCCCGCCGTCAGCACCCTGACCGGTGCCGCGCTCGGCGACGACGACTGGACCACCCCCCACTACTGGGTGCGCCAGATACGCGAGGCCGTCCGCTTCCGCGACGCGGCACGCACGGCCGTCGACGACCTCGGCGCCGTACGCCTCCTCGAACTCGGCCCCGACCCCGTGCTGTCGGCCGTGGCGGAACCGGCGTTCGCCGTCTCCGTCCTGCGCGGGAACCGGCCCGAGGCGGAGAGCGCACTGCGCGCCGTCGCCGAGTTGTACGTCCGCGGCACCGCCGTCCACTGGCCGGCCGTGTTCGAAGGCAGCGGCGCCGTACGGACGGCGCTGCCGACCTACGCGTTCCAGCGCGAGCGGTACTGGCTGCGCGACGCGGGCTCGGCCGGCAACGCCCGCGGACTCGGGCTCAGGGCCGCCGATCACCCGCTGCTGGGCGCGGCCGTCCCCGTCGCCGGATCGGACGCGGTCCTGCTGACCGCCAGGCTGTCGACGGACGTCGCCCCGTGGCTCGCGGACCACATCGTCGGTGAGGCCGTGGTCGTACCGGGTACGGCGCTGGTCGAACTCGCCCTCGCGGCAGCCGACCGCGTCAACTGTGCCCGCATCGACGAACTCACCCTCCAGGCCCCCCTGGTCCTCCCGGGCCACGGCGCCGTCCAGATGCAGATCGCCCTCGACGCCCCCGACGACACGGGTGCTCGCGCGCTGCGTCTGTACGCCCGCCCGGACGATGTCGAGGACGACACCCTCTGGACCCTGCACGCCGAGGGAGCGGTGAGCGGCGGCACGGCACCCGAGGGGCCCGCCGAGCCGGTGACCTGGCCGCCGGCGGACGCCGAACCGGCCGACCTGACCGGGCTCTACGACCGGCTGGCCGAGACGGGCCTGCGGTACGGCAGCGCGTTCCGTGGCCTGCGGCAGGTCTGGACCCGGGGCGAGGAACTGTACGTCGAGGCCGCGTTGCCCGAAGAGGTGGCCACCGAGGCGACCGCCTTCGGACTGCACCCGGCGCTGCTCGACGCGGTGCTGCACGCCCTCGCCCTGCGTGCCGACGAACAACACGGCCCCCTGCTGCCGTTCGCTTGGACCGGAGTGTCCTGCCAAGCCGTCGGTGCGAGCCTCGTGCGCGTCCGGATTATCCCGCGCGGCTCCGGCACGTACGCCCTGCAGGTCGCCGACGCGACCGGCGCCCCGGTCGCCAACGTGGAGTCGCTGCTTCTCCGCCCTGCCTCCACCGCTCAGCTCACCACCCAGGGCCCCGCCACGCGCCCGGAGCACCTCTACCGCGTGGAGTGGACCCCGAGTACGGTCGAGCCCACCGCCGAGGTCCCCGGCCCGGTGACGGTCCTGCGCGTGCCGGACGCCGTCGAATCATGGCAGGAGGCAGGTCTCACCCTCGTCGCCTGCGACGGCGACGTCCCGGACACCGTCCTGCTCCCGGTCCCCCGTGGAGCGGGAACGGCCGCGGTGACGGATGTCCTGACGGCCGTCCGCGAGTGGGTCGCCGAGGAGCGTTCCGCCACCGCGCGGTTGGTGGTCGTGACCAGGGGAGCCGTGGCTGTACGGGACGGAGAGACACCCGATGCCGGCGGCGCGGGCGCCTGGGGACTGGTGCGCTCCGCCATGAACGAGCACCCCGGTCGCTTCGCCCTCGTCGACGTCGACGACGACCCTTCGTCCTACCGCCTGGCGGCCGCTGGCATCGAGGACCAGCAGGCCGCGATCCGCAACGGCCAGGTGTGGGTGCCGCGGATGGTGCGGATGGGCTCGGACGGAGTGCTGGTGCCGCCGGTGGGTGTGGGTGCTGGGTGGCGGATGGA
>NZ_JBFAIR010000123.1:0-2029 GCF_040654815.1 Streptomyces sp. NPDC050619 | reverse complement strand
CGCGAGCGGCCAACTCCATGACACCGCCACCGACAAGCCGGTATCCATCCCGGGTCTGTGGGCCCTGACGCCCGGCACCGCGGCGACCGGCGGCACCGACTCGCTGTGGTTCAGCGCAGGCATCGACAACGAGGCACACGGCCTGATCGGCGTGTTCCGCCCGTAGTCACAGCAGTGCCAGTGCGCCGG
Organism: Streptomyces sp. NPDC050619; assembly: GCF_040654815.1. Lineage (NCBI taxonomy): Bacteria > Bacillati > Actinomycetota > Actinomycetes > Kitasatosporales > Streptomycetaceae > Streptomyces > Streptomyces sp. NPDC050619. The sequence continues at coordinate 1,840 of NZ_JBFAIR010000123.1, read as the reverse complement.
CCGGTCCGCGTGGCCCGGCCGGCGCACCCATCCCTGTTCTCGGCAGGGGACGCCCGGCTTCAGCCGGGTGGGGAATGCCGTCCTTGGACCTGCGTTGCGGAGCGACGCAGCGTCGCTCCGCAACGCTGCGCTCCCACCAGGTGCCCGCAGGTGGGAGCGGGTTGTCAGACCCGCGGGCTAGGTTCGTGACCACCGCAGTGCTACCGGGGAGAAGGGGGGTGGGCCGGGTGATTCGTGCGTACAAATTCTTGATGCGGCCCACCGTCCGTCAGGGTCAGGCACTGGGCGAGATGTTGAGGGATCACTGCTCGCTGTACAACGCGGCGCTGCAGGAGCGTCGTGACGCCTACCGGCACCCGTCGAAGACGAGCGTCACGTACGGGATGCAGTCCGCGCAGCTGAAGGACATCCGCGGGTTCGATCCGGAGCGGCAGGGCCGCTGGTCTTTCTCGAGCCAGCAGGCGACGTTGCGCCGCCTGGACAAGGCGTTCGCCGCGTTCTTCCGCCGGGTCAAGGCCGGACAGAAGGCCGGCTACCCGCGCTTTCGCGGGATGGGCCGGTTCGACACGGTGGACTTCCCGAAGGACGGGGACGGTTGCCGGTGGGACTCCACCGAGCACGACCCCGTCACCCGGGTGCGTTTTCAGGGCGTGGGGCATGTCCGGGTGCATCAGCACCGGCCCGTGAAGGGCCGGGTGAGGACGGTGTCCGTCACACGCGAGGGCAAGCGCTGGTATGTGATCGTCACTGCCGAGCAGGCCGAGGTGGAACCGCTGCCTGCGACCGGAAGCGTGGTCGGCATCGACATGGGCATAGCCAACTTCCTGGCCGACTCAGGCGGTGAGTTCGTGCCCAACCCGCGTCACGGGCGAAAGGCTGCCGCGAAGCTCGAAGCAGCCCAGCAGGCGCTCAGCCGGTGCAAGCGCGGCAGCAAGCGCCGCCGCAAGGCCGTAGAGACCGTGGCGCGGCTGCACCGTAAGGTGCGCCGCCAGCGGCTCGACCACGCGCACAAGACCGCCCTCGACCTGGTCCGTGAGCATGACTTCATCGCGCACGAAGACCTCACGATCCGCAACATGAGCAAGACTCCCGCTCCCAAGCCCGACCTCGACAAGCCGGGCAGCTTCCTGCCCAACGGGGCCGCGCGCAAGGCCGGGCTGAACCGTTCGATCGCCGATGCCGGATGGGGGGTGTTCCTCGCGATCCTGAACGCCAAGGCTGAGAGTGCCGGACGGGAAGTGATGGCCGTGGACCCCCGCAACACCTCCCGGCGGTGCCCCGAATGCGGGCACACCGCCAAGGGGAACCGGCCCGCACAGGAGAAGTTCCACTGTCAGGAGTGCGGTCACCAGGCACACGCGGACACGGTGGGCGCTCTCAACGTTCTACGGGCCGGGCTGGTCCGTCGCGAAGCCCAACCGGCTTAGAACTCCTAACAAAGTGACAGGTTCTTCAACCGTCGCCAGCAGATGATGCTGCAGGCCAGGCTGAGGAAGGCTTCGTGGATGTCGTCGCGTATCTCCCAGCGGATGCGTAACCGGCGGAACCAGTGCAGGAGTGCAAAGCTCTGCTCGACGACCCACCGGTGGACGCCCAGCCCTGAGCCGTGTTCGGTGCCGCGGCGGGCGATGACCGGGGTGATCCCGACGGCCCGGACCTGCTTGCGGTACTTGTCGTGGTCGTAGCCACGGTCGGCGTACAGCGCATCGGGCCGCCGGCGGGGCCGTCCGCGTCGGCCGCGCACCGGCGGGACGGTCTGGATCAGCGGGATGAGCTGGGTCGGCTTGCAGCGCCCTTATCTTCGATGTTCGCGGTCACCACACCCAGCAGCGCGATCCCG
>NZ_JBFAIR010000122.1:0-2076 GCF_040654815.1 Streptomyces sp. NPDC050619 | reverse complement strand
GTTTGTCGCACGATGTTGCCGTATGAGTAGGGGCAGCTATCAAGGGCGGACGAGGACGCCCCGCGGCTCAGCGGTCGCAGTAGTTCACGGAAGGGTCCTAGCGGGCCCGCCGCAGCGCTGGCAGCTGGCGACAAGAACCCCACCCCAACGCGTATCCCGGCTAGGCGGTACAGGAGATCGGGCACCCGCATGGCGCCTCGCTCTTGTGCCTCTATGAGATCCGGTCCAGCGCCAGGTCGGAGCGGAGTCTGGTATGCCCGCGCCTCGCGGACCTCGGGGGCCTCCCCCTGAGTGGTGGACACGCTGATACTGGATCTGCTTGATCCGGAGGAAGCGAGAAGACCGCCGATGGCGATGAAGGACTACTCGGACGAGTTCAAGGCCGATGCCGTGGCCCTGTACGAGTCCACACCCGGGGCGATCTACAAGAGCATCGCTGCTGACCTGGGCGTCAACCGGGCGACCCTGCGTGAGTGGGTGCTGCGGGACCGCGAACGCCGTGGCATCACCGCCGCGATTGCGAAGCCGGGTGCCCAGCCTCGGGAGGCGGTGCCGTCCGCTGATCCGGACGAGCGGGTGCGGCAGTTGGAGGCCCGGGTGGCCGAGCTCGAGGCAAGTGAGCGCAAGCTCGCCACCGAGCGGGACATCCTCCGCAAGGCGGCCAAGTATTTCGCCGGAGAGACGAACTGGTGAGGAGCCGCTTCCAGTTCGTTGACGACCATCGGAACACCTACGAGGTGAAGCGGCTCTGCCAAGTCCTGGACGTGAACCGGTCCAGCTACTACAAGTGGCTCGCCGGCGCCGAGGCCCGGGCCACCCGGCAGCGGGAGGACCGGATCCTGGCCGAGGAGATCCGCGAGGTCCACGGCGAGTCCGGCGGCGCTTACGGCTCCCCGCGAGTGACGGCCGAGCTCCGCGAGAAAGGGCGGCGGGTCAACGAGAAGCGGATCGCCCGGATCATGCGGACGTTCTCCATCACCGGCATCCGCCTGCGCAGACGCGTGCGCACCACCGTCCCGGACCCGGCAGCCTCACCGGTCCCGGACCTGTTCCAGCGGGACTTCACCGCTACCGAGCCGGGGCGCAAATACATGGGCGACATCACGTATCTCCCGCTCGCAGGCGGGGAGTTCCTCTATCTCGCGACCGTGCTGGACTGCTTCAGCCGCAAGGTCGTCGGCTGGTCCATCGCCGACCACATGCGCACCGGCCTGGTCGCCGACGCACTGCGGATGGCAGCCACGACCCGTGGCCGCCTGGACGGCGCCGTGTTCCACTCCGACCACGGAGCGCAATACGGATCCCGGGCCTTCGCCGGCCTCTGCGACCAACTCGGGGTCACACGGTCGATGGGCGCGGTCGGCACCAGCGCCGACAACGCGGCCTGCGAAAGCTTCCACGCCTCCCTGAAACGCGAGACCCTCCAGGGCGCCCACGACTACGGCGACTCCGACACCTGCCGCAGGACCGTCTTCGCCTGGCTGACCCGCTACAACAGCCGCCGCCGGCACTCCGCCAACGGCCACCTCAGCCCCAACGAATACGAACACCGACACCACACCGCTAAACTCACGCTCGCCGCGTGATCAATAACCGCGTGCCCACCTTCACGGGGGAAGGCCCGTCATCTGAGTGTGTCGGAGGTGTGTCGCGAACACCGAGAGACAACGAGAGAGGGCGGGAGTCAGTGAGACTGAATCCCGCTCTCTCATGTCGGCATTCGCCCTGGGCAGAGCAGATTTTTGCTGGCTGACTGGCGAGTGCCCCCGGCAGGATTCGAACCTGCGCACACGGCTCCGGAGGGCATGCCGACAAGCTGTGTGAGCCAGGGGCTGACCTGCGGTGGGCCGGGTGAAGAAAATGCGAACGCTGAGGTACGGATCGTGTACGCGCTGTCAACCTGCCTGCGGGGCTGTCGGCCCGTCCAGCTGCTCCGCCGCCAGGCTCACCGGTGGCAGCCACAGCCGCAGTCGTACGCCCTGCGGCAGCGGTTCGGCGGCCACGCCGCCGCCGTGCGTCTCGGCGATCTGCCGGACGATCGCAAGTCCGAGCCCGGAACCCGGCAGGGATCGCGCG
>NZ_JBFAIR010000121.1:0-2128 GCF_040654815.1 Streptomyces sp. NPDC050619 | reverse complement strand
TCAACCGCGCCCGCGCCGACACCAGCACACACGCATCCACCAGCGACAGCACACCCGCGACATGCGCGGCGGCGATCTCACCCACGGAATGACCCACGAGGAACCTCGGGGCCACACCCAGCGAGGTCACCAGCCGATACAGCGCCACCTCGATCGCGAAAAGCGCGGGCTGCGTGAACTCCGTACGGTTCAGGACTTCCTCGTCCTCACCCCACATCACGTCCCGCAGGGCAGGGTCCAACTCGGCCAGGACCTCATCCAACGTCTGCGCGAACACCGGGAAGCGGACATACAACTCCCGCCCCATACCGAGGCGTTGAGCACCCTGACCAGAGAACACGAACGCCAACGGCCCATCAGCGGCCACTCCCCTGGCCGCCTCAGTGACACCCTCCGTGGACGCCAACAGCACCGCCCGATGCGCGAACCGCGCCCGACCGCCCGCCAGGGTGTAGGCGACGTCCACCGACGCCTCGCCCACCCGCAACAGCTCGACCTGCGCATCCAGCGCCTGCTCCGACCGAGCCGACACCACCAACGGCAAAACGCCGAACTCACCCGACACCGACGTCGGTTGGAGTTCCGGTCCCGCCTCCAGGATGACGTGCGCATTAGTGCCACTGAGGCCGAAGGAAGACACCCCGACCCGACGCGGCTGCCCGGTCTGCGGCCAGGACACCGGCTCCCGGACCAGCTCCACCGCACCAGCCGACCAGTCCACATGCGACGACGGAGCATCCACGTGCAGGGTGCGCGGGACCATGCCGTGCCGCATCGCCAGGATCGACTTAATCAGACCGGCCGCACCCGCAGCGGCCTGGGTGTGGCCCAGGTTCGACTTCACCGAGCCCAGCAACAGCGGCCGTTCACGATCCTGACCGTACGTCGCGAGCAGCGCCTGCGCCTCGATCGGATCACCCAACGTCGTACCCGTACCGTGCGCCTCGACCACATCCACATCAGCCGCCGACAACCCCGCCGACGCCAACGCCTGCCGGATCACCCGCTGCTGCGAAGGACCGTTCGGCGCCGTCAGCCCATTCGACGCACCATCCTGATTGACCGCCGACCCCTTGACGACCGCCAGAATCCGGTGGCCCTTACGCACCGCATCCGACCGCCGCTCCAGCAGCAGCACACCCACACCCTCGGCCCAACCGACCCCGTCCGCGGAATCGGCGAACGCCTTGCACCGACCATCCGGCGCCAACCCACCCTGCCGGGAGAACTCCACAAACGTCGTCGGCGTCGACATCACCGTCACACCACCGGCCAACGCCAACGAACACTCACCCGACCGCAACGCCTGCGCCGCCAAATGCACCGCCACCAACGACGACGAACACGCCGTATCGACGGACACCGTCGGCCCCTCAAGGCCCAACGCATAGGCGACACGACCGGACGCGATGCTCGGGGAACTGCCACTCCCCCGGAATCCCTCGAACTCGTCGCCGGAGAGCAGGACGCCGTAGTCGTTGTACATGACGCCGGCGAAGACGCCGGTCTGGCTGCCGCGCAGCGAGGTGGGGTCGATGCCCGCCCGTTCGATCGCCTCCCACCCGGACTCCAGCAACAGCCGCTGCTGCGCATCCGTCGCCAACGCCTCCCGCGGACTCATCCCGAAGAACTCGGGATCGAACCCGCCGACTTCCGCGAGGAAGCCACCGGCGCGGGTGGAAGACGTACCCCTGTGCTCCGGGTCGGGGTGGTAGAGCCGCTCCAGGTCCCAGCCACGGTCGGCCGGGAACTCGCCCACCGCGTCCCCACCCTCACTCACCAGCCGCCACAGATCCTCCGGCGACGCCACACCACCCGGGAACCGGCACGCCATACCCACGACCACCACCGGGTCATCGACCACCGACGCCACCGGAGCAACCGGCACCGCCGCACGCGACCCCAACACCTCACCCAGCAAGAACTCCGCCAAAACCGCGACCGTCGGATGATCGAACACCAACGTCGCCGGCAACCGCAGCCCCGTCACCGCCTGCAACCCATTACGCAGCTCAACAGCCAGCAGCGAATCGAAACCCAGATCCCGGAACGACCGCGACGCGTCCACCCCCAAGGCACCCTCGTGCCCCAGCACCAACGCCACCTGCCCCCGCACCAGATCGAGCAG
>NZ_JBFAIR010000120.1:0-2245 GCF_040654815.1 Streptomyces sp. NPDC050619 | reverse complement strand
ACAGATGGACGCCTCGGACGAACTCCTTCGAGGAGATGACCCGGCGGCTCTTCTGACGCTGGACGGTGCCATCCGCAGCCTCAACGCTGCGATGACCACAGCGCTGGGCAGGCCGGCGGAGCAGTGCCTGGGACGTGACCTCGCTGAGCAGTGCCTGGGACGTGACTTCGGTGATCTGTGGCCCGCAAGCCAGCGGATGTCGGCCGAGAGCCTCGTGGCCCACGCCGCCAGGACGAAGACGGTCGCGATGCGGGTGCTGGACTTCCCCGGGCGAGGCGGAGCACCCGTTGCCTGCTTGATCGAGGCCCGGCCGGTCAAGGATCCCGCAAGTGACGAGCAACTGGTCTGGGTGCACGCACTGGATGCGCGAAACGACCTGGCGAGCCTGCTGATCCCGTTCCGGACGGCCACCACGGCAGCCGACCTCGGCCTGTGGATGTATTCATCCCAGGGGAACCAGCTCGAGTGGCTCGGTGGCGCGCCCGCCCTAGCCGCGACCTTCCCGGATCCCACTACGTACCTTTCCACAGTGATCTCGGCAGTGCACCCTGACGACCAGGAGGCCTTGCAGCAGCTCCTGCGCTCGACCTCCGCCCAGTCCTCCTGGGTGGGGTTGCGGTACCTCACCCAGCACGACGGCTGGCACCAACTGGCCGTTCAGACCCGTCGGATCCAGTTGGGCTATGACGGACCCGAGCGGATCTTCGGAATGGTCCGCGACGACACCAAGCAGGAGAAGCACAAGGAGAAGGCGCAGGCCGCGCTTACTGCCGAGCGACAGCGCGCCAAAGACATCGCCGAGTTCTCCTCCGCCTTGATCACTGCGGCCACGGAGCAGGAACTGCAGCAGGTCGTCCTGACCCGGCTCGCCGCAACCTTCGGCGCCAGCGGCGCCCTGCTCGCGCTCGTCGACGACGGCCGCCTGCGCGTCTCCACCGATGCCGGGATAGCCATGTGGGAAGTCGACGTCATGCACGGCATGTCGCTGGACCATCCGAGCCCGCTGCCCGAGGCGATCCGCACCGGCAAGTCGCACTTCATCCCCGACCGGGAGGATTACATCCGCCGCTGGCCACACGCGGCCCAATATCCGCACCTCGCCCGGCTCGGCCCCGACTACGCCACCTCCATCATGCCCCTCAGCGAGGCCGGCAACCAGCCCCTCGGGGCGTGGCTGGTGACCTACGGCAGCGGATACCGGCCGTCCCTGGACGAGCGGACCCTCGTGGGTACGCTGGCCGACCTGGCAGGCCAGGCACTGCGGCGCATCAGGTTGCAGCAGGCGCGCGTCGAGCTGGCCACGGCGCTGCAGCAGACCATGCTCCCCACGCTGCCCGAGCACCTCGCGGGCCTGGAGGTCGCCGCCCGCTACCAACCCAGCCGGGACGGGCTGGACATCGGCGGAGACTGGTACGACGCCTTCGTCATGCCCGACGGCACGATCGCACTGGAGATCGGCGACGTTCAAGGGCACGACGTCGACGCCGCCGCCCTCATGGGACAGGTGCGCTTGTCCATGCGCGCGATCGCCGCCCACGAACGGGATCCGGGAACCCTGCTGACGCGCACCAACGAGCTGCTCGTCACGATGGATGCGGCACGCTTCGCCAGCTGCACCATGCTGCATGTCGACCCGCGCGACGGACGGGTCACCGGCGCCAGCGCCGGCCATGTGCCGGTGCTGTACGCGTGCAGGGACGGCAGCCACAGCATCCGCGAGCTGCCGGGCGGACCGGTCCTGGGAGTCGTGCCCGACACCGAGTACCGCGAGGAGACCTTCACCCTGGACGAGGACAGCGCGCTGGTCATGGTCACCGACGGCGTGGTCGAAGGACCGGGCCTGACGTTGGAGGCCGGACTGGAGCGAGCCGGAACACTGGCCGCCCAAGCCCTCCACGACGGACTGAACGCCGAGGCGACCGCCGACCGCATCCTCGACGCCACGGTCGCGGTGGACCACCTCGACGACGTGGCCGTGCTGGTCATCCGACGCACATGACGGCGCCCGCGTCCTCAACCCTCTCCATACGGACCCCCAAGCCGGCCGCGGAAGGACCCTCCGGCCCCAGTCACCCAGAGCCCCAGTTTGGAAGACGGCGTATGTGGATGGCGGCTGACCTGGGAAGTCTCTGACCTGGGCTGGAGCGCGAGTGGCACCGCGGTTCCCCGTGAGGCCCCGGGAGATCCCGCCGGATCGGGCACGGCTGGCACTCGCCTCGAGCGGTAGATGGCTGGGGGTGCGCGG
>NZ_JBFAIR010000119.1:0-2252 GCF_040654815.1 Streptomyces sp. NPDC050619 | reverse complement strand
CCCGAGGCGCTGACCGCGCTGCGCCTCACCGCCGCCGGGGACGGTGCCCGCGCCGCCGCGGCCATCGGCACGCTGGCCCGCTCGGGCAACCGCCTGGTCCTCGGCGGCTACTCGGGCGCGGGCGCGCTGGCCTGCGAACTGGCCCGCCATGTCACGGCGACCGACGTACGCCCGCCGATCGTGGTGGTCGGCGGCAGTCCCGAGGACGCGCAGGGGGCTCGGGGGCTGGCGGAGACGTTGCGTGACGTGAGTGCTTGAAGGCTCCCCTCCCTGAAGGGAGGGGATTCTCCACCCTCCAGGGCTGAGCGGGGATTTACGGCTCAGGCCGCCACCAGAGCCGACGGCCCAGGTGGTCTTGCGCCCTCGACACCGTCCGGGTTCCAACCTGCCCGGACCAGCATCACGTGAGCGGAGTTCTTGTCCCTGGGGGACACGGCCCCGCACACGGTGCAGGCATACGTTCTCATCGAAAGAGGCAGTGCATGCTTGGTTCTCGCCCCGCACTGGGCGCAGTCCATCGTGGTGTACGCCGGGTGCACGAGACGGACGTCCCGCCCATGCTTGCGGCCCATCTCGACCAGGGCACGCTTCGTCGCGGCGATGGCGGCATCGGCCGCCTTGCGGGCCATCGCGGTCTTCGCGAGGAACTTCGGCCGGAAGTCCTCCACCGCCACCCCGTCATGGCCACGCATCACGGACTTCGCCCACTTGCGGCCGGTGTCCTCACGCTGCCGCGCGACCTTCTTGTGCAGCTTCGCCGCCTGCGCCTGCGCCGCCCGGTAGCCCTTCGATGCGGGCTGGCCCTTCGGACGCCGGCGCCGGGCCATCATCCGCTGGTAGTGGGCGAGGCGCTGCGCGGCACGCTTGCCGTGCTCGCCATGCGGGAGGTCGTAGGCGTCGTCCGTGGTGGTGGCCCTCTCCTTCACACCCCAGTCCACCCCGAGCACGCGCCTCGTGGGGGCGAGCGGTTCGCTCTGCGCGGGGACGAGGAAGGACGCGTACCAATGTCCGAGCGTGTCCTGGTACACGCGCACGCTCGACGGGCCGACCGGAAGGTCCCGCGACCACACCACGCTCACCACGATCGGGCCCGCAAGGTGCAGACGACCGTCTTTGATGCGGAAGCCGCGCCGGGTGTAGTTCAGGCTCGGCCGCGTCTCCCGCTTCTTCTTCCACCTGGGCATCCCGGCCCGGCGGTGCATCGCAAGCCGGTCCTTGATGTCCTTCAGGGCCTTGGCGCGGGACGTGGCGAAGTCGCGTATCACCTGCTGCTGAGGCACGCTCGCGCCCTCAGCCAGCCACGGCGTCACCCTGCGGGCCTCGGTCAGCATCTTGTCGAGCTGAGCCGGACCACACGTCAGCTTCTCGCCGCCCGCTGTGCTCTGCACGTGGACCTGCTTGGACTTGGCCACGCATTCGTTCCAGATCCAGCGGCAGCGATCCCACTCGGCTTCGAGCCGGCGCCTGGCCGTGTTCGACAGGCGCACACGGAAGGTGTACCGGGCATGCCCGGTGTCCTTCGTGGTCGCTTCTGTCGTCATGCATCCGAACCTACCCGGGAGGACTGACAGGTGAGAGTTCTTGATCATTGCGGGCGACAGCACCGCCGTGCGGGGTGGACACCGGATCGCCCTGACGGCGATCCGGCTATCCCTGCCCTGCTCCGCAGGAGTCCGATTCCTCCCCGGCCTGAAGGCCGGGGCATCCTCGGAGGAACCCGGTGACGAGGTATCTTGACGCGCCGCGGGCCGGGCCCGCGGCCTTTTCTACGCCGCGAACAGGTCGAAGGTCGAGGAGCGGCGCGGACCCGCCAGGACGTCCAGCTGGGGATCGACCGCGAGCATGGCCTGGTGCATGCGCTGCAGCTGCGGCGAGGGCTCGACGCCGAGTTCGTCGATCAGCCGCATCCGCAGCCGACGGTAGGCCTCGAGCGCGGTGGCCTGCCGGCCCGACCGGTACAGCGCCACCATGACCTGCGAGTGCAGCCCCTCGTGGTGTGGATGGCGGGCCGTCAGTTCGGTTAATTCCGCTATCAGTTCGGCGTGCCGACCGAGCCGCAGGTCGGCGTCGATGCGCCGCTCCACGGTGACCAACCGGCTCTCCTGCAGCCGCATGACCTCGATGTCCAGGACGGGCCCCGCCTTCACGTCCACGAGCGGCGCACCGCTCCACAGGCCGAGCGCGGCACCCAGACGGGCCGCGGACACGTCGTTGTCCCCGGCCTCGAACGCGATCTGCCCCTCACGGGCCAG
>NZ_JBFAIR010000118.1:0-2452 GCF_040654815.1 Streptomyces sp. NPDC050619 | reverse complement strand
GGGTGATGCGCGGGTCCGCCACCGGCCTGACCACGAACGGCATGCGCACCATCAGCCAGAGCACGCCATCCGTTCCCGGCACCAACGAGAAGGGCGACCAGTTCGGCGGCGCCCTCCGGCTCATCGACACCAACCGGAACGGCAAGGCCGAGCTGATCGCGTCCGCCCCCGGTGAGGACACCAACGACGGCGCCGCCTGGGTCTTCTCCGGCACGAGCAGCGGCCCCGCCGCCACCGGTTCATGGTCGTTCAACGGCGCCACGCTCCGCGCCCCCTACCTTGACGCCCGCTTCGGGGAGACCCTCGCCCCGTAGCGGCCGTGCACACGGCTCGGCAGCACGGCTCGCGTCTGAGTGAGGAAGGCGCGGCCGTGGCCGCCGGATGGGTTACTGCCCTAGAAGACTGCTGAAAATCTCGGGTTCTGGCCCCGGCTCGGTGGAGTTGGGGCCAGTCTTGTGGGCATGCAGGGGGAATGGGCCGGGGAGATGGTCGGGCCGGATGTGTGGGAGACCTGCCGGGAGTTGATCCCGGCAGGGAGTGTGTTCGCGTTCCTGGCCGAACATCGCGAGGCGCTGTTCCCGCCGTCGATGTTCGCGGACATGTATCCCTCGTCCAACGGCCGTCCGAGTCTGCCGCCGCAGGTGCTGGCCGCGACGGTGGTGTTGCAGAGCCTGCAGGGGCTGTCGGACTTCGAGACGGTCCAGGAACTGCGGTGTGACCTGCGGTGGAAGGCCGCTTGCGGGCTCGGGCTGTACGACATGGCGTTCGATCCGTCGCTGCTGACGTACTTCCGGCGTCGGCTGCGTCATTCGGCCGATCCGATGCGGATCTTCACCAAGGTCAAAGAGGTCGTGGCCGCGACCGGTGTGCTCAAGGGCAAGCAGCGGCGCGCTTTGGACTCCACTGTGCTCGATGACGCGGTGGCCACCCAGGACACCGTCACCCAGATCATCTCCGCGATCCGCCGGGTGATCCGCGAGGTCCCCGGTGCCCCGGAGGTGGCCGCGGGGCACTGCCGGGCGCACGACTACACCGACCCGGGCAAGCCGAGGATCGCCTGGGACGACGAGTCGGCCCGCGCCGCGCTGGTCGACGCGCTGGTCACCGACGCCCTCAACCTGCTCGGGCGCCTGCCCGAGCAGAACCTGGGCGAGAAGGCGGCGAACGCGGTCGGCCTGCTGGCCCTGGTCGCCGGCCAGGACGTGGAACCCGCCGAGGACTCCGACGGGCGCGATGGCCGCTGGCGTATCGCGAAGCGCACGGTGGCGGACCGGGCGGTGTCCACCGTCGACCCCGACACACGGCACATCCACAAAAACCGCACCCGTCACCAGGACGGCTTTAAAGGGCATGCGTCTTTCGAGCCGGAGACCGGCCTGTTCACGGCCGTCGCCCTGACCAGCGGCTACGGTCCCGACAATCACGAGGCCGCCGTCGCCTGCGATCTTCTGGAGGGGGAGGACGGCGAGTTAACCGTGCTCGGCGACTCTGCCTACGGCACCGGCGACCTGCGCGCACAACTGCAGGCCGACGGCCACACCCTGGTGATCAAGCCGCCGCCGCTGCGGCAGGCCGTCCCCGGCGGCTTCACCATCGACGACTTCCGTATCGACCAGGCCGCCGGCGCCGCAACCTGCCCGGCCGGACACACCGCCAACCTCGGCCAGAACAAGGCAGACGGCGCCCGCACCGCCCAGTTCAAGCGCGCGTGCACCGGCTGTCCCCTGCGAGAACGCTGCACCACCTCCAAGACCGGACGCACCCTCAACGTCCACCCCCACTACGAGCTGCTGGCCGCCGCCCGGTCCCAGGCCGCCACCGACGCCGGCTGGCAGGACGAATACCGCCGATGGCGGCCACCTGTCGAACGCGCCATCGCCTGGCTCGTCGCCAAGGGCAACCGCCGGGTTCCCTACCGAGGCGTCATCGCCAACAACATCTGGCTCCACCACCGCGCCGCCGCCCTCAACCTCCGCCGACTGATCACCCTCGGACTCACCCGCACCAACACCACCTGGCACCTCGCCCCTGCCACCGCATAGCGAAAAGGGCCGCCCGGCCTCCCGGCCGGACAGCCCCACAACAAGATTTTCAGCAGCCTTCTAGGGCACTTCGCCGTTCTCTCCGACGGCACGAAGATCGACAGACCGCGCTTCCTGCGCCGGGCCGAGAAGCGCCTCAAGCGCGCACGACAAGCCCTCTGCCGCAAGGAGAAGGGCAGCAACGCCAGGGACAGGCCCGGCTTCGTGGCGCCCGTGGCGCACGCACGGGTGGCCGATGCGCGACGCGAGTTCCACCACCAGCTCTCCACCAAGCTGATCAGCGAAAACCAAGCGGTCGCGGTGGAAGACCTGTCGGTCAAGGGCCTCGCCCGAATGCCTGGCCAAGTCCGTACACGACGCCGGATGGGCTCAGGTGGTCGCGATGCTGGAATACAAGGCCGCCCGGTACG
>NZ_JBFAIR010000117.1:0-2604 GCF_040654815.1 Streptomyces sp. NPDC050619 | reverse complement strand
GCTCCTCGTGCTGGAGAAGCTGACTCCCACAGAGCGGGCCGTATATGTCCTACGAGAGGCGTTCGACTACGCCTATGCCGAGATCGCGGAAATGCTCCAGCTCAGCGTCGTCAACGTCCGGAAGATCGTGAGCAGGGCCCGTAAGCATCTCGTGACCGAGCAACGGGAGACCGTGGACGCGGCGGAGCACCGGCAACTCCTCCATGCCTTCGTCTCGGCGGCGCAGACGGGAAATGTCGCCTCACTCGAGGCACTCCTCACCCCGGATTCCGTCAGCCTGTCCGACGGCAACGGCTTGCGGGGCGCGGCTCGCGTCCCCGTTCTCGGCCGCGAACGAGTGGCGAACCTCTCGACCTCCTATCCGCGGTTCTGGGGCGAGGTGGAGGTCCGCCCCGTCGAGGCCAACGGACGCGGCGGCGTGATGCTCTACCGGGACGGCCAACCACGGATCTTCATGACGATCGCCGCTTCGCACAAGGGCATTCACCGAGTGATGTGGATGTTCAACCCGAGCAAGATCGCCGCGTTCATCGCCTCTAGTGCTGTGACCCGAAAGGTTCACCGGGGTCGGGAGCAGTGACGGACCGGACGAGCGGTTCAAGGGGTCAGGCAGCCCGTGCACTGGGCGTGAGAGGATCACGCCGTGACCATCAACCTGCATGACTTCGAAGGCGAGCATTCGCTGACGTTGGATGCCGGTGGCCTGGCTGTCGATGCCGCAGTAACTGCCGCCGGGCACGAGCCGAACGGGTACTTCTGGGAAGGTCTCGTGCGGTTTGCCTGGCCAGACATTGCCGAGCGCCTCGATTTCGACAGCGAGGCTGGCATGTTCTGCGCGGTCGGGAGTTCGAGCGTTCTCACGCGTCTCAAGGCGGCCGTGGAATCCGTCATCACGAGCCCTGAGGCAGTCCGCGACATCATTGCCCGTGCGGAGGCTTCGGGCTTCGAGTTCGACGACTAAGTGCCCTGCCCGGGAAGGTTCGCCGGGTTGGCGGGGTCACTCCTGCTCGGATGCGGCGGCGAGGTGACGGCGGCAGAAGTCGGCGGCCGTGAGGTGGGGCTTGTTCAGTGCCTCGCTGTAGAGGCGCATCTCACGAGCCGCTCGGTCCAGGTGCTGCCAGAAGGAGATCGGCAGGTCGAGGTCCCCGCCGAGATCGACCAGGCAGTCGAAAGCGAGTCCAAGCTCGTTGTGCTGCAGGAACTCCAACACCGCTGAGAGGTTGATGCCGGGCAGGTCCGTCAGGTATTCCCGTGCGGCGTCGAGGGGGCCCGGGTGCGGTTCCAACTAGTCTGAAGCGCCTGACGATCAACGGTCATGGCGTCAGTGTGGCCGATGCCGTTGGCAGGGTCACGCGACTTTCGCCGGTCGTCCGCCCCAGCGGAGGCCCTTCTCGCTGCGGATGCGGGCTCGCTCGCGGCGTTGGGCAGCCAGCACATCGGGGTGCCGAGCGTTGGTGTTGCGCCAGCGCAGGTAGGCGTGCAGGGCCCGGGTCTGGACGGTGTGGTTGCGGTGGTTGGAGTTGGCGACGGTGAACTGCCGCAGCGGCCCGAAGTGGGCCTCGATCGGGTTGGCCCAGGACGCGTAGGTCGGGGTGAAGCACAGCTCGACCCGGTTCTTCCTCGCCCAGCGTCGGATCGTCTCGCCCTTGTGGGCCGAGAGGTTGTCCAGAATGACGTAGATGGGGGCGCCGTCCGGGCGGGCCGCGCGGATCGACCTCAGCGCGGCGAGGGTGTTCCCGGTGCCCTTCTTGCGACGGTTGACGCCCCACAGGGTGTCGTCGCCGACCGAGTAGCAGTCGTGGAAGTAGCGCACGCCGTGGGTGCGGTGGTAGGTCGCGGGGTTCCGCTCGGGACGTCCCTGCTCGGCCCAGCACGATCCGGCGGTGGGCCGGATGCCGAGCGGGCCGAACTCGTCGAATGCGAAGACACGATCCGGGAAGTGCTCCAGCACGTGCTCGATGCGGTCGAGCTTGACGTCGCGCTCGGGGTCCGGGGACTCCTTCCAGGTCTTGGTGCGCTGGAAGGTGATGCCGCGGCGGGCGAGCAGGCCACGTAACGCCTCGCGGCCGATCCGGATCACGCGGCCGTGAACTTTCCGCAGGTAAGCGGCGAGTTTGCGGACGGACCAGTGGGTGAAGGGCTGGCCGAGCTTGGTCGGGCGGGTGGTGGCCGTCTGGACGACGAAGTCCTCGTCGTCAGGACTGAGCAGGCGGGGACGGCCTCCCGCCCACCGAGGGTCCAGGCAGGCCAGGCCGATCTCGTTGAACCGGTGGATCACGTCCCGGACGGTGTCCTCGTCGGCCTGCACCAGCTTCGCGATCACCGGGACCCGGTTCCCGCCGGCCGAGGCCAGCAGCATCATCGCGCGCCGGTAGCGCACCGAACTGGTGCTGCCCCGGCGCACGATCTGCTGCAGCTTCTGCCCTTCCTGGTCGGTCAACCTGCGCACACGGACAGGGTCAGCCACCACACCCCCCGACAGTCGGATCGCATGTCACCACACATCCAACCGCCGCAACCGCCAATCCGGCGAACCTTCCCGGTCAGAGCACTAGAGTCTCGATCAAACCCGGAACGGTTCATTTCGCCCCTGAACCCTGCGGC
>NZ_JBFAIR010000116.1:0-2631 GCF_040654815.1 Streptomyces sp. NPDC050619 | reverse complement strand
GAAATTCTGCGCGACAGGCGCGAAAAATCACTCCCGGTTTCCTGGGCGATCGGCGGTAAGTGCTCCGTGAGCACTGTGGGGTTCGCCATGCGACCCAGTATGCGGGGCGGATATTACGCGGCATAATGCCATCCAACCCCTATTAACCGGGCACCTGACCCCGGCCTGAATGCGGGAAAACCCCTAATTAATTGCCGCTCCACCGGCGCTCCGGCGCCGCTCCACAACGGTTTCTGCGCTTTGACTTCCTCCCCCTCGTGAGCGAGGGGGATTCCCTTATGGGGGGGTTCGGCCGGTCGCCCGGCTTACGGGTTCCTGTTTCACGGACCGGCTGATGCCGAGGTCTCCGCAGGCTGACACGAGCTGTCCGCCCGCGTGTTTGATGTTGATTGCCGCGTTTACGTCGGCATGTGCGGCGTGTCCGCAGCCTGTGGCTTTGCACCGGAAGACCGCTTGGCTTTCGCGGTTGTTTTCGGTGACGAGGCCGCAGGCGGAGCACCGCTGCGACGTGTACGCGGGATTGACCTTCACCACGCGCGTGCCCGTGTACCGGGCCGCGCTGGTGAGGGCGAGTTCGAGGCGGTGCCATCCCTTGTCGAGGATGGCCCGGTTCAGTCCCCGTTTCCGGGCCACCCGCACGCCGGGCGTCTCGACGGTACCCGAGGCGGAGGCGGACATGTTCTTCGTCTTGAGGTCTTCGAGGACGACCAGGGCGTTCTTCGCGGTGATCCGGGCGGCGGTCTGCGCGCAGAAATCCCCGCGCCGGCCGGTGACGCGGCCCATGATCCGGTTCATCGCCGCCACGGTCTTACGGCGGTTCGCGGAGCCTTTCCGCGTCCGGGCGAGGCGCTGCTGCAGCCGCCGGTAGCGCGTGGTCTCGCCGTCGGTGACGAACGGCCGGTCGTGGAAGTCGCCGTCCGAGGTGACGGCCGCTGTCCGCACGCCCCGGTCGATCCCTACCGCCGTGTCCGGCATGGCGTGCCGCTCGGGCGTGGCCGCGCCGTCGTCCACCAGGAAGGACACGAACCAGTGCGCGCCTTTTCGGCTGACGGTCACGGACCGGATCTCAACCCCCAGTGGCCGGGACCACCCGAAGGTGACCCATCCCAGCTTCGGGAGCTTCACCCGCCCCCATCTGCGGCCCAGCCGCTCGACCTCGATCAGCTTGCCCATGGGGAAACGGAACGAGACAGACCAGCGGGCCTTGGAACGCCACCGGACCGTGAACGTGCCATGCTCCCGGCACGCCTTGTCGAGATCCTTCAAGGTCTGCTGCAAGACGTGCGACGGGGCCGCCGTGAGCCACGGGTACTCGCGCTTGGCTTCGGCGAGTTCGGCACACTGCGGTGCGTAGTTCATCCATGCCCCACGCCGCCGGTACGCGCGCCGCTGGTGAAGGGCCGTGTTCCACACCGCCCGGCAGATGTTCCCGAACTCCCCGCACATCTGCGCCTGCTCAGGCGAAAGCACGAGACGATACCGGCGACCCGACAGCATGAACCAACCCCCCTTCAAAACCACGAAGTTGACCAATTCTAACACCATCAGTGCAGGTCAGAGCAGTTGAAAGATGAGCTAACCCCTCCCTGAAGGGAGGGGCCTGCGCTCAAGATGTCCGGTCACGATGTGATCACATCGAAGGTACTCGTGAGCCCGCCGACGCACGCGCGGAAAGCGTGACGTTCCGTCTGGTCTACCGATTCGGCTGCTTCCTGCTCGGCTGGCTGCGCCTGTCGGCCCGCTCCTGCGCGGCCAAGGATGTCGAGATACTGGTGCTCCGGCACCAGCTGGCCATCCTGCAACGCAGCAGCCCCAAGCCCGTGTTCCGCTCGAAAATACGATTTGGGGCTGTGCCTGCATGTTTGCTGATCCTGGCGACGCGGCCTCGACGGGCCTGCAACGATCTGCGGATGTCGCTGTCGGTTGTCTCCACGCTGGTCCGGAATCTGATCATGGTGCCCACTGCCGTGCTGCGTAGCCGCGTGGCCAAGGATGCGGAAGTGATGGCGCTCCGGCATGAGAACGCGGTATTGCGCCGCCAGATCGCCCGGGTCCGGTACGAGCCAGCCGACCGGATCCGGCTCGCCGCCCTCTCCCGACTGATTCCTCGCGGGTGCCAGCGTCAGGTCTTCGCCGTCACACCCACCACGCTGCTGGTCTGGCATCGTCAACTCGCCACCCTCAGATGGACGTTCACCCACCGCGGCCCCGGGCGACCTCCTACCGCGCCCATCGTCAAGCACCTTGTCCTGCGCCTGGCCCGCGAGAACAACACGTGGGGCCACCGGCGGATACAGGGCGAACTCGCCCGCCTCGGCTACCCGATCGCCCCGTGCACGGTCTGGGAGATCTTGCACGCCGCCGGCATCGATCCCGCCCCGCAGCGCTCAGGGCCGACCTGGCACCAGTTCCTCACCGCCCAGGCCCACGGCGTCATCGCCGCCGACTTCCTCCACCTCGACACCGTGTCACTCGAGCGCTTGTACGCCCTGGTCTTCATCGAACACGGCACCCGGCGCCTCCACCTCGCCGGCGTCACTACCAACCCCACAGCTCAATGGACCGTTCAGCAAGCCAGGAACCTCGCCATGACCCTGGGACGCCGCATCGACTCGCTGCGCTTCCTCATCC
>NZ_JBFAIR010000115.1:0-2726 GCF_040654815.1 Streptomyces sp. NPDC050619 | reverse complement strand
CTTCGGTACGGCGGGCCGGTGAGCGCCCGCAGCCTCGACCGTAGAGGCGCCCGCGCAGGGGCGGGAGAGGACGGTTCATCCATGGATCGGCGGTCTCTGCCACGTCGACGGACACGATGGCTGCTGTTCCAGCGTGGTGATCCGCCGCTGGAGTTGATCACCATCGGCCGACGCTCCGAGCCCGGAATCCGCCCAGCTCCAAGCGGACGAACGCACCGCGCTCATCGGCTGGCTGGACCTGGAGCGGCAGATCCTGCGCTGGAAATGTGAGGGGCTGAGCCACGAGGACGCGCACCGTTCGGTCATCCCGACCTCACCAGCCATGAGGACGCCGACTGGCACACCGACGGCCACCCCCTCACCGAGCTCCTCGCGGAATACGAGGCTCAGTGCACCCGCAGCAATGAGATCGTCGCCGCGGCCTCCCTGGACGGGGCTATTACTAGTGCGGGCGGCTCCCGCGTAGCGGGCCTGGAGGATGTTGCGGCATCCGATGGGCGCGCCCATCTACGAGCGGGCCGCGTTCGAGGCGATCGTGTCCTGTACGCCGCAGCGCGATCCTGGGCAGGCCGGCCGGCATGCAACTGCTCGCCCGCGACACGACGGTGACCTACTGCCACTCCCGCACCCAGGACCTGTCCGCGGCTGATTCGGGGCGGCCGCGGAGCGGGCCTCGCTGATCCTCCGGTGCCGGGCGGCGTCGGTCCGATGACGATCGCCACGCTGCTGGAGCAGACAGTGGCCGCTGCCGCCCGGCAACTCGGGGCGTGATCAGCGCATCCAGGCCTTGTATTCCATGACGTCGCCCGCTTTGAGGCCCCACTCGGGTTCGCCGACCGTGGCCGTGCTCTCCAGGCCGAGGACGGCACCGGTGTCCGGGTCCATGATCAGCATCCGGCGGGCGGCCTCGCCGTCGTACACGTACGCCTGGCCGCGCCGGCCGAGGCGGTCGGTCACCTGACCCACGGGCCGCAGCCCCTCGGCGTCCGCCAGGAGCCGGGCGAGCGCCGCCGTCTCGCGGGCGCCGAGGGTCCAGTGGTCGAGCAACACGCCTACGGCGTCGAGGAGTTGGGGCGTGGTCAGCGAGGTGTCGAGGTACGAGGCCTCCCGCAGATAGTCCCGCAGCCGTGTGACGTCGTACGGCGGCGGCGACTCGGGCGGGGCGTCGCTCCAACTCGGCCCGAACGTCTGCTTGCTGATGACGTGGCCGTCCTCGACGAGGCGCGGCTCGCCGTCCTCGTCGGAGAGCACCGGACGCCCTGGGTGCCGCGGGTCGGTCGCCACGACGAGCTCGGTGTGGCTGTCGTCCGCCTTCCAGCGCACGATGCGTTCCTCGGCGAACGTGACCGGGGGCTTGTCCTCCGACATTCCCATGCTCCACGACAGCACGTGCGTGCCCTTGCGCAGACCGGGCGCACCGTCGGCCGCGGCCTGCTCGGCACGCTCGGCCAGCCGGTCCAGGGGTACGGGGGTGGAGTCGGCCTGGACGACCAGCGGACGGGGTGCGGCGACAGCGGGGGTGGTATTCGGGCCGCTGAGCACGAGTGTCAGCGTGAGGGCGGCGACGACGGCCGTGGCCATGAGCCCCCAGGCCAGGCGGGCGCGGCTGCCGCCGGGGAGCCGGTCGGGCAGCAGCCGGATACGGCGGCGGCCGGGGGCCGACTCGCGCGGCAGCCGGAAACCGGGCCGGCCGGCGGTCCGGTCGTGCAGCAGCCGCTCGAGCCGGCGCTCGGCGTTGTGGTCCAGGGGGCCGTCGCCGAAGTGGGGACCGTCGGGCGGTACCGGGTTGGCACGGCGCAGGAGTTCGAGTTCGTCAGCCAAGGCCGTGCTCCTTCGAGGCGGTCGCGTCGGCGGCGGGTACAGGGCGCGGAGATCGAAGAAGGTCAGCCATCGCCGGTCCCCTTCGAAAGACACACGTCAGCGCAGGTGCAAGGCGCCGACATCGAAGAACGTCAGCCATCGCCGCTCCCCTTGAAGGGATACGCCTCGGCGGCGAAGGCGGGGCACGTACGGTCGATCTCGTCTCTCAGTCGGCGGCGGGCCCGGTGCAGCCGCATCGAGGCGGCCCGTCTGCCGCAGCCGAGGGCGACGGCGACCTCGTCGATGCCGAGTTCCTCCCAGGCCGTCAGGCGCAGTACCTCCTGGTCGGACGGGGAGAGCCGGGCGAGCGCCTCGTGCACCCAGCCGCCCGGCGTCTCGGCGTCGGGGCCTGCCGCGATGTGCCGTCCGTGCGCGGCGTCGTCGTTGCCGAGCCGGTCGACAAGCCGACGGCGGCGCCCCTGGCCGCGTACCGCGTTGGCGAGGCAGTTGCGTGCCACGCCGTACAGCCAGGGCAGCGGGGCCGCCGGAAGGTCGGCCCGGCGGCGCCAGGCGACCGTGAACACCTCCGCCACCACTTCCTCCACCTCGCTCGTACGCCCGTCCAGCCGCCGCGCGACATAGCGGCTGACCGCCCAGTAGTGCTCGCGGTAGGCAGCGGCGAAGATCTCGTCGTTGCTCATGTTCCGTTCGTGTCCGGCACCTTCGCGATCGTCACACCTGTCTTTCGTGACGCTCGTCGCTCCCGTCGAGTGTGACTTCCGGGCGGGGCGCGGACACAGGCGGGGCATGAGGCACCTCAAGTGGCTGACGACCACTGATCACAAGACGATCGGCACGCTGTATCTGGTCACGTCGTTCGCGTTCTTCTGCATCGGTGGCGTGATGGCGCTGTTCATGCGCGCCGA
>NZ_JBFAIR010000114.1:0-2734 GCF_040654815.1 Streptomyces sp. NPDC050619 | reverse complement strand
CGTCGGCGCCGCTCTGTTCGGCGCGATCGCCGGGCTCACCTTCCACGCCCTTTCGACCTGGCACCCGCCTCGGCCGGCGCCCCAGCGGGCCAAACCCCATGTGGTGATCGTAGGTGGTGGTTTCGGCGGAGTGGGGGCCGCGCGTGAACTGGACCGGCGGGTCGGCCGCGGGCTCAACGCTCATGTGACGCTGATCAGCGACTCGAACTTCCTGCTGTTCACCCCGCTGCTGGTCGGCGTCGCCTCGAGCACGGTGGAGGCCAGGCATGTGAGCGCCCCGGTGCGTGCCGGGCTCAACCATGCCTCCTTCCTGCACGGGCGGGTGGTCTCGATCGACACGCGGACACGTAACGCGTATGTCTCCGCCGGCAAGGAGGGGATGCTCCGCGTGCCGTACGACCAGCTGGTCCTGGCGGTTGGCGCGGTGCCGCACTTCTTCGACCTGCCGGGAGTGGGCGAGCACGCGTTCCCGATGAAGTCCGTCGAGGACGCCACAAGGCTGCGCAACCAGGTGCTGGGCGTGCTGGAGCGGGCCGATCTCGAGCCGGACCCGGCCGAGCAGTCCGGGCTGCTGACGTTCGTGGTGGCCGGCGGCGGATTCGCCGGGACGGAACTGGTGGCCGAACTGTTCGACCTGGTGCATGACGTGCTCCACTTCTATCCGCGTCTGCACGGGCTGCGGCCCAGGTTCGTGATCGTGCACGCGGGTGAGCGGCTGATGCCGGAGCTGTCGCCGATGCTCGGCCTCTACGCGCAGCGCAAGCTCGACAGACGCGGCATCGAGTTCCGCCTCGGCGCGCGCGTGAGCAAGGCCACCGCCGAGGACATCACGCTCGACTCCGGCGAGACCATCCCCACCCGCACCCTGGCCTGGACGGCGGGCAACCGGCCGAACCCGCTGGTGCAGCAGGTCATGCAGCCGCCGCTCGCCGTGGAACCCACCATGCAGGTCCCCGACGCACCCGGCCTGTGGGCACTGGGCGACTGCGCGAGGATCCCCGACCCGGCGGGCGGGGTCTACCCGCCGACAGCTCAGCACGCGATCCGCGAAGGCAAGGCGGCGGCGCGGAACATCGCCGCGGTCCTCGGCGGACGCCGTCCCGTCCCGTTCCGCTTCGGCGGGCTCGGCGTGCTGGTCTCGCTGGGGCACCGCACGGCGGCCGGCGAGATCGGCGGCCGACGGGTCTCCGGTTTCCTCGCCTGGGTCCTGTGGCGCTCGGTCTATCTGAGCAAGATGCCCAGTGTGGAGAGACGGCTGCGCGTGCTCGCCGACTGGACCCTCGACCTGGTCTTCCCCAGGGACATCGCCCTCTCGACCAAGGACGACCGTCATGCGTAACGCTGGATTCGGAGCCCTCGCCGGCCTCGCAGGAGGGCTGGTCTTCGGCGCGGTGATGGTGCAGATCGGGTTCCTGCCCACCGTCGCGGCGATCGTCAGAACCGACTCGCCCGTCGTGGGCTTTGCCGTCCACCTGCTGATCGCGGCGATCATCGGGAGCATCTTCGGCGTGCTGGTCGCGCGCCAGCGCGAGCTGCTGTTCTGGGGACTCGCGTACGGCGTGCTGTGGTGGTTCCTCGGGCCATTGACGCTGCTGCCGATCCTGCTGGGCGAGCCCGTGGCCTGGGACGTGGCGACGGCACAGGACCTGATCCCCAGCCTGCTCGGCCACCTGGCCTACAGAGCGGCCACGGCCACAGGCCTTGCCCTGCTGTCGCGCAAGGAGCGGCAGCTCAGGCCCGGTCTCCTGGTGCGCGCGTCGGCCGCCGGGCTGCTCGTCGCCCCGCTGCTCGGCCTCGGCTGGAACGGGCTGATCGTCGGTACGCTGGTCGGCGCCTCGTACGCGATGATCTTCGGCGACGCCCGCGAGGGCAGCGGCCCCGCCCTGATCCGCGGCGCCGCCTTCGGTTTCGTGTGGTGGGTGCTCGCGGCGGTGACGGTCTGGCCGCTAGTGGACGGCCGCGGGTTGGAGTGGTCGCCCGCCGCGGTACGTACCGCCGTGGCGGATCTGCCCGGCTATGTGTTGCTCGGTGCCGGTGCGGCCCTGCTGATCTGCTGGCTGGGCGGTCTGTCGCGGGCGGTGTTCTCCGATGACGTACGCCATGCCCTGGAGAGACGCCTGGTGGTCGGTGGGCGGGTGATCTCGGTCTGGCATGGTGTCATCGCCGGGCTGGCCGGCGGCGTGATCTTCACCGGCATCATGGTCGCCGTGGGATTCCTGCCGGCCGTCGCCTCCCTGGTCGGCTCGGGCTCCGCGGTCGTGGGCCTCGTCATCCACCTGCTGATTTCACAGGTCATCGGCGTCACCTACGCGGTCTTCTTCCGCCGTCGCAGCTTCGACCCGGCCTCGGGGATCGGCTGGGGTGTGTCCTACGGCTTCCTCTGGTGGGTCCTGGGCAACCTGACGCTGCTTCCCGTGCTGCTCGGTGCCGCACCCCAGTGGAGCGCCACCGCGCTGGCCGCGTCCTTCCCCTCCCTCGTCGGCCACCTCGCCTACGGCGCCGTGCTCGGCCTGGTGTACCAGCGGCTGGAGGAGCGGGTCAGCCCATGGCACCTGACCCGCAGCGAGGCGACCGCGGTCCGGGCGGCCGCGCGTCACGAGCAGACGCTGAGCGCGGCCCCCGCTCTGTGGAGCCTGATCACCTGCGTGGCCCTGCTCATCCCCATCCTGGTGTCCTAGGCAGCCGGGGCGGACAGGATCCGGAAGGCCGTGGAGCGGGTGGCGTCGCCACCCCC
>NZ_JBFAIR010000113.1:0-2796 GCF_040654815.1 Streptomyces sp. NPDC050619 | reverse complement strand
GCCCGCATCCGCGGGCTACCGGAAGGCGCAGGCGCAGGCAGCGAAGCTGGACAAGAAGATCGCGAGGCAGCGTGAGGACACCGGCCGCAAGTGGGCCAAGTCCGTGATGCGCGGTCATGACGGGGTTGCGGTGGAGGACTTCCGGCCGAAGTTCCTCGCGAAGACCACCATGGCCCGCAAGGCGGCCGATGCCGCGATCGCCGCGACGAAGCGTGCCCTGATCGAGATGGGCCGCAAACACGCACGAGACGTCCGTCTCGTGCACCCGGCGCACACCACGATGGACTGTGCGCAGTGCGGAGCGAGAACCAAGCACGCACTACCTCTCTCGATGAGAACGTATACCTGCACCGTGTGCGGAGCCGTGTCCCCCAGGGACAAGAACTCCGCCCGCGTGATGCTGGTCCGGGCAGGTTGGAACCCGGACGGTGCTGAGGGGGTAACAACTGTTCCGTGAACCATCAGTGAATCTCAACCTTTCTCATCTATTATCTTGACCATATGAAGCTTTCCGAGTGGGCTGCACGCAACGGCGTGCACTACCAGACCGCGTGGACGTGGGCGAAAGAGGGCCGCATGCCGGTTCCTGTACGCCAGACACTGTCCGGGACGTGGCTGGTCGACGAGCCCGCCACTGAGGCGTCCGGGCGGGTTGTGGCGTACTGCCGTGTTTCCTCGGCCGACCAGAAGCCGGACCTTGACCGGCAGGTCGCCCGCGTAGTCCAGGGGGCTACCGGTCTCGGTTTGCCGGTCGCTGAGGTGGTGACCGAGGTCGGGTCGGGGTTGAACGGGCGCCGCCGCAAGCTGCACCGCCTCCTGTCCGACCCGAACGCCGCTGTGATCGTGGTCGAGCACCGCGACCGGCTGGCTCGGTTCGGCGTCGAGCATCTCGAAGCTGTCCTGTCGGCGTCCGGTCGGCGTCTGGTGGTCCTGGACCCCGCTGAGACCGCCGACGACCTGGTGCGGGACATCACCGAGGTGCTGACGTCGATGTGCGCGCGCCTGTACGGGCGCCGAGCGGCGAAGAACCGCGCCGCCCGCGCGGTGGCCGTGGCGATGGGCGAGGCCGCCGAGTGAAGAAGTTCCAGCCGCAGCCGGGTTTCGTGGTGCAGGCGTACCGGTACGCGCTCGGCCCGAATGCCACCCAGGAAGCCGCGTTGCGCTCGCACTGCGGTGCGGCGCGCGCCGCGTACAACTGGGCGGTCGGCTGGGTGACCGCCTCGTGGTGGCAGCGCACGGCGGAGGAAACCTACGGCGTCCCCGAGACCATGCTGACGCAGTGGCGGCCGTGGTCGCTGCCCGCCCTCAGGAAGGCGTTCAACGCCATCAAGACCACCGATGCGCGGTTCGCGAACTGGTGGGAGGAGAACTCCAAAGAGGCGTACAACACCGGCCTGTCGAACGCCGCCGCTGCGTTCGACAACTACGCGAAGTCGAAGCAGGGCAAGCGGCGCGGCAAGAAGGTCGGGACGCCCCGTTTCAAGTCGAAGCGGAAGGCGCGCCTTGCCTGCCGGTTCACCACCGGCACGATCCGCGTCGAGCAGGACGGCCGTCACGTCACCCTGCCCCGACTCGGCACCATGCGGGTGCACGAGCGGGCCGACAGCCTCCGCGACCGCATCACCGCAGGCACGGCACGCATCCTGTCCGCGACCGTCCGGCATGAGCGCGGCCGGTGGTTCGTCGCCTTCCAGGTCGAAGTTGCCCGGGAGATCACCCGCGTCGCCCGCCCGGACACCGCCGTCGGCATTGATCTCGGAGTGAAAACCCTCGCGGTGATGGCCGACAGCCACGGGGAGATCCGCACCGTCTCCAACCCGAAGCACCTCGACGGTGCGCTGAAGCGGCTGCGCCGGGCATCCCGCGTCGTCTCCCGCCGCCAGGGCCCCGACCGGCGCACTGGACGGCAGCCGTCCAAGCGGTGGGAGAAAGCCAACGCCCAGCGCAACAAGGTGCACCACCGGATCGCGAACCTGCGCCAGGACGCCTTGCACAAGCTGACCACCAAGGTCACGGCCGAGTACGGCACCATCGTGGTCGAAGACCTGGGCGTCGCCGGGATGCTCAAGAACCGGCGTCTGGCCCGGAAGATAGCCGACGCCGGATTCGGGGAGATCCGCCGCCGGCTCACCTGCAAAACCCAGCGCCATGCCACCCGCATCACGGTCGCCGACCGCTGGTATCCCTCCTCGAAAACCTGTTCCGGCTGCGGCGCGGTGAAAGCCAAGCTGCCGCTGCACGTCCGGACCTACGCATGCGACGCCTGCGGTCTCGTCCTCGACCGGGACGACAACGCGGCCCGCAACCTCGCCGCTCTCGCGGCAGCCTGTACGACTGGTACCGGAGTAGCCGGAGACCAGGACACCACCAAGGTGTCCAAGCCCCGTGGAGCCGACCAGAAGACCCGCATCACCCGTCCCCGCCGCAAGACGGGGACGGGGCGGGCAGGTGGCGCAACCCTGCCGCACCAGCGGCAGACGGAAACGGGAGACCGTACTCAAGCCGAAGCCCTCACGCTTTGGTGACGTGACGGACCACCCGGGCCGAAATGCCCGGATTGCTGAGAGTCGCTGAGGCTCTCAGTAACGGTGCGGCCCGTTGTCAGGGTGCGGATCTGGGGGCTGCACAAGGCTGCCGCCGTGGCCGCGGTCATCAGGGCGGCGCCGCCCAGGAGCGTGGTGTGGATGCCCAGTCGGGCGGCGAGGGGGCCGGCGGCCATTTCGCCGGCGGGGAGTGCGACGAAGGAGCCGAGGGCGTCGTAGGCGTAGACGCGGGCCAGACGGTCGTGGGGGATGT
>NZ_JBFAIR010000112.1:0-2819 GCF_040654815.1 Streptomyces sp. NPDC050619 | reverse complement strand
CGAGGCGGGCGGGTGTGTCGGCGTTCGGGATCAGTGGCACCAATGCCCACGTCATCCTCGAAGAAGCCCCGGAAATCCTTGAAGAAGCCCCCGAACCGCAGCGGCCCGAACAGTCCGGGACCGGCACCCCGCTCCCGCTCACACCCTGGGTCCTGTCGGCCCACCGGCCCGAGTCGCTGGCCCGGCAGAGCGACCGCCTGCGCTCCGCGCTCACCGACGACCTCTGCGCGCATGACATCGGCTACTCGCTCGCCACCACCCGCGCCGCCCTGACCCACCGCGCCGTCGTCCTCGGAACCGACACCCCGGCGATGGCCGCCGCCCTCACGTCCCTCGCAGCGGGGACGCCCACACCGGACATCGTCAGCGGCACCCTCACCGAGGGCGGCACGGCCTGGCTGTTCACCGGGCAGGGCAGCCAGCGCCCGGGAATGGGACGGGAGTTGTACGCCCGGTTCCCCGTGTTCGCCAGGACCTTCGACGAGGTGTGCGCGCACCTCGACGGGGAGTTCGACGGCATGGCCGGCTTCACAACGGGCGTACGGGACGCGGTGTTCGCCCCGGAGGACTCGGCGGAGGCCGCGCTGCTGGACCGTACGGGATATGCGCAGGCCGCGCTGTTCGCCGTACAGGTCTCCCTCGTGGAACTGCTGCGCTCCTGGGGGACCGAGCCCGACTGCGTCGTCGGCCACTCGGTGGGCGAGTTCGCGGCCGCGTACGCCGCCGGGGTCTTCGAGCTGCCGGATGTGGTGCGGCTGGTGGCGGCGCGGGCCCGGTTGATGCAGGCGCTGCCCGAGGGTGGCGCGATGGCCGCGATCGAGGCCACCGAGGACGAGATCGCCGGGGCACTGGGCGCGGACGTCGCGCTGGCCGCCGTGAACGGGCCGCAGGCCGTGGTGGTGTCGGGCGCCGAGGGCGCCGTCGATGCCGTGGTCGCCGACTTCCGGGAGCGCGGGCGCCGCGCGGGCCGGCTACGGGTCAGCCACGCCTTCCACTCACCGCTGATGAAGCCGGTCCTGGACGACTTCGCCGCCGTGGCCGACGGCATCACCTGTCGCACGCCCACCGTGCCCGCCGTCAGCTCCGTCACCGGGAAGGCCCTGCGGGACGGTGACTGGACCACCGCCCGCTACTGGGCGGACCAGATCGTCGGGCCCGTACGCTTCCACGACGCGCTCGCCACCGCCACCGCCGGCCAAGGGGCCGACCGGCTCCTGGAGATCGGCCCCGACCCGGTCCTCACCGCGCAGGCGCCCGCCGGGACCGCCGTCGCCGTCAGCGTGTTGCACCGCGACCGGGCGGAGGTCACCACGCTGCTCACCGCCCTCGCCGAGGTCTTCGTCCACGGCACGGACGTCGACTGGGGTGCCCTGTTCGCCGGGACCGGCGCGCGCCGAGTCGACCTGCCGACGTACGCCTTCCGGCGCCGCCGCTACTGGCTGCCCGACCGTACGGGCGAGAACGGCGCGATGAGCTTCCTCGGAATCTCGCAGGTCCCTGGCGAGTTCCCCTCGCCCGCCGAGCCCGCATCCCTGGCCACCCCCGCCGACCGCCTCCGCTCCCTGCCTCCGGCCGAGCGCGAGAGTGCCGTCCTGGAGCTCGTCGTCGCGCAGGTGGCCCAGGTCCTCGGGCACACCGACACCGGCGAGGTCGGTGTCACACAGCGGTTCCTCGAACTGGGCTTCACCTCCCTGTCGCTCGGCGACCTCCGCAACCGCGTCGGCCGCGCGTGCGGGGTCCAGCTGCCGGCCTCCGCCTTCTACGAGCACGCCACACCGCGTGCCGTCGCCGCGCACGTCAGCGGTGAACTGGCCGGCAGGGACAAACCGTCGACGGCGGCCACGGACTCCGTGACCGCGCTCGTGCGCTACGCCTTCGAGCGGGAGCAGTACGACAAGGCACTGGACATGCTGCACCTCGCGGCCGCGATGCGGCCGGGGTTCGGCCTGATGGACACGCCGCCCGGCGCGGCGGCCGACCTGGACGCGCCTCCCCGCACGACGGCCCTCGGGCCCCGCCCGGTCCGGCTCGCCACCGGCACGGAGGGCGAGGCCCTGCTGTGCCTGCCGTCCCTGGTCGCGCCCGCCACCGCCTACCAGTACTCCCGGTTCGCCGCCGCCCTGCACGGCACCCGCGACGTCTGGGTGCTGCCCGCACAGGGCTACGCCCCCGGCGAGCCGCTGCCCGACAGCCCCGAGGCCGCCGCGGCCCGGCAGGCGGAGGCCGTCCTCGCCGCCTTCGGGGACAAGCCGCTCACCCTCGTCGGCTACTCCTCCGGCGGCTGGCAGGCCCACCTCCTGGCCGCCGTACTGACCGAGGCGGGCGCACCGCCGCGCGCCCTGGTGCTGCTCGACTCG
This sequence comes from Streptomyces sp. NPDC050619, assembly GCF_040654815.1. Classification (NCBI taxonomy): domain Bacteria; kingdom Bacillati; phylum Actinomycetota; class Actinomycetes; order Kitasatosporales; family Streptomycetaceae; genus Streptomyces; species Streptomyces sp. NPDC050619. Next base: position 462 of record NZ_JBFAIR010000112.1, on the reverse strand, counting down.
CCGCAGACGTCCGACGAGAATCTCGCCCTCGCCATGCTCGCCACCTCCTGCCGGCTCATGCGGGACTTCCCCGACGTCCCGGTCGACGCCGACCAGTTGACCGCGACCGCCCACTACGGCCGCCTGTTCACCCGGTGGCGGCCCGCGCCCGCCGCCGACGTGCCGCGGACCCTGTTCGTGGCCGCCGCCGAGCACGATCCCGCCCTGCTCCTGGGCGCCGACCGGCCCGCCTGGCCGCTGCCGCACGAGCAGGTGGAGGTGCCCGGCAACCACGTCAGCCTGCTGGACGGCGACGCCGACACCACCGCGCGGGCGGTCCACGGCTGGCTGCTGGAGCGCTGAACACGTCGAGGGGCGCGCCGCCGGGTGGGGGGGGGGGCGGGGAGAGGGTGAGCGGGGGGGCGTGTGGGAGGGATAGTGGTGGCGGAGGTTAGGGTAGAGGGGGGGGGGGCAGGAGAGGGA
>NZ_JBFAIR010000111.1:0-2830 GCF_040654815.1 Streptomyces sp. NPDC050619 | reverse complement strand
CGATCCTGCTGCGGGAGGTGTGGGCCGCGTACGCGGCCGGCGGCAGCGGCGCGGGACTGCCCGCGGTCACGCCGCACCGCGAACACCTGGCCTGGTTGGCGCGCCAGGACAAGGACGCCGCGCGCGCCTCCTGGACGCAGGCCCTATCCGGGCTCGACGAACCAACCCTCGTGGCCCCCGCCGCCGCGGACGGCACGCCGAGTCCGACCGACCAGCTGACCTTTGCACCGGACGCCGAACTGACCGGAGCGCTGCGAGAGCTGGCCCGCCGGCACGGCGTCACGCTGAACACCGTCGTTCAGGCCGCCTGGGCGCTGGTGGCCGGTGGTTTGTCGGGGCGTCGGGACGTGGTGTTCGGGGCGACGGTCGCGGGGCGGCCGGCCGAGCTGTCCGGCATGGAGGACATGCTGGGGCTGTTCATCAATACCGTCCCGGTGCGGGTGCGATTCGATCCCGCGCGGACGGTCGCGGAGCTGCTCACCGACCTCCAGGCGGAGCAGTCCGCGCTGCTGGACCACCAGCATCTCGGCCTTACGGAGATCCAGCGGCTGGCGGGTCCCGGCGCGGGCTTCGACACGCTGCTGGCATTCGAGAACTACCGGGCCGGCGAGAGCGGCCCCCCGCAGCCGCTGCGCCTCACCGGCTCCGGGGTCCGCGAGTCGACCCACTTCGCGCTGACGCTGGGTGTCGACCCGATCGACGGGCTGCGGCTGCGCCTCGATCACCGGCTGGACAGCTTCGACGCGACGGCGGCCGTGGCGATCTCGGAGCGGCTGATACGGGTGCTGACCCGGATGGCGGCCGAGCCGGACGCCCGTATCGGCACGTTGGACGCCCTCGACGAGGCGGAGCGGTCCCTGGTCGTCGACGAGTGGAACGACACGGCGCGGCCGATGCCGTCGGACACCTGGCTGGAGCTGTTCGGGGACTGGGCGGTGCTCACGCCGAACGCGGTGGCGGTGCGCTGCGGCGCGGCGGCCCTCTCGTACGGGGAGCTGGATGACCGGTCGAACCGGCTGGCGCGCTACCTGCGTGGGCTGGGGGTGGGACGGGAGTCGCGGGTGGGTATGCGGTTGCCGCGGGGTGTCGACATGGTGGTGTCGATGCTGGCGGTGTGGAAGGCCGGGGGTGCCTACGTGCCGCTGGATCCCGAGTACCCCGCCGATCGCCTGGAGTTCATGACGGTCGACAGCGGCGCATCGGTGGTGATCGACGCGGACCGGCTGGCCGACGCCGGGCCGGCGATCGCCGCCGAGTCTGACGCCCCCCTCGATGTCGCGGTCGAACTGGATCAGCTCGCGTATGTGATCTACACCTCCGGCTCGACCGGTCGCCCGAAGGGCGTGGCGGTCGCGCACCGGGGTGTGGCGAATCTGGCGGAGGCGATGCGCCCGGTGCTGGGCGTCTCGGAGGGGACGACGGCGCTGCAGTTCGCATCGTTCAGCTTCGACGCCGCCGTGCTGGACGTGGCCGTGACGCTCGCAGCGGGCGGGACGCTGGCGATCGCCGTCGGCGCGGAGCGCACCGATCCGCAGGCGCTGGCGGAGATGATCCGTACAGCCGGGGTGACGGTGGCCAGCGTGGTGCCCTCCCTGCTGTCCGTGCTCGACCCGCAGACGGTCCCGGGGGTACGGAACTGGGTGCTGGGTGCCGAGCGGCTGACCGCTGATCTGGCCGCCAAGTGGCGCGCCCAGGCGGGCGTGTGGAACACCTACGGACCCACCGAATCCACCGTCATCGCCACCGCCGTGGAGCTCGCGACCGGCCTTACCCCCGACGACCGACCGCCGGCCATCGGCGGCCCGCTCCCCAACACCCGCGTCTTCGTGCTGGACGACTTCCTGCGCCCGGTGCTGCCGGGTGTGGTGGGTGAGGTGTATCTCGCCGGACCGGGTCTGGCCCGCGGCTATCTGGGCCGCCGGGAGCTGACCGCGGAGCGGTTCGTGGCCTGCCCGTACGCCGACGGCGGGCGTATGTATCGCACCGGTGACCTGGCGAGGTGGAGCGACGACGGGCTCCTGCACTTCGAAGGCCGGGCGGACACGCAGGTGAAGATCCGCGGCTTCCGAGTCGAGCCGGGCGAGGTCGAGTCGGTGATCGCGGCGCATCCGGAGGTCGCCCAGGCGGCGGTCGTGGTGCGTGCGGACCGTATCGCCGCCTATGTGACGCCCGGCGCGCAGGGCGCGGTCGACGCGACCGCGATACGGGAATTCGCCGCCCGCCGCCTCCCCGCGTACATGGTCCCGGCCGCGGTGACGGTGCTGGACGCGCTGCCGCTCACCCCCAACGGCAAGGTGGACAAGGCCGCCCTGCCCGCCGTCGATGCGACGGCTGGTGCGGGCCGCGCGCCGGCGACGCCCGTGGAGGCGCTGCTGTGCGGGCTCTTCGCAGAAGTGCTGGGCGTGGGGGAGGCCGGTGCCGACGACGACTTCTTCGCACTGGGCGGGGACTCGATTCTGTCGATGCTGCTGGTCTCGGCCGCGCGGCGGGCAAGTCTTACGATCTCCTCCCGGCAGGTGTTCGAGCTGCGGACTCCGGCCGGGCTGGCGCGGGTTGCGGGTGCGCTGGAGAGCGGCGGTGTGTTGCCGGGCGGGGAGCCCGGTGTGGGTGCGGTGCCGCTGACGCCGGTGATGCATGAGCTGATCGAACGAGTCGGTCCGGACCGGCTCCATGAGGTCGTGCAGTCCAGCTGGGTGCGGACGCCGGCTGGTCTGGACTTCGAGGTGCTCGCCCGGGCGGTGCAGGTGCTGGTGGGTCATCACGACTTACTGCGGGCGCGGTTGGTGCCGGGTGCGCGGGCGCGGCTTGTGGTGCCGGAGGCGGCTGCGGG
>NZ_JBFAIR010000110.1:0-2966 GCF_040654815.1 Streptomyces sp. NPDC050619 | reverse complement strand
CCCGTGTACGGAGCCTTCCAAACTGGTGGTTCAGGTCGGCGAGAAGAGCCGCACTTGTCAAGACCGCGTGCAGTGGCTGACACCAACAAGCGCGAACAGCAGCGGTCGGCGCCGGACCTCAATGGACGATCGACCAAGGCGCCAGGGCCGTTGGCCGACGTTGACAGACCCCTGTGATCGACCTGATAAGGATGAGGCCAGATCTCGAACTCTGTGTCCAGCCCATGGCTGACGCCCGCCGACCCGCCGCCACCCAAGTTACTTCGGGACAAAGTAGTCCCAAATATCACCCGTCAGGCAGCGCGGAGCCCATCGGCGCACTTGTACGAGTGTTGAGATTTGTGTGACAAAAGTTGTTGTTGTTGCGCTGAGGTAACTAGGTGGCCAGTCCAGTGCCGCATTACGGGTTGACCACGGGTGATCCACGTGCCTCTCCGGCACTGTTCAACTAGAAAGTCACTGCTTTGAGTCACTCCCGAACCACCCTCTCACTCGCAATCGGTGTCCTCACGATGCTCGCCTGCACGTCTAGCAACGGTTCACCCGCGTATGCGTCCGCGCCCCCGCCGTCAACCCGCACCGCCAGCGCGTCGGCCAGTGCCGCCCACACCTCGCCAAAGCCCAAACCATCACTCCAGGCGCCCCCGGCCACCGTCGATGCGGCGTGCCCACTGCTCCCGGTAGGCGATCTCAGAAGACTGCTCGGCGGAAGCAGCTCCTCGCAGGTGGTCGCCACCGAGGACCACAGCGAGAAGCCGAACGGTAATGTGATCAGCCATCAGTGTAGGTATAGCAAGCCCGGCGCCGCCTCCTCCGCCTTCGCACTCGACGTCGAAACGCATGCCCATCCCGTGCTCTCCCCCACGCAGGTCATCGCCAGCGTTGCCAAGGGGGCGCCAGCTCCGGCACACCCTGTGTCCGGCGTGGGGCAGGCAGCGACGTTTTACACGCAGTCGGACGGCATGTCGGTCATGGCTGCGGCCAAGCGGTCCGCCAGCCAGGTGCGGATTGTGGTATTCGCGGCGCCCACCATCGTGCCGGAGCAGAAGTTCATCGACGTGGAGAAGCTGGCGCTCAGCCGCATCTGACACGATGCGCTGGCGCCACCGGCGTACGCAGTCCCACCGGCCCTCACGGGCCTCCCGGCAGCCTGCACGGGGATCTGCGATACAGCAGCGAAGTACAGCAACCCCAGCAATTGGCAGCGCCGGTGCCTGCGAGGCCACGCGCTCCAGCGCCTAGAGGAACTGCCGGCGCTCTCCGGAATCCATCCTGCCGAGCTCAGAGGCAATGCCTTCCAGGGTGCTCAACGCCATGTGCGAGTCGTGCCCCACCTGGATGAGATCCTCCAAGGTCGCCATCGCCGTCAGAAGGGCCTTGACCACTTCGTCTCCCTGAGCCACGGCTTCACCCAACTTCAACACGACTGATCGGGAGAGAATGCTGTCACCCAGAGGTGTCCAGGACACCACCGGTGCTAGAGCTCCACGACCGCTCACGCCTATTTGGGGATGCCGGTGCTTTGCGCCTCCTGACGGCAGAAGACGACGGCAACAGAGGCGTACGCACCGGGACCCTGGAGGTAGCAGGGGGACTGCCTTGAGCCCTTGGAGTAGCAATGCGGCAGCACGCACGTAGCTCTCAATGAACTCCTAATGCGGTGCTCACACACGAGCGCCCTCCCGGGCCGTCCTCGCGCCGTGGAAGGGCGCTCAATGGTGACCAACGTCGACAACTGCCGACGGCTCAGCAGCAGGTCAGAGCGGTGATCGGTTAGGCGGCCGCAGGTCACGGCCGCCCATGATCAGTTGTGGCTGAACTGGCGCCTACCATCCAGCTGCGACCTCAACTCTCTTGGTCCTCGACCATGCCGATGGCGAAGGGGAACGACTCCAGGAAATCGCGCCGCGCAGGGTCTTGCTCCGCTTCGGCCAAGTCCGCGATCACCTGCAAGAGCCGCTCGCGTTGGTCTGCGGGCAGTTGCAGCAGTACCCAGCCGACGCTCTCCATCATCTTCACCGCGGAGTCGGGATCCACTTCCTCATCCCCGCAGCTCTCCAGCCACCACACGACATCGATGAGCAGGCCGGTGAGCGCTGGCACGAGCGGATCCCTGTCAGTCATGCGTGCAACGTAGCCGAGCCCTACGACACCGTCTCGTGGGTCGCTGAGTGTTTAACTGCGTGACAACGCCCGCGCACAGCGGCGGACGACCGCGGACGCCCGTGGATCGTCACCGCAGGTGGGAAGCGCACAGGCCCAAGGTCGAGCGCCCGCCCAAGTTGCTTCGGGACGAAGCAGTCGCTCGATCAATGCATGGGTGCTCGCGATGGGGAGCCAGCTCGTCCAAAACCACCCACGCCGAGGCTGCCGGCGCTGGCATGCTGGCAGGTCCGAGTATCGGACCGCAGCCCCAGGGGGACAGCGTGATCGTGAACCGGCGTATCGGCAGCGAACAGCCCGATGAGTACGACGAACTAGAACAGCACCTCACCCAGAAGCTCAACGTCCCGCTCAACTGGCCCGAAGAGAGCGACCTCACCGCCAGCCACGTCGCCACAATCGCCGCCGCTGCAACCTGCGACACCGCGTACAGCCAAGCTGCCAACGGTCACTTGATCGACCTGTTCGCGGCGCTCCGGCTGCCGGGAACCGCAGAGGGGCAAAGCTTCTGGAAGCGCATCGGCGATGCTGGGGGCACTGCGGCCATGACCATCGATCCTGCCAACATGGGCGGCCCCTTCTTCGACCGCATCCATGACGGCAACGAGGGCGGCATCGCCTCCCGCGTCCTGAGCTTCCTGGAGGAGCTGACGCCATCCCAGCGCACCGCAGTGGCAGAGGTCATCGGCTCAGTCCTCGACTACGGCACCATCGGCGTTAGTGGCCGTTATGGGGGCGAGCTGTGGCTACGGGACGCCGAGATGAGCGCATGGCGCGTCGCGCTGGCCGGGCGACGGGAGTTC
>NZ_JBFAIR010000109.1:0-3059 GCF_040654815.1 Streptomyces sp. NPDC050619 | reverse complement strand
AGTGTGGTGAAGATGGTGATGGCGCTGCGTCGGGAGCGTCTGCCGCGCACGTTGCATGTGGATGAGCCGTCTTCGCATGTGGACTGGTCTGCGGGCGCGGTGCGCCTGCTGCACGAGGAGCGCGACTGGCCGCAGGGCGAGCGGCCGCGTCGGGTGGGTGTGTCGTCGTTCGGGATCAGCGGTACCAACGCCCACGTCATCCTCGAAGAAGCCCCGTCCGCTCCAGCGTCCCGTAAGCCGGAGTCGTTGACCCCCGTGCCGGTCATTCCCTGGGTGTTGTCGGGCCGTAATCGGCAGGCTCTGGATACACAGGCCGAACGACTGACCGCGTTCCTGGCCGAGCAGCCCGAACTGTCCCCGCTCGATGTGGGGTTGTCTCTGGCCACGTCGCGTGCGGCGTTGGAGTGCCGGGCGGTGGTCCTGGGGCGGGACGGTGACGCGTTGCGGTCGGGGTTGGCCGAGCCTGCGGTCACGGGTGTGGTGAGCGAGGGGCGGACGGCGTGGATGTTCACGGGTCAGGGCAGTCAGCGTCTGGGGATGGGGCGTGAACTGCGTGCTGTCTATCCGGTGTTCGCCGGTGTTTTGGACGAGACGTGTGCGTTGCTGGAGGGCGAGCTGGCCGGGGCGGAGGGTTTCCCTCTTCCGTTGCGGGAGGTGTTGTTCGCGGAGGGTGGCTGTGAAGCGGCTGCTCTGCTGGACCGTACCGGCTATGCGCAGGCGGCGCTGTTCGCTGTCGAGACGGCGCTGGCGGGGTTGCTGGAGTCCTGGGGTGTGCGTCCTGATGTGGTGTTCGGGCATTCCATCGGCGAGTACGCGGCTGCGTATACGGCTGGTGTCTTTGAACTGCCTGACGTGGTGCGTTTGGTGGCGGCTCGTGCGCGTCTGATGCAGGCGCTGCCGGAGGGCGGTGCGATGGCCGCGGTGGAGGCGGACGAGGCGGAGATCGCCGATCTGCTCGCCGCGGGTGAGGTGACGATCGCCGCCGTCAACGGGCCGGGCGCCGTGGTGGTCTCCGGTGCGGAGGAGGGGGTGGAGCGTGTCATGGCGGCCGTGCGTGAGCGTGGTCGCCGGGTGTCGCGTCTGAGGGTGTCGCACGCGTTCCACTCCCCGTTCATGGAGCCGATGCTCGACGAATTCACCGCCATCGCCGAACAGATCACCTACCACCGGCCCACCGTCGCGGCCGCCTCGTCGGTCACCGGTGAGACCGTCGCCGAGACCGACTGGACCAACCCCCACTACTGGGTACAGCAGGTGCGCTGCCCCGTCCTCTTCCACGAGGCCCTGCGCACCGCCACCGGGCCGCTCGCCGCCGGCCGGCTGCTGGAGATCGGCCCCGACCCGGTACTGAGTGGGCTCACCGACCCGGCGGCCGGGCCGTCCTTCGCCGTGCTGCGCGAGGGGCGCCCGGAGACGGAGACGCTGCTCACCGCCCTCGCCGAACTCTTCGTCCGAGGGGCTCAAGTCGACTGGGCCGCCCTGTTCGCGGACAGCGGTGCGCGCCGGGTGTCGCTGCCGACGTACGCCTTCCAACGGCAGCGTTACTGGCTGGAGCCGGCCCGTGCCGCCGCCGACGCGCGCGGCCTCGGTCTCGCCGCCGCGGATCACCCGCTGCTGGGCGCGGCCGTCACCGTGGCCGGCTCCGACACGCTGCTGCTGACGTCCCGGCTGTCGGTCCGTACCCATCCGTGGCTCGCCGACCATGTCGTGGCGGGCAGCGTCGTCGTGCCGGGCACGGCATTCGTCGAACTCGCCCTCCAGGCCGGCGACCGCGCCGACTGCGGCCGCGTGGCCGAACTCACCCTCCGGGCTCCGCTCGTACTGTCGCCCGACGGAGGCGTCACCGTCCAGATCACCGTCGAGCCGCCGGAAGCAGACGGCGCGGGAGGCCGGGCATTCCAGGTGTACGCCCGGCCCGACGACGCGGCCCCCGACCAGCCCTGGACCCTGCACGCCACCGGCCACCTCGACGACGCCCGAACCCACGCCGCGGCGGCACCCGACCTGCGCACCTGGCCTCCCGCCGGCGCTCGGGAACTCGCGCTCGACGGCCTCTACGAGGGGCTGCACGAGTCCGGACTCTCCTACGGCCCCGCCTTCCGCGGCCTGGCTCGCGTGTGGACGGCCGGCGACGATCTGCTCGTCGAAGCGGCCCTTCCCGAGTCGGCTGCGGCAGAGGCGACGGCCTACGGGCTCCACCCGGCGCTCCTCGACACCGTGCTGCACGCCCTGGCCCTCCGCGCGGGGAAGGCACAGAGCGCGCTCCTGCCCTTCCTGTGGTCCGGCGCGACCTTTCACACCGTCGGCGCGAGCCTGGTGCGGGCCCGGATCACGCCGCGCGGTGACGACGCGTACGCCCTGCATGTCGCCGACGCGACAGGTGCCCCCGTCGCCGTGGTCGACTCGCTGGTGCTGCGCCCCGTCTCGGCATCCGACCTGGTGCGTGCGGCCACCGGCCCGGACGACCTGTACCGCCTCGACTGGGTTCCAGCGCCGCCCACCGACCGCTCCGAGACGGCGACCCGCACCCGACATTGGGCCGTGGTCGGCGACTGCGACACGGAGGCATGGCGCGAGTCCGGCGTGTCCACGAGGCACTATGCCGACCTGGACGCCCTCACCGCCGCAGTCGACGCGGGAGATCCCGCGCCCTCGGTCGTCGGGTTGAGCGTGGCGGCGAACTCTGGTGAAGTCCTGGGTCCGGTTGCTGGTCTCCTGGGGGCCATGCGGACCTGGCTCACACAGGAGCGATGGGCGGACACGCCCCTGGTGGCACTGACCACCGGTGCGGTCGCCCTGCGCCCCGCCACCGGCACCGAAGCCCCGGACCTGGCCGGCGCCGGCGCGTGGGGCCTGGTCCGGTCGGCGATCAGCGAGCACCCCGGACGCCTCGCCCTGGCCGACGTCGACGGCACCGCGGCCTCCTACCGTGCCCTCGCCGACCGGCTGTCCCCCCTCGACGAGCCCCAGCTCGCCCTCCGCGATGGCGAGGCCTGGGTACCACGCCTCGCACGGATGGCGTCCGATGGTCTGCTGGTGCCGCCGGTTGTGGCTTCGGG
>NZ_JBFAIR010000108.1:0-3244 GCF_040654815.1 Streptomyces sp. NPDC050619 | reverse complement strand
AAGGACGCCGGCTCCACCCTGCTGATCGAGGCCGTGCGTGCCGCCGCCCGCGGGGACGCCCTGGTCTCCCCCGCCGTCACCGTCCGCCTCCTCAAGCACCTCGCCGGGCAGCAGCCGCCGGCAGCGGTCCCGCATCCACTCTCCGAGCGGGAGCTCGACGTCGTACGCCTGGTGGCGGTGGGCCGCACCAACCAGGAGGTCTGCGGCGAGCTGTATGTGTCCCTGGGCACCGTCAAGTCCCACCTGTCCAACATCAAGGACAAGATCGGCGTGCGCAACCGCGTCGAGATCGCCGCCTGGGCCTGGGACACCGGCCTCGTACGCGACCGCCAGACGCCCCCCACCTGACCCGTGCGTCGACCTTCACCAAGTACAAGTAGAGATATACTTGATGTCATCGATGATATCCGTGGAGGTGCAGTCGATGAGCCGGACCGTGATCGACCTCGATGACCAGCTGGTGGCGGACGTGGCCAAGGCGCTCGGTACCAGCACCAAGAAGGACACAGTCAATACCGCCCTGCGCGAGGTACTCGACAACCGGCGCCGGGCGCTGGCCCTCACCAGGCTGCGGGCAGCAGCGGAGGAGGGGGCCTTCGGCTTGGACCTCTTCGAGGACAAGGGGAACTACCGCCGGTGAACGCCGCGCAATTCCTGATCGACACCAGCGCGCTCGCCCGCCTCCTGCGCGGCGACGCCGAACCGTATGGATGGGATCAGGCTGCGGCAGCGGGGCTCATCGCCACGTGCCCTATCACCGAGCTGGAGTTCTTCTACAGCGCCCGCTCCGCCGCCGACCGCACACGGGGCATTGAGGACATGCGCCTGCTCTTCGGCTGGGTGCCGGTCGACGATCGCGCGTACGACCGCGCCTGGCAGGTCCAGGAGATCCTCACCCAGCGCGGACAGCACCGCAGCGCCGGAGCCGTCGACCTCGTGGTGGCCGCCACAGCCGAGTTGCAAGGACTGACGCTCCTGCACCGTGACCGGGACTTCGAGTGCATCGCCGCCGTCACCGGCCAGGCACTCCAGTGGTACGGCCCAGAAGCCGGCAAGTGAGCCGCTCAGTCCCGTCCTGGCCGGTGGTCTCCTACGCCCGGCAGGAGAACCGCTCCGGGTCAGCGGGGAGCGGCCATGAGGCCCTCGATCGAGGACGGCCAGCCCCGCCGGCCCGGAGAGCAGGTTGGCGGGGCGTCGGCCCTCCTTGCGGACCATCGTCACCCCGTTCGCGATGAGGAAGAACGCGAGGGCCAGCACCCCCAGAGCCAGCAGCGTGAAGGCGAGGGTCACCGCCGCGAGGAGGGGTGCGGGCGCGCTGTCGGCTGCCACTTGGGCGAGCAGCGCCAAGGTCAGCAGGACGAGGGACAGTCCGAGGAGGACGGCGTTGCCGAAGCGGCGGGGGTCTTGCCGTGTCCGGGCCAGGAAGAGCAGGAAGGCCAGCCCGGCGAGGATCGTGAAAGTGACGGAGGCGATCGCGGTGATGGTGGGACGTCAGCGCGGTGCGGGCGCGGCGTGGATCCCGTATACCCCGCTCTCCCCGGCCGTCGGGGGCGCCATCACGGTCTCCCTCTGAGGAAGCCGGGCCCTGGTCTCCGGCCCTCTCACCGTCGCCGCACTGCTCTTTTCCCGACACCGTTCTCGTACGCGACCGCCAGATGCCGCCCGCCTGACCCGTGGGTCGGCCTCCAGGCCGACCCGCCCGCCAACTGTCGGCCTGCGGGCCGAAGCGCAGCCGCCGTCCGGCGGGCCACTCTTCCGGTGACAGCCTCAACGCAGCAAGCGCATCGCAGGAGAGAAACATGAAATACGTCGCCGTGTCCCTGGTGACCGCTGCCGCCGTGGCCGTGGGCGGGTTCGCCTTCGTGGTCGTACCGCGGCTGCTGAGCACGGAGTCGACCAGCACCGTCGGTTCCACCGGTGCCGTGAGCCGTGCGGAGGTCGAGAAGCAGGTCCGCGAGAACTACTCCCTGCCGCTCGTCCAGGAGAAGCCGAAATCCGTGAGCTGCGCCGGAGGTCTCAAGGTGCCGCAGCGCGACTCGGTCGAGTGCACTGTGACGTCCAAGAACGGGAAGCAGCAGAAGATCATGGTGTCCGTGACCAAGGCCAAGGGGAACAGCGTCTCGTACGACTACGTGGTGCTGGCGGACTAGGACTGTCCGCTGCGGCCCGGGGCGGGACTGTTCAGGACGGCATGACGAGGACGGACAACGCCTTCGAGGTTCATCGGCAATGACCTGACCGTCACCATGGCCGCCGAAGCCGGACAGTTCCAGCTCAACGCCTTCGAACCCGTCATCGCCCACAGCCTGTCGCGCTTTCTGACCCACCTGCGCGCCGCCTGGGACACCCTGGCCGCCCGCTGCGTCCCAGACATCACCGCCAACCGCGAACACCTCCACGAAAGCGTCCACCGCGCCAGCACCGCCCTCGCTCGGGCGGCCTCCACGGCGAGGATCTGGATACCGTCGACGATCCCGCCGGACACGCGCGCCCGTCCTCGGCCGCCGGGCCGGTCCGGGGTGGTCGGCATCGACCTGTGGGCCGACTCGCTGCTCGGCCGTACATCCGTACTCTGTGCGGCGTGGAACCTGATATTCCGCTCTCCCCGCGTGTGCGGCGCGCCATCACGGTCTCCCTCTGCGGGGGCCTGGCCCTGGTGTGGCTGATCGACCTGGTGACCTACTACGACCCGCACGACCGCTGGTCGAGCTGGCTGCCCCTGGTCTCCGGCCCCCTCGCCGCCGCCGTGCTGCTCTTTCCCGCCCGCTGGCCGGGCCCCGAATGGCGGGCCGGCGCCGCGGCGCTGGGCTCCTTGGCCCTGACCGTGGGCCTGTATGCATATGCCCCGCTCAAAAGCGGTACCTGGGGCCTGTTGGAGACGGTCGTCCTGCTCGTGGTGCTCGCCCGGACCGCGCGGCGGGTGGAGCGCCCGGCCACGGCCGTGACACTGTCGGCGGCGCTGGCTGTCGCGGTGATCGCCCAGCCGTTGCGCAACGGCCTAACCGACGACTTCCTCTTCTCCTTCCTGCTGACGTTCGCCGTGGGCGGCGTCGTGGGCCTTGGTTGCTATCTGCGCCTGCTGGACGCTCGCCGGGCCCGGGCTGTGACCTCCGTACGCCATAACGAGCGTCTGGAACTCGCCCGGGATCTGCACGACTTCGTTGCCCACCACGTCACCGGCATCATCGTGCACGCCAACGCCGCGCTGGTGATCCAGGAGACCTCGCCGGAGCAGATCAAGTCC
>NZ_JBFAIR010000107.1:0-3358 GCF_040654815.1 Streptomyces sp. NPDC050619 | reverse complement strand
TCAACCCTGGCACCGAACGCAGCCGGCACCCCGGTCAACAACGCCGACGTCACCGACACCGGCACCCGCACCGACACCCGCCGCACCGACGACTCAACATCCCGCACCGGATCCAACGGCAGCGCCGTCAGCAACGGATCAGAACCCGCCAAAACCGCGGTCCAGGCCTCCAGCTCCGCCACCCGCTCCGCACTCCCAGCCCGCACCACCAACTCCCGCGCCCAATACCGAAACGACGTCCCCACCGGCGCCAGCACCGGCTCCCGACCCGCAGCCAACGCCACACACACCTCGCCCAGATCCGGCAACAACACCCGCCACGACACGGTGTCCACCACCAGGTGATGAACCACGAGCAACAACCGACCCGGCGCGTCCACCCCGGCGTCGAACCACACCGCGTCGAGCATCAGACCGGCGGCCGGATCCAGCCGCCGCGCGGCAGCACGGGCCTGTGTGCCGGTCAGTTCCCGCAGCGCGTCGTCCGCCAGGTCGGTCGCGTCGACCCGGCGTACCCATGCCCGCTCCGGCACCTCCTCCGGCACCTCGAGCCGCGGCTCCGGCCCCGGCACCAAACGCGCACGGAGTACGTCGTGGTGGCCCACCAGCACCCGCACCGCCCGCGCCAGGACATCAAAGTCCAGTCCGGCCGGGGTGCTCACCACTGCCGACTGCACGGCTTCGCCCAACTCGTCGAGGCCGACCCGTTCGATCAGCTCATGCATCACCGGCGTCAGCGGCACCGCACCCACGCCGGACTCGCCGCCCGATACCACACCAGCGCTGTCCACGGCCTCCGCAACCCGCGCCAGACCTGCTGGGCTCCGTTGCTCGAAGACCTGCCGCGAGGAGAACGCCAGCCCTGCCCGCCGAGCGCGCGACACCAGCAGCATCGACATGATCGAGTCGCCGCCCAGCTCGAAGAACGAGTCCTCGGCACCCACCCGCTCGAGCCCGAGCACCTCGGCGAAGAGTTGGCACAGCAGCCCCTCGACCGGCGTCGCCGGTGCCCGGCCGCCGCGCGCCGCACGCTCGGGCGCGGGCAAGCCGGCGCGATCCACTTTGCCGTTGGGGGTGAGCGGCAGCTCGTCCAGTACGACGACGACAGCCGGAACCATGTGCTCCGGTAACCGGGCCGCAGCGAAGTCCAGCAGGGCAGTGGTCTCGATGCCGCCGGCGGCAGTGGGAAGGGCGTAAGCGACGAGCCGGTCGTCGCGGGCGATGACGGTGGCCTGGGCGACGTCGGGGTGGGCGGCGAGGACGGTTTCGATCTCGCCGAGTTCGATGCGGAAGCCGCGGATCTTCACCTGCTCATCCGCGCGGCCCTGGAAGTGCAGCAGCCCGTCGCCACTCCACTTCGCCAGGTCACCGGTGCGGTACATGCGCGCGCCCTCGGCATACGGGCACGCTACGAACCGTTCCGCGGTGAGGTCCCGGCGGCCGAGGTAGCCGCGGGCCAGACCCGGACCGGCCAGATACACCTCGCCGATGACACCGATCGGCACCGGGCGCAGGAAGTCGTCCAGGACGTACGCCTGGGTGTTGGGCAACGGGCGGCCGATCGCCGGCGGCTGATCGTCCGGGCTGATGCCCTCCTCGAGCGCCACAGCCGTAGTCATCACGGTCGCCTCGGTCGGCCCATAGGTGTTCCACAGCCCCGCCTGGCCACGCCACTTGGCGGCCAGGTCGGCGGTCAGGCGCTCGGCACCCAGCACCCAGTTCCGTACCCCCGGGACCGTCTTCGGATCGAGCACGGACAGCAGCGACGGCACCACGCTGGCCACCGTCACCCCGGCCCTGCGGATCATCTCTGCCAGGGCCTGCGGGTCAGTACGCTCCTCACTCGCGGCAATCGCCAAAGTGCCACCCGACGCCAGCGTCACGGCCACATCCAGCACCGAAGCGTCGAAACTGAACGACGCGAACTGCAACGTCACCTCACCCGGCCCCGCACCCAGCACCGGACCCATCGCCTCGACCAGATTGGCCACACCCCGATGCGAGACCGCCACACCCTTGGGGCGGCCCGTGGAGCCGGAGGTGTAGATCACATACGCCAACTGATCGGGATCCACCGGAATATAAAGCGGCGCGTCGGGCTCGGCGGCAAACGCGCCCTCGGCCCTCGCCAACCACTCCGCGTCGATCACCACCGACGCGCCGCTGTCGACCGTCATGAACTCCAGGCGGTCCGCCGGATACTCCGGATCCAACGGCACATACGCACCCCCGGCCCTCCACACCGCCAGCATCGACACCACCATGCCGACACCCCGCGGCAACCGCAGACCCACCCGCGACTCCCTGCGCACACCCTGCCGACGCAGGTAGCGGGCCAGCCGATTCGACCGAACCTCCAGCTCCCCGTACGACAGTTCCTCGGATCCGCAGCGCACCGAGGCCACGTCCGGGGCCCGGACCGCCCACTCCCGGAAGCGCTCCGGCACGGACAGCGGGCCGACCGGCCGGGTGTCGGCGTTCCACTCCCCCACCACCCGCGCCCGCTCATCCGCAGCCAGCAGCTCGATCTCACTCACCCGCACCCGCGGATCCGCCACCACCTGCTCCAGCACCCGCACCAACCGGCCGGTCAACGCCCGGACGGTGTCCTCGTCGAACAGGTCCGGACGGTAGTCGAGCCGAAGGTTCAGGTCGGATGAGTCAACGCCCAGCGCCAGCGCGAAGTTTGTCGACTCCCGCATCCCCGCGCCCGTAACGACCACGGACTCCAGCGATGACGGCACCTCGGGGTCGCCGGGGAAGTTCTCGAACGCCAGCAGCGTGTCGAAGCTCGCGCCCGCCCCCGCCAGCCGCTGGATCTCTGCCAGACCGAGATACTGGTGATCGAGTAACCCCGACTGTTCCGCCTGTAGTTCGGTCAGCAACTGGGCCACCGGCTGCGTGGCCTCAAGCCGCACCCGCACTGGGACCGTGTTGATGAAGAGGCCCAGCATGTCCTCCATGCCCGGCAGCTCCGCCGGCCGCCCCGCGACCGTCGTCCCGAAGACCACGTCACGTCGGCGGGCCAGCTGACCCAGCACGATCGCCCATGCCGCTTGCAGGACGATGTTCACCGTGACGCCCAGCTCACGGGCCAGGTCGCGCACCGCGTCGCTCAGCTCCGCACCCGGCGCCCATGCCACCGATCGGGGCAGCGCGGCCCCGGCATCCACGGCGGCGGGGGCGACCAGGGTTGGTTCGTCGAGCCCGGATAGGGCCTGCGTCCAGGAGGCGCGCGCGGCGTCCTTGTCCTGGCGCGCCAGCCAGGCCAGGTGTTCGCGGTGCGGCGTGACCGCGGGCAGTCCCGCGCCGCTGCCGCCGGCCGCGTACGCGGCCCACACCTCCCGCAGCAGGATCG
>NZ_JBFAIR010000106.1:0-2500 GCF_040654815.1 Streptomyces sp. NPDC050619 | reverse complement strand
AACAAACACATTTATTTTTTTAAGTTTTTTATAGGCTTAATAACATTAAAAGGTTTCAAGACACGAGCAGTTAAATGTGATGTGTATTGGAAGCTGATAGGTTAAGTTATTAAGGGCGCACGGCGAATGCCTTGGCACTAGGAGCCGAAGAAGGACGGCACTAACACCGATATGCTTCGGGGAGCTGTAAGTGAGCTTTGATCCGGAGATTTCCGAATGGGGGAACCCACTACGTTTAATCGCGTAGTATCTTGACGTGAATACATAGCGTCTTGAAGGCAGACCCAGGGAACTGAAACATCTAAGTACCTGGAGGAAGAGAAAGAAAAATCGATTCCCTGAGTAGCGGCGAGCGAAACGGGAAGAGCCCAAACCAAGAGGCTTGCCTCTTGGGGTTGTAGGACACTCAATACGGAGTTACAAAAGAGCGAGTTAGATGAAGCGACTTGGAAAGGTCCGCCAGAGCAGGTAAAAGCCCTGTAGTCGAAAGTTCGTTCCCTCCTGAGTGGATCCTGAGTACGGCGGAACACGTGAAATTCCGTCGGAATCCGGGAGGACCATCTCCCAAGGCTAAATACTACCTAGTGACCGATAGTGAACCAGTACCGTGAGGGAAAGGTGAAAAGCACCCCGGAAGGGGAGTGAAAGAGATCCTGAAACCGTGTGCCTACAAGTAGTTAGAGCCCGTTAATGGGTGATAGCGTGCCTTTTGTAGAATGAACCGGCGAGTTACGATTACGTGCGAGGTTAAGCTTTAGAAGGCGGAGCCGCAGCGAAAGCGAGTCTGAATAGGGCGAATTAGTACGTGGTCGTAGACCCGAAACCAGGTGATCTACCCATGTCCAGGGTGAAGGTAAGGTAACACTTACTGGAGGCCCGAACCCACGCACGTTGAAAAGTGCGGGGATGAGGTGTGGGTAGCGGAGAAATTCCAATCGAACTTGGAGATAGCTGGTTCTCTCCGAAATAGCTTTAGGGCTAGCCTCGTGATGAGAATACTGGAGGTAGAGCACTGTTTGGACTAGGGGGCCATCCCGGTTTACCGAATTCAGACAAACTCCGAATGCCAGATATTTATACACGGGAGTCAGACTGCGAGTGATAAGATCCGTAGTCAAAAGGGAAACAGCCCAGACCACCAGCTAAGGTCCCAAAATATATGTTAAGTGGAAAAGGATGTGGCGTTGCCCAGACAACTAGGATGTTGGCTTAGAAGCAGCCATCATTTAAAGAGTGCGTAATAGCTCACTGGTCGAGTGACGCTGCGCCGAAAATGTATCGGGGCTAAACGATTCACCGAAGCTGTGGATTGACATCTACGATGTCAGTGGTAGGAGAGCGTTCTAAGTGCGTTGAAGTCAGACCGGAAGGACTGGTGGAGCGCTTAGAAGTGAGAATGCCGGTATGAGTAGCGAAAGACGGGTGAGAATCCCGTCCACCGTATGACTAAGGTTTCCTGAGGAAGGCTCGTCCGCTCAGGGTTAGTCGGGACCTAAGCCGAGGCCGATAGGCGTAGGCGATGGACAACAGGTTGATATTCCTGTACCACCTCCTCACCGTTTGAGAAATGGGGGGACGCAGTAGGATAGGGTAAGCGCGCTGTTGGTTATGCGCGTCCAAGCAGTAAGGCGTGTGTGTAGGCAAATCCGCACACTGTAACGTTGAGCTGTGATGGCGAGTCCGTATGGACGAAGTTCCTGATTTCACACTGCCAAGAAAAGCCTCTATCGAGGTGAGAGGTGCCCGTACCGCAAACCGACACAGGTAGTCGAGGAGAGAATCCTAAGGTGTGCGAGAGAACTCTCGTTAAGGAACTCGGCAAAATGACCCCGTAACTTCGGGAGAAGGGGTGCTCTTGAGCGTGCAAGCGCATGAGAGCCGCAGTGAATAGGCCCAGGCGACTGTTTAGCAAAAACACAGGTCTCTGCAAAACCGTAAGGTGACGTATAGGGGCTGACGCCTGCCCGGTGCTGGAAGGTTAAGAGGAGTGGTTAGCGCAAGCGAAGCTGCGAATTGAAGCCCCAGTAAACGGCGGCCGTAACTATAACGGTCCTAAGGTAGCGAAATTCCTTGTCGGGTAAGTTCCGACCCGCACGAAAGGCGTAACGATCTGGGCACTGTCTCAACGAGAGACTCGGTGAAATTATAGTACCTGTGAAGATGCAGGTTACCCGCGACAGGACGGAAAGACCCCGTGGAGCTTTACTGTAGCCTGATATTGAATTTTGGTACAACTTGTACAGGATAGGTAGGAGCCAGAGATCTCGGAGCGCCAGCTTCGAAGGAGGCGTCGGTGGGATACTACCCTGGTTGTATTGAAATTCTAACCCATGCCCCTTAGCGGGGCAGGAGACAGTGTCAGGCGGACAGTTTGACTGGGGCGGTCGCCTCCTAAAAGGTAACGGAGGCGCCCAAAGGTTCCCTCAGAATGGTTGGAAATCATTCGTAGAGTGTAAAGGCACAAGGGAGCTTGACTGCGAGACCAACAATTCGAGCATGG
>NZ_JBFAIR010000105.1:0-3652 GCF_040654815.1 Streptomyces sp. NPDC050619 | reverse complement strand
TGCGGATCCATCGCCAACGCCTCACGCGGCGAAATACCGAACAACTCCGCATCGAAATCAGCAACACCAGAAAGAAACCCACCCGCATTCACATACGAAGTCCCGGAATGCTCAGGATCGGGATGATAAAGACGCCCGACATCCCAGCCACGGTCCTCAGGAAACGAGGTCACACCATCACGGCCCGCCGCGAGCATCTCCCACAACTCCTCCGGCGACGACACACCACCCGGGAAACGGCACGCCATCCCCACGATCGCGACGGCGTCGTCGTCGACGGCGTTGCCCCTGTCGGAGCCCGAGTTCGCTTCGTGGTCCTCGGCGTGGGTGTCGTCGCCGGGGAGCTCGGCGCGGATGTGGGCCGCGAGGGCGGCCGGGGTGGGGTGGTCGTAGACGAGGGTTGCGGGCAGGCGCAGCCCGGTCGCGGAGCCGAGGCGGTTGCGCAGTTCCACCGAGGTGAGGGAGTCGAAGCCCAGGTCGCTGAAGGGGCGGTCGGCGGCGACCGAGGCGGCGGAGCTGTGCCCGAGGACCTCGGCGACGGTGGACCGTACGTGGGCGAGGACGAGGCGTTCCCGTTCGGCGGGCGGGCGGCCGTGCAGGGCCGTCGCGAGTTCGCCGCCGCCTGCCGCGGGTCGTTCGGTGCCGTCGGCTCGGGCCTCCTGCTGTGCGGGTGCCGTGAGTTCGCGCAGGAGTGAGCCGTGGCGGGCGTAGGCGGTGGTCTCGGCGAAGCGGGCCCAGTCGGCGTCGAGGACGGTGACACAGGTGCGGTCGTCATCGAGGACGCGCCGGAGCGCGTCGACGGCGGTTTCGGGGGTGAGGGGGCGGATGCCGAGCCGGGCCAGGTGCGTGGTGACGACGGGGTCGGCCGCCATGCCGTCGCCCGCCCAGGGGCCCCACGCCACGGACGTGGCCGGCAGACCGAGGGCGCGGCGGTGCTGGGCCAGCGCGTCGAGGCGGGCGTTGGCGGCGGCGTAGGCGGCCTGGCCGGCGTTGCCGGTGACGCCGGCCGTGGAGGAGAACAGCACGAAGGCGTCGAGGGGACGCTCGGCGGTCAGTTCGTGCAGGTGCTGCGCGGCATCGGCCTTCGCGGCGAGGACGCGTGCCAGTCGTTCGGGGGTGAGGTCGGCGGCGAGGCCGTCGTCGAGGAGGCCCGCCGCGTGGACGACGACGGTCGGGAGGTGGGCGTCCAGCAGACCGGCGAGGGCGGTGCGGCCCGCCACGTCGCAGGCGGCGAGGGTGACTTGGGCGCCGCGTCCGGTCAGCTCGTCGCGCAGTTCCTGGGCGCCGGGGGCGTCGGCGCCCCGCCGGGAGACCAGGACGAGGTGCTCGGCGCCCTGGTCGACGAGCCAGTGGCCGATGTGCCGGCCGAGCGCGCCGGTGCCTCCGGTGACGAGGGCCGTGCCGTGGAAGCGGGCGCCCTGCGGTGGTGCGTCCGGGGCGGCGGGTTGTCCGCCCGGGCCGGTGTCGCGTACGAGGCGTGCGGCGAGGATCCCGGTGGGGCGCAGGGCGAGCTGGTCCTCGTCGCCGGGTGCGGCCAGCAGCCGTGCGAGGCGCCGCGGCTCGTCGGGGCCCGGTTGCGCGGGCAGGTCGACGAGGCCGCCCCAGCGGTCGGGCTGTTCGAGGGCGAGTGTGCGTCCCAGGCCCCATACGGCCGCCTCGTCGGGCCGGGACGGGCTGTCACCGGCGCCGACCGACTGCGCGGACCTCGTGGCGCACCACAGGCGGGCGGCCGGGGCGGCGTCGGACAGCGCCTGCCACAGGGCCAGTACGGCACCCGGTGACGGCAGCAGTGCCAGGACGTGGGTGGGCTCGTGGCCGGTGGCGCGGATGCGGTCCGCGAGGTCGGTGCGGGTGTCGGTGGCGTCGACGGTGAGCTGGTCGACCTCGGCACCGGCCCGGCGCAGGGCCGCCGCGATGTCCTCTCCGGCCGGGTCGGACGTGGCCACGAGCCAGCGGCCCGGGAGCACGGCGGTGTCGGCGGCGAGGCGGGCGGGCCGCCAGCGGACACGGTAGCGGCGGGCCGCTTGCTCCAGGTCCCGACGGCCTTCCCGGCGCCAGGCGGACAGCGCGGGGACGAGGGTGTCCAGGGCTTCGTCCCCGGCCACGCCCAGCCGCTCGGCGAGCGCGTCGATCTCGCCGCGCTCCACGAGATCCCAGAAGCGTGCTTCGACCCTGTCGGGTCCACTTTCCGCGCCGCGCTCCGCGACGGCGTGGTCGGGCAGCCAGTACCGCTCGCGATGGAACGCGTAGGTCGGCAGCTCCACCCGCCGCGCGCCCGTGCCCTCGAAGAGGGCGGCCCAACGGACGTCGCCGCCACGGACGTACATCTCGGCGACGGCGGTCAGGACGGCCTGCGGGTCGGGCTGCCCGGTGCGCAGGGTGGCCGCGGCGGCGTGCCCGGCCTCCCGGGCGAGCGCGGTGAGGACGGGGTCGGGGCCGATCTCCAGGAGCCGGCCGGCCCCTTGGCCGGCGGTGGCGGTGGTGAGCGCGTCGTGGAAGCGTACGGGCCGGCGGACCTGTTCGATCCAGTACGTGGGAGTGGTCCAGTCGCCCTCGCGCAGGGCCTCACCGGTCAGGGTGCTGACGGCGGGCACGGTCGGCGTGCGGTAGGCGACACCGGCCGCCACGGTGGTGAACTCGGCGAGCATCGGGTCCATCAGTGATGAGTGGAAGGCGTGGCTGACCCGTAGCCGGCCCGCGCGGCGCCCGCGCTCCCGGAAGTCGGCGACCACGGCATCGACGGCGCCCTCGGCGCCCGACACCACCACGGCCTGCGGCCCGTTCACGGCGGCCAGCGCCACGTCCGCGCCCAGTGCCCCGGCGATCTCGTCCTCGGTGGCCTCGATCGCGGCCATCGCGCCACCCTCGGGCAGGGCCTGCATCAGCCGGGCCCGCGCCGCCACCAGCCGCACCGCATCCGGCAGCTCGAAGACCCCGGCGGCGTACGCGGCCGCGTACTCGCCCACCGAGTGGCCGAGTACGCAGTCAGGTCGCATGCCCCAGGACCGCAGGAGAGCCACGAGGGCCACTTGCAGGGCGAAGAGGGCGGGCTGGGCGTAACCGGTGCGGGCCAGGGTCTCCGGTTCACCGGTGGACATGAGCTCGCGCAGTGGAAGGTGACCGGGGTCTTCGGCGCCGAGTTCGGCGTCCAGGAGGTCGCAGACCTCGTCCAGGGCCCGACGGAACTCCGGGAAGAGATCGTGGAGTTCGCGTCCCATGCCAGGCCGCTGGCTGCCCTGCCCCGTGAACATCCATGCCGTACGTCCCTTGAGCACATGTCCGGTGACCACAGCCGGATGCCGGTCACCGTCGGCGAGGGCCCGGACGCCGGTGCTCAGTTCGTCGAGGCCGGGTCCGAGGACGACGGCACGGTGGGTCAGGAGGGCGCGGGTGGTGGCCAGCGAGTAGCCGAGGTCGGCCGGAGACGCCGGGTTCGCGGGGAGGTGCGCGGCGAGGCGCTCGGCCTGCGCGCGAAGGCTGTCGGCGTCGCGTCCGGCCAACAGCCAGGGTGTGAGCGGGAGCGGGGTGCCGGTCCCGGACTGTTCGGGCCGCTGCGATTCGGGGGCTTCTTCAAGGATTTCCGGGGCTTCTTCGAGGATGACGTGGGCATTGGTGCCACTGATCCCGAACGCCGACACACCCGCCCGCCTCG
>NZ_JBFAIR010000104.1:0-3878 GCF_040654815.1 Streptomyces sp. NPDC050619 | reverse complement strand
TTCCCCAACCGATCCGGATCCGGATCATAAAGACCCTCCACATCCCAACCACGATCAGTCGGAAAACCACCCACCGCATCCCGACCCTCCACCACAAGCCGCCACAAACCCTCCGGCGACACCACCCCACCCGGATAACGACACCCCATCCCCACCACCGCAATCGGCTCATCGGTGGAGACGACGGTGACGGCCCGGGCGCGCGGGGCCGCGGCCGAGTGCGAGGTCTCCGCCGCCAAGTGCTCCGCGAGCACACCCGGGTTCGGATAGTCGAAGACGAGGGTGGTGGGCAGCCGCAGACCGGTCGCGGCATTCAGCCGATTACGCAACTCCACCGCCGTCAGCGAATCGAAACCCAGCTCCTTGAAGGCGCGGTCGGGTGCGACCGTGTCCGCCGAGCTGTGCCCGAGGACCAGGGCGACCTCGGCGCGGACCAGGTCGAGGAGCGCACGGGCCCGGTCCCCGTCGGACAGCCCCGCGAGGCGGTTCGCCAGTGTGCCGGAGCCCTCGCCGGCGCCGGTGCGCCGGACGGACTGGCGGACCAGTCCATGGAAGAGGCCCGGGACGTTCGGCATGCGGCGTACGGCGGCCAGGTCGAGCGCGGCGGGGACGAGCAGCGGCTCCGTCGACCCGAGGGCAGCATCGAACAGTGCCAGGCCGTCCTCGTTGCTGAGCGGCGCGATGCCGGATCGGCTGATGCGTTCGAGGTCGGCCGCGTCCAGCGAGCCTGCCATGCCGTCCTCGGCCCACAGCCCCCAGGCGAGGGAGGTGGCGGGCAGGCCCCGGGCACGACGGTGCTGAGCCAGGGCGTCGAGGAAGGTGTTCGCCGCCGCGTAATTGCCCTGCCCCGCATTCCCGACCAGACCCGCGACCGAAGAGAACACCACGAACGCGGAGAGCTTGTGATGCCACGTCAGCCGATGGAGATTCCAGGCCGCGTCCACCTTCGGACGCAACACCCGCTCCAGATGCCCCTCCGTCAACGACTGCACCGTCGCGTCATCCAGCACCCCCGCCACATGCACCACAGCCGTGAGCGGACGCTCCACCGCCACCGCATCCAACACACCCGCCAACGCATCGAAATCAGCGACATCACAAGCCGCCAGCGACGCATCAGCACCCAACCCCGCCAACTCCGCCACAAACTCCGCCGCACCCTCAGCAGCCCCACCACGACGACTCACCAACAACAAATGACGAGCACCGTGATGCGTCACCAAACGCCGCGCCACCAAACGACCCAACGTCCCCAGAGCACCCGTCACCAACACCGTCCCCTCCGGATCCAGACCCACCGCCCCGGAAACAGACGCAGACGCCGCACGCGCCAGCCGCGGCACGAACAACTCCCCACCACGCACCGCCACTTCCGGCTCACCCGAAGCCAACACCACAGGCAACGACCCCAACCCGGCCTCATCGAGGTCGACGAGGCGGAATCGTCCGGGGTTCTCCGACCTGGCCGACCTGACAAGGCCCCAGACCGGGCTCTGGCTCAGGTCGCGTACCTCCTCGCCGGGCTTGGCGGCCACCGCGCCCTGTGTGACGACGACGAGCTCGCTGTCGGCGTACCGCTCACTGGCGAGCCAGTCCTGCGCCAGAGCGAGCACCGACTGGGCGGTCGCGTGAGCGGCCTGGGGGTTCACGTCTTCAAGGACCGGGAGTACGGCGACGAGCTGTGCGGGCACCGGGTTCGCGCCCTCAGCCGTCAGATCGGCACGGCCATCGGGCCCGAGGGGCAACTCCACCACGGCAGGCAGATCGCCCGGACTGCGCTGTACCTGGGTCCAGTTGACCTGGTACGGCACCGGTGCGTGGACGGACGCCGCCTCGGCGCGCACGTCGAGCCGGCCGATCGTCGCGACGGGGGCGCCTGTGCTGTCGGCGAGGTCGAGTGCTACGGAGTTCTCCCCGAGCTGCTTGACGCGCACCCGGAGGGAGGTAGCGCCGACCCGGTGCAGAGCGACACCGGTGAACTCGAACGGCACGCGCCGCGGGCCGGCCTCCACGTCCAGAAGGAGCGGGTGGAGGGTGGCGTCGAGGAGGGCCGGGTGGATGCCGAAGCGAGCGGCGTCCGCATGCATCGGCTCGGGCAGCTCCACCTCGGCGAACAGGTCATCACCAGCACGCCAAGCGGCACGCAGTCCCTGGAAGGCCGGACCGTAGCCATACCCCAGATCAGCCAACCGCTCGTAGACACCAGCCAGATCGACAGGCACACCGCCCGCCGGCGGCCACTGCTCCAGCGCCACCCCCGCAGAGGACGCCGACACCCCGAGCAGACCGGCAGCATGGGCCGTCCACTCCTCCTCCACGCCGCGCGAGTACACAGTGAACCGACGCTCACCACGCTCATCGGCGGCATCCACCGTCAGCCGCAGCTGAATGCCCGACCTCTCCGGCAGCACCAACGGCGCCTGAAGCGTCAGCTCCTCCACCACGGCACAACCCAGATACTCACCGGCATGGCCGGCCAGCTCCAGGAACGCCGTACCCGGAACCAGAACCGTCTCACCGATCGCATGATCGGCCAGCCACGGATGCGTCGCGAGCGACACCGACGCCGTGAACTGCACACCATCCCCACCCGGGTCCGCAATCACCGCCGCCAACAACGGATGATCAGCAGCCCCAAGCCCCAAACCCGCCGCATCACCAGACCGCGGCACATCCAGCCAGAAACGCTCACGCTGGAAGGCATACGTGGGCAGATCCACCACGGCCGTGCCAGGCGGATAGAACTTCGCCCAGTCCACCTCCACCCCATGGACATACACACCCGCCAGAGCCGACAAGAACGCCCGCCGCTCAGACTGCTTACGCCGCAACACCGGCACCACCACAACCGACCCAGCCGGCCCCCCAGAACCAGCCTCGCCGGCGAGGCATTCACGCACCAGACCCGACAACGTCGCATCCGGACCCAGCTCCACAAACGCCGACACCCCCAAACCCCGCAGCGTCGCCACCCCATCAGCAAACCGCACCGCCGAACGCGCCTGCACCGCCCAATACTCCGCGGTGAACTCCCCCACCAACCCACCCGTCACATTCGACACCACCGGAATACGCGGCACATGAAAAGTCAACTCACCCGCCACATCCGTCAACTCATCCAGCATCCCGTCCAACCGAGCCGAATGAAACGCATGACTCACCGCCAGACGCGTCGCCTTCACCCCCGCCGCCCGCGCCACCTCCACCACCTCAACAACCCCAGCCTCATCACCCGACACCACCGTCCCCGACGGACTGTTCACCCCCGCCACACCCACACCCACACGACCCTCAAGCCACCCCACAACCCGACCCTCACCAGCACCCACAGCAGCCATCGCACCACCCGCGGGCAACGCCTCCATCAACCGCGCCCGCGCACACACCAACCGCGCCGCATCCCCCAACGACAACACACCCGCCACATGCGCCGCCGCAATCTCACCCACCGAATGCCCCACCACATAATCCGGAACAACACCGTAATGCGACACCAACCGGAACAACGCCACCTCAACCGCAAACAACGCAGGCTGCGTAAACCCCGTCCGACCCAACAACTCCGGACCCGCCTCACCCGAAATCACCGAAGCCAGCGAACAATCCAAATACACATCAAGAGCCGCACACACCTCATCGAAAGCAGCCGCAAACACCGGCTCACTCCCATACAACTCCCGACCCATCCCCAACCGCTGACTCCCCTGCCCCGAAAACAAAAACGCCAACTTGCCACCAGAAACAGCAGCGGACCCACCGGACGCCAACCCCTTGAGCGCGTCGAGGAGTTCACCACGGCTCTCCCCCACCACCACCGCACGATGCTCGAACCGGGCACGCGACACCGCCAGCGAACGCCCCACCGCCGCCACACCCAG
>NZ_JBFAIR010000103.1:0-4048 GCF_040654815.1 Streptomyces sp. NPDC050619 | reverse complement strand
TCAACCGCGCCCGCGCCGACACCAGCACACACGCATCCCGCAACGACAACACACCCGCCACATGCGCCGCCGCGATCTCACCCACCGAATGACCGGCGACGTACTTGGGCCTGACGCCGAACGACTCGACGAGCCGGTACAGCGCTACCTCGACGGCGAACAGGGCGGGCTGAGCGACGCCGGTGCGATCCAGCGCGGCCGGGTCGTCGCCCCACATCGTCTCCCGCACTCCGGGGCCGAGTTCGTCGAGTACGGCGTTCAGGGCGTCGGCGAACACTGGGAACCGGTCGTACAACTCCCGTCCCATGCCCAGCCGTTGGGCGCTCTGTCCGGAGAAGAGGACAGCGAGGGGTCCGGGCTCGGCGACCGCTCGCGCGGCCTCGGTGAGTCCGTCGGCGGTGGCGAGCAGGACGGCCCGGTGGGGGAAGGCGGAGCGGCCGACGGCCAGGGAGTGGCCGACGTCCACGGGCGCGTGATCGTCCGCGTGGGCGCGGATCCGGTCGAGCTGTGCGTCGAGCGCGGCCGCGCCGGTGGCGGTGACGGGCAAGGGCACCACGCGCGCGGTGACGGTCCTCGTCTCCGGCTCCTCGCCCTCCGGCTCCGGTGCCTGTTCGAGGACGACGTGGGCGTTGGTGCCGCTGATACCGAACGATGACACGCCGACCCGGCGGGGGCGCCCGGTGTCGGGCCAGTCGGTGTTGGCCGTGGCGATCTCGACGGCGCCCATGGACCAGTCGACGTGCGACGAGGGCACGTCGGTGTGCAGGGTGCGCGGGACGACGCCGTGCCGCAGGGACATGACGGACTTGATCAGTCCGGCCGCACCGGCAGCCGCCTGGGTGTGCCCGATGTTGGACTTCACCGAGCCCAGCAGCAGCGGCCGTTCCCGATCCTGACCGTACGTCGCGAGCAACGCCTGCGCCTCGATCGGGTCGCCCAGCCGCGTCCCGGTGCCGTGCGCCTCCACCGCGTCCACCTCGGCCGGGCCCAGCCCCGCCGACGCCAGCGCCTGCCGGATCACCCGCTGCTGCGACGGACCGTTCGGCGCCGTCAAACCGTTGGACGCACCGTCCTGGTTCACCGCGGAGCCACGCACGGTGGCGAGGACCCGGTGCCCGTGACGCACAGCGTCGGAGAGTCGTTCGACTACGACCATGCCGACGCCCTCGGACCAGCCGGTGCCGTCGGCGTCGTCACCGAAGGCCTTGCAGCGGCCGTCCTCGGCGAGGCCGCCGTGGTGCCTAAAGCCCGCGAAGGCGGCGGAGGTGGTCATCACGGTGACACCGCCCGCCAGGGCGAGGGAGCACTCGCCGCTGCGCAGCGCCTGCGCCGCCAGGTGCAGCGACACCAGCGACGACGAGCACGCCGTGTCCACGGTGACCGCCGGGCCCTCGAGGCCGAAGACGTAGGCGAGACGGCCGGACATGACACTGGCCGCCAGCATGACGCCGCGACCCTCCATGTCCTTGGCGCGGGCGAGGAGGTGGTGGTAGTCGACCCCGTTGCTGCCGACGAATACGCCGGTGCGGCTGCCGCGCAGACTCCGCGGGTCGATGCCGGCGCGTTCGAACGCCTCCCAGCCGGTCTCCAGCAGCAGCCGCTGCTGCGGGTCCATGGCCACGGCCTCGCGCGGGCTGATGCCGAAGAACTCGGGGTCGAAGTCGGCGGCGTCGTGCAGGAAGCCGCCCTGGCCCTGGATCTCCCAGCCTCGGTCGGTGGGGAAGGCGGAGATGGCGTCGGTGCCGGAGGCGACAAGCTCCCACAGCTGCTCCGGGGTCTGGACGCCGCCGGGGAAACGGCAGGCCATGCCGACCACGACAACGGGGTCCTCGGCGGTGTCGGCGGCGGGCAGCGGGCCGTCCGACTCGTCCTGGCTGCCCAGGAGTTCGGCGACGAGGCGCTCGGCGAGTCTGCGGGGCCGGGTGAAGTCGAAGAGCAGGCTGGCGGGGAGCGCGAGGCCGGTGGCGCGGGCGAGCTGGTTGCGCAGTTCCATCGACGTCAGGGAGTCGAAGCCGATGTCGTGGAAGGCGCGTTCGGCGTCCACGGCTTCGACTCCGGCGTGGCCGAGGACGCCGGCGGCGTGCGTGCGGACCAGGTCGAGGAGGAGCGGGACGCGCTCGTCCTCGGGGGCTGCGTACACCTTGCGGCGCAGGACGGAGGCGGCGGAGCGCGTGTCGTCGCGGAGCCTGCGGGCCTCGGCGCGGGCCGCCTCGGCGGCGGGCAGGGCGCTGAGGGCGGCGCAGGGCCGGATGCTGAACAGCATCCGCAGGGTGTCCTGCTGCTGGAGGTCGGCGACGACGGTCACGGGTGCGGTGTCGACGGTGAGTTCGGCGAGCACGCCGAGGGCGAGCCGGGGTTCGAGGGCGGTGGTGCCGGTCTCGCGCAGCGCATCCGTCAGCCCGGCGGCCATGCCGCCGCCGTCCCAGGCGCCCCAGGCGACGGAGGTGGCGGGCAGTCCCTCGGCCCGGCGCCGCCGCGCCAGCGCGTCCAGCACGGTGTTCGCGGCCGCGTAGTTGCCCTGACCGGGGTTGCCGACCGCCCCGGCCACCGACGAGAACAGCACGAACGCCGACAGGTCGTGCTCCCGGGTCAGCTCGTCCAGCAGCAGCGCGGGGCTGACCTTGGCGCGGAAGACGGCGCCGAAGCGCTGCGGGGTGAGGCCGTTGAGCACGGCGTCGTCGAGGACTCCGGCGGCGTGCACGACGGCGGTCAGCGGCATGTCGGCTGGGATCGCCTCCAGCGCCGCCGAGAGCTCCGCGCGGATCGCCGTGTCACACGCGGCGATCGTCACCCGCGCACCCAGCGCGGTCAGCTCGGCCTCCAACTCCTGTGCACCGGGCGCCTGTCGGCCACGCCGGCTGAGCAACAGCAGATGCTCCGCACCATGCTCCGCCGCCCACCGGGCCACATGACCGCCCAGCGCACCCGTGCCGCCCGTGATCAGCACCGTCCCGGACGGCTCCCACACCGGCGCCCGCTCCACACCCGGCGCGGCGGCAAGGCGACGACCGAAGACCCCGGCGCCCCGCACCGCGACCTCGTCCTCCTCCCCGGAGCCGGCCAAGTGCTCGACGAACCGGCGCAGTGCGGCCTCGTCCGGTACCCCTGGCAGATCGATCAACCCACCCCACCGGTCGGGATACTCCAGAGCCGCGACCCGGCCCAGACCCCACAGTGAGGCTTGGAGGGGTCGCACGGTCTCGTCGGGCGAGACGGCCACCGCGCCACGGGTGGCGGACCAGATCCGGGTGCGGAACCCGGCGTCGTCCATGGCCTGCAGCAGTACGGCGGTGTCGACGAGGCCGACCGGGACGCTGGTCCAGCGGGTGGCGTCGGTGCCGGCGAGCAGGGAGAGGACGCCGGTGAAGCGGGTGCCGTCGGCGGTGAGCCGGGACAGTTCCTCGGCGAGTTCGCCTCGGGCGGGCCGCCTGCCGACTCTGATGGACACGGTGTCGGGGCCGAGGGCGGCGGTCACGGCGTCCAGCCAGGCGCCGTCGGTGTCGGGCCCGTCGGCGGGCAGGACGACCAGCCAGGTGCCGGACGGTCCGGCCGCAGGGGTGCCGCGCAGCGGCTGCCAGGTCTCGCGGAAGCGCAGCGCGTCGGACAGCGAGCGGGCGCGGCGCTTGCTGCGCCAGGCGGACAGCGCGGGGACGACGCCGCCGAGTGCCTCGGTGCCGATGTCCAGGCGTGCGGCGAGCGCCGCCAGGTCCTCGCGTTCCACGGCGGCCCAGAACTCGGCGTCCACGCCGTCGCCGCCACCGGACGGGAGCAGGGCGTCGGCGGGCTCGGGCCAGTACCGCTCGTGCTGGAAGGGGTAGGTGGGCAGGTCGACGCGGCAGGCGCCGGTGCCGGCGAAGAACGCGGGCCAGTCCACCGGGACGCCGGCGGTGTAGAGCCGGGCCAGCGCGGTCACGGCGGCCGTCTCCTCGTCACGGTCCCGCCGCAGCAACGGAACGGCATCCTCGACAAACGGCGTGAGGACAGCGTCCGGGCCGATCTCCAGGAAGTGCCGCGCACCCGCGTCCCCGAGCGCGCGGACGCCGTCGGC
>NZ_JBFAIR010000102.1:0-4619 GCF_040654815.1 Streptomyces sp. NPDC050619 | reverse complement strand
CCCAACGAATACGCCACCCGACCCGACAACACACTCGCAATCGTCCCCGTCAGCAAATGCCCCTCAAAACCCTCCGGAGCACCCCCAAAACGCGAACCATAATCGTTATACATCACCCCCGCATACACACCCGTCGAAGAACCCCGCAACGAACCAGGATCAATCCCCGCCCGCTCCAACGCCTCCCACACAACCTCCAACAACAACCGCTGCTGAGGATCCGTCGCCACCGCCTCACGCGGACTCAACCCGAAAAACTCCGCATCAAACTCCGCCGCATCATAAAGAAAACCCCCCTCACGCGCATAAGACTTCCCCAACCGATCCGGATCCGGATCATAAAGACCCTCCACATCCCAACCACGATCAGTCGGAAAACCACCCACCGCATCCCGACCCTCCACCACCAAACGCCACAAACCCTCCGGCGACACCACCCCACCCGGATAACGACACCCCATCCCCACCACCGCAATCGGCTCATCAATACCCACCGAATGAGCAGCAACCGCAGGAACCGCAGCGGTCCCCGTCTCATCCAACTGCTCCAGCAGGAACCCGGCCACCGAATCCGGCGAGGGATGATCGAAAACAAGAGTGGTAGGCAACCGCAGACCCGTCGCCGCATTCAGCCGATTACGCAACTCCACCGCCGTCAGCGAATCGAAACCCAACTCCTTGAAGGCCCTGGACGCGTCGATGTCGAAGGTGGCGCCGTGGCCGAGGACCAGGGCCACGGTCTCGCGCACCGTCTGCAGCACGGCCTGCGCGCGCTCCTCGGCAGACAGCTGGACCAGGCGCTCCACCCAGGAGGAGTCGGTGCCTCGTGCGGCACGGGCCACCTGCCGGCGCCGCACCCGTACGAGGCCGCGGAACAGCCCTGGCAGCGCGCCTTCCTCGGCCACGGCACGCAGGGCGGCCAGGTCGAGCTCCGCGGGGACGAGCAGCGGCTCCGCCGACTCGAGGGCCGCATCGAACAGTGCCAAGCCGAGTTCCGGCAAGAGCGGCACGATGCCGTTGCGCTTCCAGCGGGCCACGTCGGCATCTCCGAGGCTTCCGGCCATGCCGTCGACGCTGTCCCACAGCCCCCAGGCGAGGGAGGTGGCGGGCAGGCCCCGGGCACGACGGTGCTGAGCCAGGGCGTCGAGGAAGGTGTTCGCCGCCGCGTAATTGCCCTGCCCCGCATTCCCGACCAGACCAGCGACCGAAGAGAACACCACGAACGCGGAGAGCTTGTGATGCCACGTCAGCCGATGGAGATTCCAGGCCGCGTCCACCTTCGGACGCAACACCCGCTCCAAATGCCCCTCCGTCAACGACTGCACCGTCGCGTCATCCAGCACCCCCGCCACATGCACCACAGCCGTCAACGGACGCTCCACCGCCACCGCATCCAACACACCCGCCAACGCATCGAAATCAGCGACATCACAAGCCGCCAGCGACGCATCAGCACCCAACCCCGCCAACTCCGCCACAAACTCCGCCGCACCCTCAGCAGCCCCACCACGACGACTCACCAACAACAAATGACGAGCACCGTGATGCGTCACCAAACGCCGCGCCACCAAACGACCCAAGGTCCCCAGAGCACCCGTCACCAACACCGTCCCCTCCGGATCCAGACCCACCGCCCCGGAAACAGACGCAGACGCCGCACGCGCCAGCCGCGGCACGAACAACTCCCCACCACGCACCGCCACTTCCGGCTCACCCGAAGCCAACACCACAGGCAACGACCCCAACCCGGCCTCGTCCTGTACATGTACGAGGACGAGCCGACCGGGCTGCTCGGACTGCGCGGTACGGATCAGGCCCGACAGTGGTGACGTGTGGAGTGCGCCGTCCGGCACGACCACCACGAGCTTGCTGTCCGAGAAGTGCTCGCCGGCCAGCCACGTCTGCACCAGTTCGAGCCCGCGCCGCGCCACCGCGTGGCCCAGCGCGAGGATGTCCCCGGAGGAATCGGTTGGTGCGGTGAACTCCTCGGTGAGCACCACGTATTCAGGTACGGCGGTGCCTGCTTCGACGGCGGCGGCGAGTGCGGCGAGATCGGGATACGGCCCCGTCGCATCCAGGCTGACCGTCTCCGGCTCCGCTGCTGGCACGGCCGCCAAGGGCTCCCAGTCGATGCGGTACAGCGACTCGAAGGAGGTTTCCGTCACGGTGAGCTGTTCACGGGCGATCGGCCGCAGCACGACCGAGTCGATCACCGCCACCGGCGCCCCAGCGCCATCCGCGACGGTCAGGCTTGCGGTGTCCTGTCCGGTCCGAGTCCACCGCACCCGCAGCACGGTCGCGCCGACCGCGTGCAGCGCGAAGCCCGCGAAGGAGAACGGCAGCCGGATCTCGGCATCGTTCTGCGCCGAGGCCGCTGCTTCCAGCACCAGGGGGTGGAGGGTGGCGTCGAGGAGGGCCGGGTGGATGCCGAAGCGAGCGGCGTCCGCATGCATCGGCTCGGGCAGCTCGACCTCGGCGAACAGGTCATCACCGGCACGCCAGGCGGCACGCAGTCCCTGGAAGGCCGGACCGTAGCCATACCCCAGATCAGCCAACCGCTCGTAGACACCAGCCAGATCGACAGGCACACCGCCCGCCGGCGGCCACTGCTCCAGCGCCACCCCCGCAGAGGACGCCGACACCCCGAGCAGCCCGGCAGCATGGGCCGTCCACTCCTCCTCCACGCCGCGCGAGTACACAGTGAACCGACGCTCACCACGCTCATCAGCGGCATCCACCGTCAGCCGCAGCTGTACACCGGCTTTGGGCGAGAGCACCAGCGGTGACTGGAGGGTGAGTTCTTCGACCACGGGGCAGTCGAGGTGCTCACCGGCATGGCCGGCCAGCTCCAGGAACGCCGTACCCGGAACCAGAACCGTCTCACCGATCGCATGATCGGCCAGCCACGGATGCGTCGCGAGCGACACCGACGCCGTGAACTGCACACCATCCCCACCCGGGTCCGCAATCACCGCCGCCAACAACGGATGATCAGCAGCCCCAAGCCCCAGACCCGCGGCATCACCCGACCGCGGCACATCCAGCCAGAAACGCTCACGCTGGAAGGCATACGTGGGCAGATCCACCGCGGCCGTGCCGTGCGGATAGAACTTCGCCCAGTCCACCTCCACCCCATGGGAATACACACCCGCGAGAGCCGACAAGAACGCCCGCCGCTCGGGCTGCTTACGCCGCAACACCGGCACCACCACAACCGACCCAGCGGAATCGGCAGAATCGTCCTCGCCGGCGAGGCATTCACGCACCAGACCCGACAACGTCGCATCCGGACCCAGCTCCACAAACGCCGACACCCCCAAACCCCGCAGCGTCGCCACCCCATCAGCGAACCGCACCGCCGAACGCGCCTGCACCGCCCAATACTCCGCGGTGAACTCACCCACCAGCCCACCGGTCACATTCGACACCACCGGAATACGCGGCACGCCATACGTCAACTCACCCGCAACCTCGGTCAGTTCATCCAGCATCCCGTCCAGACGAGCCGAATGAAACGCATGACTCACCGCCAGACGCGTCGCCTTCACCCCCGCCGCCCGCGCCACCTCCACCACCTCAACAACCCCAGCCTCATCACCCGACACCACCGTCCCCAAAGGACTGTTCACCCCCGCCACACCCACACCCACACGACCCTCAAGCCACCCCACAACCCGACCCTCACCCGCACCCACAGCCGCCATCGCACCACCCGCGGGCAACGCCTCCATCAACCGCGCCCGCGCACACACCAACCGCGCCGCATCCCCCAACGACAACACACCCGCCACATGCGCCGCCGCAATCTCACCCACCGAATGCCCCACCACATAATCCGGAACAACACCGTAATGCGACACCAACCGGAACAACGCCACCTCAACCGCAAACAACGCAGGCTGCGTAAACCCCGTCCGGCCCAACAACTCCGGACCCGCCCCACCCGAAATCACCGAAGCCAGCGAACAACCCAAATACACATCAAGAGCCGCACACACCTCATCGAAAGCAGCCGCAAACACCGGCTCACTCCCATACAACTCCCGCCCCATCCCCAACCGCTGACTCCCCTGCCCCGAAAACAAGAACGCCAGCCCACCACCGGAAACAGGCTCACCCGGAATCAACGCCCGCAGCGAATCCAGGAGTTCACCACGACCCTCCCCCACCACCACCGCACGATGCTCGAACCGGGCACGCGACACCGCCAGCGAACGACCCACCGCCGCCGCACCCAACCCCGGCCGCTCCTCCACCCACGCAGCCAGCCGACCCGCCTGCTCCACCAGCGCCTCACCACTGCGCGCCGACACCACCCACGGCACCAGACCCGAAGCAGGGAGCTCCTCCTCCACGGCGGTCTCGGCGGCGGCCGCAGCTTCGGGGGCCTGCTCGACAATCACATGCGCGTTGGTGCCGCTGATCCCGAAGGACGACACACCAGCACGCCGCGGCCGGTCGACCTCAGGCCATTCCTCCGCCGCCGTCAGCAACTCCACCGCACCCGCCGACCAGTCCACATGCGGCGTCGGCTCATCCACATGCAACGTCGCCGGAAGCACACCGTGCCGCAGCGCCATCACCATCTTGATCACACCCGCCACACCCGCCGCAGCCTG
>NZ_JBFAIR010000101.1:0-4743 GCF_040654815.1 Streptomyces sp. NPDC050619 | reverse complement strand
CTGACACCCGTCTGACTGATCACTGATCACTGATCGCTGAAAAGGCTTCTCATCATGCCCAAGGTTCTCCTTGTCGTAGGCCACCCCGACCTGTCCCAGTCGAAGGCCAACGCGGCACTCGTGGACGCCGTCCGCGATCTGCCCCATGTCACCGTGCACGACCTCTACGCCACTTACCCCGACTTCCAGATCGACGCCGACGCCGAGCGGGCGCTGCTGGCCGAGCACGATGTGATCGTCTTCCAGCACCCGGTGTTCTGGTACAACACCACCCCTCTGTTCAGGCTGTGGCAGGACAAGGTTCTCACCATTGGCTGGGCCTTCACCATGGACGGCACTCCCGCGCAACTGGCCGGCAAGAAGGCCGTCGTAGCCGTCACCGCCGGCGTCAACGCCGAGGACTACACCCCGGACGGCTGGGTCAAGGCCACTGTCGAGAGCCTCCTCGGCAGCTGGGAAGCGACCCTGCGGCTGTGCCAGTTCGACATCCTGCCGATGGTCAAGGTGTACAGCACCATCACCGGCCTGACCGACGAGGACCTGGCCACCGCCGCCAAGCAGTACAGCGAACTGCTCGCCTCCTTCGCCGCCGACGTTGCCGTCGCTCCGTTTCCCCGAGCCGCCGACCCGAGCTGAGGGCGATGGCACCGGTCTCCATCATGATCCGTACCGCCCCCTCGCGAAAAGGCATCAGCGAGGCTTCATGCCGTGGAGCAGGTGGTGGACCAGGCTGTCCACGCCCGCCAGCGCCTCCTCCGGGGGCAGCATGCAGCTGGCGATGAAGGCGGCCATGCCATGGAGGGCGGTGCTCATGACGAGCTTCAGTTCCTCGGGGTCGCTCGCGATGATCTCGCCGCGTTCCTGGGCATCCGCGAGGACGTGGGTGACATTGGTCAGCGTCCGTTCGACCGCGGTCGCCATCTGCTCCGAGGCGTCGGGGTCGTGCTTGCGGGCGTACATCAGCTCCAGCAGCTCGGCGTTGTCGATGGCGAAGCCGAGGTAAGCCCGGGCGAGGGCGGTGAGCCGGAGTTCAAGGGGAAGTGCCGGGTCGTAGGCGGCGTCCAGAGCCTGGCCCAGTCGCTCGTACCCGGCCAGCGCCAGGGCGGTGAGCAGGGCTTGTTTGTCCTTGAAGTGCCGGCCGGGCGCGGCGCGTGGCTCACGCCGACCTCGCGGGCGAGCTCGCGCAGGGACAGCGAACCGGTCCCCTTCTCACGCAGGGTGCGTTCT
Source organism: Streptomyces sp. NPDC050619 (assembly GCF_040654815.1). Classification (NCBI taxonomy): domain Bacteria; kingdom Bacillati; phylum Actinomycetota; class Actinomycetes; order Kitasatosporales; family Streptomycetaceae; genus Streptomyces; species Streptomyces sp. NPDC050619. The sequence goes on along the minus strand of NZ_JBFAIR010000101.1, from coordinate 3,516 downwards.
GCGGCTGCGAGCAGGGCGGTTCGCAGGTCTCCGTGGTGGTAGGGGCGGCTCTCAAGCATGGGGCATCTTAACGCCATGTGGACAGCGCCAGCATAGTTGTCACTGTCATCATTGTTGTCATTGGCAGCATTGGGGTCAGCATCCACATTCGTCTCATGGCTGAGAAGACGAAGAACAACGCATGGGACGCGACCCGCCTGCGGCGGCCACGACGGTGATTGGCGGACCGCGGACGGCTTCGAGATGCAGTTCGGCACGGACCATCTGGGCCACTTCGCGCTGACGAACCTGCTTTTGCCGCACATCACCGACCGGGTGGTGACGGTGGCCTCCGTCGCCCACCGCTACCCGCTGGAACTCCAGCGCCGCCTGACGGAGTCCGGCTCCCCGGTCCGCTCCCTCGCCGCCCACCCCGGCTGGGCGGCGACCAACCTGCAGAGCCACGCCGCGAGTCCGGTGATGAAGGCGCTCACGCAGGTCGGCAACAAGTTCTACACCCAGGACGACAAGGCGGGCGCCCTGCCGACGCTGTACGCCGCGACGCAGGACCTGCCCCCGGCGAACTACGTCGGGCCCGACGGGCGGGACGAGAGGAAAGGCGGGCCGGCACCGGACGTCACGCAGGCGCCGTTGGGAACGCTGGGGAGGTGAGCCACACGTAAGACCGGGCCTGCAGCTGCCATGGCTGGGGGGGGCGGAAGATGAAAGGTTCCAGGTATAGATTCTTACCCCCCAATGTCGGTCCATTCGGTGTCACACTGGCCGGTATGACTCGCAACGCGCATCTCAACGAGCTGGGCGAGTTCCTCAAGACCCGCCGGGCCGGACTGAGTCCCCGCGCAGTGGGCCTTCCCGAGACAGGCGGCATGAGACGGGTCAAGGGACTGCGCCGTGAGGAAGTCGCTCAACTCGCCGCCATCAGCACCGAGTACTACACCCGCCTTGAACAGGGCCGTATCCAGGCGTCGGGGCCGGTGCTGTCCGCTCTGGCGCAGGTGCTCCGTCTGGACGACGACCAACGCGACTACCTCTTCGAACTCGCCGGGAAGGGCCAGGATCGGCCTCGTCGCCGTGCCGTGCAGAAGATACAGCCGACGCTGCAACGCCTCCTGGACAACCTGATCGACACACCGGCAATTGTTCTGGGCCGCCGTATGGACGTCCTTGCCTGGAATTCCCTGGCCGCCGCGCTGATGACCGATTACGCGGAGATTCCGGAGAAGAGAAGAAACCACACACGGATTCTTTTCACCGATCCGGCGATGCGGACGCTGTACGCGGACTGGGAGGAGGTCGCTCACACCACCGTCGCTCAGTTGCGCATGCAGGCTGCCAAGTATCCCGATGACTCCCGGCTGGCCGCCCTCGTCGGAGAACTGTCGGTGCAGGACCCGCACTTCCGCCGTTGGTGGGGCGACCACCATGTCGCCGCCCGCACGATGGGCACCAAGACCTACCATCATCCTGTGGCCGGCAAGCTCACCCTTGACTGGGACACCCTCACCGCCAGCATCGACGCCGAGCAGCAACTCGTCGTGCTCACCGCCGAACCCGGCACCCCTTCCCACGACGCGCTGCGCATCCTCGCCTCCTGGGCCACGAAACACCAGCAACCCGCACCCGACAGCGCCACCTGACCGCACGAGTGCGGTCAGCAGAGCGGGTGTACCCGGAGCAGGCGCTCTTCGGACGGTCACTTCTCGCCGCGTTCCAAGGCCCGCCCGGGTATTGCCGAGTCAGCGCGTTCGGGTGGGCAGGCTGACCGTGGAGGGGTGTTCGGGATCGTGGAATACGCTCTGGTCGGCGGCTTCCAGCCGGGTGGCGGTCAGTCGGGGTTCGCCGGTGCCGAGGTTGCGGTTGTACTGCGGAAACGCGCCGCTGGAGATCTGGACGCGGATGCGGTGCCCGGAGCGGAACCGATAGGCGGTGGGCGACAGGGAGACGGTGACGTTGGAGAGTTCGTCGGCCTGCGTGACGCCGGTGAGGCCGTCGCAGATGTTGGTGGAACGGCCCGCGGGATCGACATCGCAGACGCGGACGAACACATCTGCGTGCGGCAGGCTGGAGCGGAACCAGATGTCGGCGCTGACATCTCCGATCATCTCGACTTCCTCGGTGAGGATGTCGCTGGTGTAGGTGAGGACGTCGGGACGGGCTTCCAGCGCGGTGTTGTCGACCCGCCCGGCCTTGACGCCGGGGATCATGCGTACCCCGGCGAAGGCGGGGGTGGGGTCGGCCGGGTCGTAGCGGTAGGAATCCGCTGCCGATTCCGGCGGCGGTTCAAGGGCCAGGCGGCCGGCGGGGTGCAGGTGGAAGCGCTCAGGCGCGTATCCCGGCGGGGGCCAGGCCGAGAGGTCGCGCCACTTTTCCTCACCCATGACGAACACACGCACCGATGCTCGGTCTGCGGGCTCGGTGCCTTGGGCGTGGGCCAGCCCGAATTCCACGGTCTCCATCACCATGGCCTTCATCATCGGGCCGTCGGAGTGCGCCCAGGGGCCGATCGTGAGGCGGGGTCGACGGCCGGCGGCTTCCAGGCGGGTGTAGTCGCGTAGCTGGCCATGGAGGAAGACGTCGAACCAGCCGCCGATGAGGCTGGCCGGGATGGTCACGTCCGAGACTTGATGGCTCAGGTCGCCCCCCGCCCAGAACGGGGAGTCGGAGTCGTGAGCCAGGAAGTTCTGGATGACGTCGGAGCGGTGGCCGAGAGCGGCGTGGCCGGCGTCGGACAGCGGCAGCACGGTCTCGGCCCGGCGGCGTCGGCGGGCGCCCAGCAGGAACCGGGGCATCGCCCAGGGCCGTCGCCCAGCCTCGATGAGCAGGGCCCATCCGAACAGCGATTCCAGGGCGAAGGCCTCCTTGCGCAGAAACGCCATGCCCAGCGCCGACTCACTGACTGCTGGAATCATCGCTTTGACCTCTGCGGGCAGTTGGTCGGCCATCGCCCACTGGCTGTATGCGAGGTAGCTCTGTCCGCTCAGCACCAGCGCCCTGCCGAACCAGGGCTGCTTCACCACCCAGTCGACGGTGTCGATTCCGTCGAACCGTTCACGACGCAGCGGGTCGAACTCCCCGTCGGAGCCGCCCGTGCCGCGAGAGCTCTGCATCAGCACCTGGAACCCGCGTTCGGCCAGTGGCCTGGCCAGCTGCAACGCGAACGGCCCGCCTCGACCGTACGGGCTGCGCAACAGCGCGGTCGGCAGGCCGTCGCCACCAGAGCGTGGCGACCAGCGGTCGGCCAGCAGCACGGCGCCGTCCCGCATCGGGACCTCGAGATCACGTTCGATCACGAGGTCCCGGGTCATCGGTGCAGGCAGCCCCAGCATCCTCTGGGCGAGCAGACTGGTCAGCGGCGGTGTTCTCATGGGGGTCCTCCGTGTGTGGGCCGACCGCGGTGTGCGCCGGTGATAAGGGGCTGGATACGCAGCAGGCGCTCGGCCTGGAACTGCTGTGGGACAGCGCTGGTCAGCACATGGAACACGCGCCGGGCGGTCGTGATCGACACAGCTTGGTGGA
>NZ_JBFAIR010000100.1:0-4883 GCF_040654815.1 Streptomyces sp. NPDC050619 | reverse complement strand
CGACGACCCGCCAAGCCACCACTCCCACGGAACCACCACTCCTACTCCTGACCAGCAAAAACGCCGCCCTCAAGTCCGGAAAGACAACAACTTCTAACACGCTGGCCGGACTCGACGCGAAGTATCCTCGGGCTTGGGCGTGCCTCGCCGCCTTGTCCGACCTGATGGCATCTGACGGCGATACCGAACGCGCCTACAGCATGCCCCGTGCGCCTGTGCCGGTCCTGCCGGGCAGCCACGAGACGATCCACGCTGAACAGGCCACAAGCGTCAAGCCTCTGGTCGCTGGTCAGGGCGTCGTCGCCTCGGGCGTCGACCCGCGCTTTGACCAGGCGTTGCTGGCGATGATGCAGCAGGTCAAAGACGGCAATGCCGAAGTGGTTCCGCTGTCGGCGCTCAGCCGGCTGTCACGCAACAGCGACAAGCAACTGCGCGTGCTGGACTTCCTCCTGGCGCACGGGGCAACCGTCCTGACCACCAACTACCTTCTGAGCCCGGACCTGGCCGCAGTGCGTACCCGGCCGCTGGTCAAACCCGACTCCTACGACCCACGGCGGACCATGAAGCAACTGCGCGGCCTGGGCCCCACGCACACGGGCTGGATCAAGGCTCTGCGTAAACGGTGGTAGGTGCCCCACCCTGGCTCCCGGTGCCGATGGCAGCCTGAGCATGGATTGCGAGGGGATGCAGCGGGCTGCCCAGCACCCCTCACAGTCCCAGCAATTGTGGACCGCGCCCTTGCCACTCGCTGGCCTGATTGTGGGCGCTGGCCGGGTGGTTGCCAGACGGCACGGCGGCGAAGCCGATCCCGTTCAGGAGACGACCTCACCCCGGTTGTGGTCCCGGTGATAGACCCCGTCGGGTTCCTCATGGGATGAGGAACCCGACGATTTCGCGGCCGTGGACCCGACCAGGACCAGGCACTGTTGATCACACTCGGATGCCGGGCCTCGACCGGTCTCGGGCGGATGCACGCCCGAGACCGTGTCTTACGACGACTGGCGGGGATCGGCGACGGCCGCTTCCAGTTGCCGCAGGAGGTGGCGGATGAAGCGGCCCCACTGTCTCTGCTCGCCGTCCACGTCGAACCAGTCTTCGGGTGGGGTGGCGTCCCATTTCTTGAGTTCGGTCAGCATGAGCATGTTGATCTTGCTCATCAGCAGGTCTTCCTCCTAGGCCGTGTCGACTTCCACTGATCACGATCCAGCACTGGAGGAGGCATAGTTGTGGCCCGAGACTGACCGAGACGGACGCGGGACGAGCCGAGATCAGATGCATGGGGGAGCACAGTTGACGGATACAGATGTACATCCCGCGGTGCACGCGTTTGCCGCGACCGTCCGGGACTTCCGTCGCGGAGCCGGTGCCAGGGGGCAGTACAGGGCGACGGCCAAGGCCACCGGAGTCGGGGAGTCGACCATCAAGGCCATGGTCTCCCCCACGCGCCCTCGACTGCCCAACCGGGAGACCATGAGGCTGGTCGCCGTGCACTGGGGCGGCAACCCTGGGACGTGGCTGCGGCGGCTGGATCACGCCCGTCGAGAGAGCCGCCGGAAGCCCTCGGACAACCCCTGCGTCGAACCTGGAGCTGCTCCAGCGCTCCACCCCGGAGAGAGCCACAACCTCCATGTCCCGCCGCAACTCAACCATGTGCAGGCGGAAGTGACGAGGTTTCAAATTCTGAGCAAGTTGGCGCGGTCGGGTCACAAGGAGCTGATGCGCACTTTGAATATCCTCATCGCTGAGATGGGGTCGGAGTCTCCTTACATTCTCACTGCATTCACGCGGCCCTCGATTCCCGTAAATCGGATCACCGAGATCTGGAATGAGAAGCTGTCCATCTCGGATGACATCACTCCTATCTATAGCGACTGGATGAACATCCTCTACGCGATCGAGGATTTCTTGCGGTACGTCAAGGAGACCGATGCCAGTGAGGTCAGCGAAGCCATGGAATGGGCACGACGAACGGCGGGCTTCGTGCAGGAGTTCCGCTGTCTTCAAGCTGAGATTCTGGCTAAGCATCGGCATGTGAAGTAGCCTCCGCCTCTTCGACGTCATCTCCATCGGCTCGGTGGGCTGGGGCTGTAGCGGGGATCGTTGAGCGGCTGGTGCCGGACGAGGCGTGGAAGTTGTCCAGAGGGTGATGCCGGAGGCACCACCCTCCCGGCCCCAAGGCGTCGGCATGGCGATCGCGAGGTAAGGCCTCGATCGTGTTCGCCACGGCTTCTTAAGAAGGAACCGCAACGCGCGCATCCTCAGCTCGGGGTCGGCCGCTACCGGTTGGGGGAAGAGAGAAGGGCGCCCGCTCCATGCTGGGCAAGAGCCTCCCGGGCTGCTGCGATCATGAGGTCCAGGCGCTGCTTCAGCTCAGCCAGCTCCGAGGGAGAGGACACTTCTTCCCCCGCAGCGGCGAACTCGCCCAGGATGCCGCTCTCCTCGATGGAAAAGACGTACGAGTGCAGGGCGGTCAGCAGCTCCATGACGCTCTCGGCCGCCGCGACGACCGGCTCCGGGCCTTCCAGCGCTACCTGGGCGCGCACCTGCTCCAGCCGCTCGCTGAGCTCCTCGTCTTCCAGCACGTGGAGCAGCCGTCCGTAGCCGTCTCCGGGGCCGCTGCTCCAGGCTTCGTAGAGCTTGGTGCGCAGCTGGTGCACGGTGGCGATGAAGTCGCCGTACACTCGCCGCCGCGGTTCCATGACCTGCAGCAGGTGCGCCGACTGCAGCTGACCCGCCAAAAGGACCTGCTGGGACTGAGTCTGCTCCCGCTGGCTCTGGCGGCTCCACCAGGCGCTCAGCAGCGCTGGTACACCGGCCAGTATCCCGCCGGTCGCCACGCCCACCACTGCGGCCCACTGTTCATCCATGCCGATCATCATCGCTCAGTGCTCCCGTCCGACTCGGACTGGCCCGGCCGCAGCGTCGTGGGGAGAGCTAGGCTGCAGGGCAGGTGCGGACTCCCTGGGCTGCGGGCAGGGTGGTGATCTGGTCGGTCCGCACGCGCAGCGCTTTGTCCGCGAGGTCATCGCTGCCTCGGGCGCGTTGGGGATCCCACAGCCAGGTCTCGTCCCCGGTAGCGCCGATCGCGACGACCGGGTGGTCGGTGGGCAAAGGGCCTGGCTGCACAGCTGTTTTCGTCGCGTCGAGCGGGATGACGCAGACCCGCCGGGCGGTGATCCCGAAGAAGGGAGCGAGGTCGTGTCCGGCCGCGGCCTGTGCGGCAGTGCGCTTGGCGGCCGTGCTGGCAGAGGCCAGGCCGCCTACCAAGGCCACCAGCATCATCAGCGCGGTGAGCGTGCCTACGGCGGCGATGCAGTACGCCTTCGAGCCGGTGATCCAGTAGAAGTGGCGGGCCCAGCCCAGCGCAGCCAGTCCGCACAAGGCGGCACCGATGCACCACAGAGCGGGCTGCACGCCGGCCAGATACGTCCCCAGGGAGTCGGTGTTGGCGGCTGAAAGCGGGACGCCCAGGCTCACGCCCAGGTAGAGACCCTGAGCCAGTCGCCCCATCCAGGGCACCACCCACACGAACGGCAAAACCACAACGGGCAGCAGCGTGGCGGCGTTACGGGAGAACCAGCTCTGGCGCAGCGCATAGATACAGCCGGGCAGTATCAGCAGCCCGCCCAACACGAGACCCATCGGCCCCAGAAAGTTGACGTCCGGCACCACCGTGGACAGCACCCGTGCCGTATACCCGCACAAGCCTGCGCCGCCGACCAAAGCCAGCCCACAGAGCCATACGATCGCCCTGTGGTGCCGTTCTCCGTCAGCGATCCACGGACCCGTCCACCACGCCGCAGCCAGAAGCAGCGGCGCTGACACGACCTGCCACCACGCATCGAGCCCCGCCAGTGCCCAACCGAAGAGCATGACGGCGGCCCACGCCGCCAAGACGGGCAGTCCCAGGACACGGGTGTACCAGGGAGCAGGGGCCTGCGGCCGTAAGGCATGGGCGGAAGCGATTCCGGGCCGCACGCCGTAGTCCTCACCGAAGGGGCCGTCTCCCAGATCAGATTGCAGGTGAAGCGCCGCCAGTGCCTCCTCCTGCGTGCCCGGGCCGTCCAGGCGCACCCGCCGGTGCACGTCTGCTGCTCCAATGTGCTCCCACAGTTTCGCCGCTCGCGTCTGCCACCAGCGATCTCCCCACTCCACCTTCCGGTACACGTGCCAGGTGCTGGCCGCCGTCGGCACCTCGTCGGGTCTCAGCAGCGTGGCGTCACCGAGGCGCGCCGTCACCCGGCCCGTCAGCGCTGCCATGACACGCCGCTCGGCCTCGCTCAGGGCGCCCCAGCGGCTTCCCAGCAGACGTACCTCCACCCGAAACAGCGCCGCCCCGTTCTCCTGCGGGGCATCGCTTATTCGGGAGCACAGCAAACCGCGCCGTTCCCACTGCTCGCGGGCGACTGCCTCCTCCTGGCCGGGCACCTGGACCAGCACAGCCGCGCGCTGCGTGAACTCCCCTGGCGGCGGTGGCGCACCGTCAGCGCCGCCCTCACCGTCAGGGTCGGATGCACGACGGAATCGGATCGGGGCGACGAGCGCGCTTGCCATCACGGCGGACCTCCAACAACACATCTTGCCGACACCAGGCAGTGCTGGCACAGTCGGGGGACGCTCACGAGAACGGCCGCCGGACCTGTAACGGCAGTACCCACAGCGGCCCGCACATTCATTTCAGTGCGGCTCCCAGCGGCCGCAACCGTCCTCGCATCCTGCCCAGCACCAATGCCGGGCGCGGCCATATCGAGCCACTGGCACGCTGGTCCGTGCTCCCGAGGAAACGATCCCGGGCGCGCAGGAGTAATTGTCAATACCTGTGGGTGCGTTGTCCGGCCGCAGCGTCAGTGGGTAGGGGTCTGGTGACCTGAGGCCGGCTTGCG
>NZ_JBFAIR010000099.1:0-4971 GCF_040654815.1 Streptomyces sp. NPDC050619 | reverse complement strand
AAGGCCGAGCCGTTGCTCTGCCGGTGCTCGCCGAAGAGGAGGCCGAGCACGGCTCCCAGCACCACCGTGTGAGCGGCCCATGGGATCCACGACGGATCCGTCACGACTGCCACGATCGCGCCTCCGGGTAGTCCGGCGATGATGCCGAACAAGAGTCTTCTGAGCAGAGTCATGGATGTCTCCGGTAGTCGCATGGCCTCCGCCCAGGGGGAGGGCGAAGGCCATGCGAGATCTGGGGGCTCCAGCGCCCGCTGTCAGACGTTCAGAGCGGGCGCGCCTGCCGAGCGTTACAAGTCCCTTGGAGAGAAAGGCGCCAGCGAGGGTGTGGAGCGTTCGGAGACGGTGTAGATCGGGCCGATGCCGGGCCGACGTAGGGAAGGCCAGGCGGTAGCCCGGCAGGAACCAGACGTGCGTGGGGAGTTGAGCCCAGGTCCTACTGAGTACAGGGAATCACTGCCGCTGCCAGTCCCGGAAAGCGGTGAGCAGATGCTGCCTGGCGTCCGGTGAGATGCTGTCCGGGGTCAGTTCGCCCGTTGTGGCGATTGTCTGACGGAATTGATCGAGGTAGCGCTCGCACCCGGAGCATTCCGCCAGGTGCTCGATGAAGCGTCGCTCGTCCTCTTCGGGCAGGGTGCCCTCGATGAAATCGGTCACCAGCTCTACGAAGTCAACGCAGTTCACGGTTGTCCCCTCCCGCCGCGACGTCATGGGCACCGGACAAGTAGTCCTCCAGCTTACGGCGTAAGAAGGCCCTGATCCGCACCAACACCGAACGCTTCGCGTCGTCATCGATCGACCTGCTTCTCTCGTCCGCAGCGAGCGACGAGAAGGCGCGCGAGGTGTGGGACTACGTCATCGCGCAGTACCGTCAGGCGCTCCGGGATATCGCGCAGCACCTGGTCGCGATCGGTGTCGTCGCTCCGCATCTGGACGTCGACGCAGTAGCGGATCGCCTGTGGCTCTGCTTCGGACTACGGGCATGGCGAGCCCTCGTTGTGGACTGTCACTGGAGCTACGACGCCGCCGAGCGCTTGCTCACCCGCCAGGCCATCACCCTGCTCGAGGACTCGAAGCCGTCGTAAGGCATCGATACAGCCTCGGCACCAGTCGCGCCCTGACCTCCGCCACGGAGCTCGTCCCCGAGGGCGACCGCCGGGCATGGGTCGCCGAGAATTTCGGGATCGACACGGTCCCGCACCTCGCCGTCGTGCGGCTGCTGGCCAACCGTGGCTACGCGGTGCTGTAGGTCAACTTCTGCGGCGTCTCAAACCTCGTCACCTTCCTGCGGACCGTACCGGAGTTCGCGCGGCCCCACCTGGTCAACAATTGGTACCTCTACGCCGGTGATCCGAGCGACCCTCAGCAGGAGGCGGACCTGCTGGGCCCGCTCACCCATCAGCCGGGTGGACCAGATCCGCACACCACTGATGGTGATCCAGGGCGGCAACGACGTCCGCGTCGTCAAAGCCGAGTCCGACCAGATCGTCGACGCCCTCCGCACCCGCGGAGTCAAGGTCGAATACCTGGTCAAGGACAACGAGGGTCACGGCTTCGTGAACCCGGACAACAACCCTGCGCTGGCGCAACGCCAACGCCCGCCATCCCGACGTCCTCGCCGAACAGCGCCGCGAACGCGCCCGTATCCGCAGCGAACGACAACGGTGTTGGGGCCAACCCACCAACAAAGCAGCCTGACCCCAACACCGTGGTCGTCCCAATCCTCCTGAGGTTTCCGTCTTTCTCGGATCCGTTCTGTTACGGACGTGGGCGGTGTTCTGGCTGTTCGGCTCTGTGGCGGTACGGCTGGGTCGTGGTCGGGTGCGTGGGGCTGGGAGTCAGTTCCAGGCCGGCAGTGGTGGGATGCGGTCCGGTGTCCGGCGTTCGTTCGTCCAGGCGGTGGAGTTTCCCCCGGATTTCCTCGGCGTCCGGACGGAGCGGCAGCCCCGCGAGGGGGCGTGGACCATGGTCGAATTCCTCGACGATCGCAAGAGCCTGCCGCCAGCTGGTGTGGGCCGCCTCCGGCTCGCCGGCGGCCAGGTGGACGTCGCCGAGGTGGTACAGGGTTTGGCCCTCGCCCCGACGGTTGCCGATGTCGCGGTGCGCGTCGAGCGCCTGGTGGTAGTGGTCGATCGCGTCGTCGTGGCGGTTCAGCCGGTGCTGGAGGGTGCCGAGGATGTCGAGTGTGACGCCTTCGACCCAGCGGTTGCCGCTGGCGCGCAGGACGATCAGTGCCTGCTCCAGACAGGCGATGGCCTCGTCGAACCGGCCGAGCCGCCGGTAGGCGTCGCCCAGGTTGGCCAGGGCGATGCCCTCCCCCCAGGTGTTGGCGTTGATCCGGTGGAGGGCCAGCGCGCGGCGGATGTACTCGACGGCCTTGTCGAGCCGGCCGGCCTGGAGGTAGGCGTTGCCCAGGTTGCCCAGGGCCTGGCACCTGCCGTACATGTCCCCGAGTTCCCGGCAGTGGACGATTGCCTGCCGAAGGCGGTCGATGGCCTCGTCGAAGCGGCGCATCGCCGTCAGTGCGGCGGCCACGTCGTTGAGGCTCCACGCCTCGCCCGTGCGGTCGTGGGCGTCGCGGGCGGTGTCGAGGGCCATACGGGCGGTGTCGAGCCAGTCGTGCAGATGGCTGCGGAGGTAGAAGAACCCCCACAGGGCGGCGGTCAGTCGCCATGCGATGCCCGGTCGGCGGGATGTGGCGGCGTGGTGCACCGCGGCGACGAGGTTGGGGCGTTCGGTCTCGCACCACTTGAGGGCCTGGTCGTGCGCGGTGAACGCCAGGGGGTGGCAGCCGGGGGGCAGCGGTTCGAGGGGGACCCGGCGGCGGTGCGGGGTGAGGTGGGTGTAGGCGGCGTCGGCGGTGTGCAGGTACCAGCACAGAAGCCGGTCCACGGCCCGGTCCCTCTCCTGTGGTGGCTCTTGCGTGACGACGCGTTCGGCGGCGTAGACACGCAGCAGGTCGTGCAGGGTGTAGCGGCCCGGTGCGTGCTCGGTGAGCAGGTGGGCGCGGGTGAGTTCGGTGAGCAGGCCGCGGGTCTCACGTAGGGGGAGCCCGGCGAGGGCGGCCGCGGCGGGCGCGGAGATGTCGGGGCCCCGGTGCAGGCCGAGCAGGTGGAACAGTCGGGCGGCCGGGGCGGACAGGGCCTCGTAGGACCAAGAGAAGACCGCTCGTACATCGGTGGCGAGGTCGCCCCCGGCGAAGGCGTCGAGGCTGCCCTGGGTGTCGCGCAGTTCCTTGGCGATGGCTTCGAGCGGGAAGCCGGGGTGGGTGGCGGCTCGGGCGGCGACGATGGCCAGGGCCAGCGGCAGCCGACCACAGTGCGCGATGATCTCGTCTGTCGCCTGGGGTTCCGCCGCCAGCCGTGCGGCGCCGATGCGGCGCAGCAGGAAGCCGTGTGCCTCGGCAGGCGTCAGTGCGCTCAGTGTCAGCGGATGCGCCCCGTCGCCTGCGATCAGGCCGATGAGCTGGCTGCGGCTGGTGACGATGACCAGGCAGCGGGGGCAGCCGGGCAGCAGGGGGCGGACCTGTTCGGTGTCGCGGGCGTTGTCGAGGAGGATCAGCATCCGCCGGCCGGCGAGCAGGCTGCGGTACAGCGCCGCTTGGGCGTCGGGGGAGGCGGGTATCCGCTGCGCGGGGACGCCGAGCGCGTCGAGGAAGATACGGATCGCCTCCGCCGGTGACACCATCGAGCCGCTCGGGTCGAAGCCGCGCAGGTTGATGTAGAGCTGTCCGTCGGGGTAGCGGTCGGCGATCCGGTGGGCCCAGTGCACGGCCAGCGTGGTCTTGCCGATGCCCGCCATGCCGCCGATCGCGCTGATCACCACCGTGGACGGCAGCTCCCCCTTGTCCGGCAACAGGGCCTGGATCCGCGCCAGTTCGCCTTGACGGCCGGTGAAGGCGGCCAGGTCGGCGGGCAGTTGTGCGGGGCGAGCCGGCTGCTCGGCGGCCAAGGACTCCTGCGGGCCGGCCTCCTGCGCAGCGGCAAGGTCCAGTGACGGGTCGGCGGTCAGTATGCGGTCGTGCAGCTCCCGCAGCGACACGCCGGGTTCGATGCCCAGTTCGGCCACCACGGTGCTGCGTATCCTGCGATACGCCGCCAGCGCCTCGGCCTGCCGTCCCGACCGGTACAGCGCCAGCATGAGAAGCTCTCGCAGCCCCTCCCGCAGCGGGTGCTCAACCGTCAGCGCGGTCAGCGCGGCGATCACCTCGCTGTGGCGCCCGAGCTGGATGTCGGTGTCCAGGCGGGTCTCCAGCGTGGTCAGCCGCACCTCGGCCAGCCGGGAACGCTCGGCCTCGGCCAGCGGCCCGGGGAGCCCGGCCAGCGCAGTCCCCTCCCACCCCTCGAGCGCGGCGTGCAACAGCTCCGCCGCGGCCGCCACCTCACCCGCGGCACGCAGCCTCCTCGCCTCGGCCACCCCCTGCTCGAACACCCCCAGGTCCACAAGATGTTCCGGAACACGGGCCAGATACCCGTCCGCGGCCGAGACGACCACCCGCGGGGACTCACCGGCCTCACGCCCGGGCTCCAGCACCTTGCGCAGCCGCGACGCATAGGTACGCAGCACGGACACAGCCGAAGGCGGCGGCCTGTCGCCCCATACGGCGTCGACGAGTTCGGCGACCGTGACCGGACGCCCGCGCCGTAACAGCAACACCGCCAGCACCACCCGCTGCTGCGGCGACCCCAGGTCGAGTTCACGCTCACCGCACCACGCCCGGACCGGCCCCAGCACCGCAAAACGCAACGATTCTTCACAGACCGTGTTCATGACTCCACCCAGGCGTTCCTCGCCGCGATCATCGTGCCACCGACCGTGATCAGCTCCCCGGTCACAGACGCCGACCGGTAGGTGAACACCCGGACGGGAGGCGGCGGCTGTTTGGCCCGCTGGGGCGCCGGCCGAGGCGGGTGCCAGGTCGAAAGGGCGTGGAAGGTGAGCCCGGCGATCGCGCCGAACAGAGCGGCGCCGACG
>NZ_JBFAIR010000098.1:0-4989 GCF_040654815.1 Streptomyces sp. NPDC050619 | reverse complement strand
ACCGGCCAAATCCACCAGGGAGTAGTAGGCGGTGAGGAACACGATCGGCACGGACGCCGCCTGCTCGAACGACCACCCCTCCGGAACCCGCGCCAACAACCGCGCATCGCTCACCGCCATCGGAGCAAACGCCCCGTCCAGCAAACCCATCACCCGATCACCGACCACCAGGCCCGTCACCTCCGGACCCACCTCCACCACCACACCGGCACCCTCATGCCCAAGCCGGCCCGCATCCCCCGGATACATACCAAGCACATTCAGCACGTCACGGAAGTTCACCCCCGCCGCCCGCACCGCGACGCGCACCTCACCGGGCCGCAACGCACGCGGCTCCTCCGCAACCAGCCCCACACCATCCAGCCGCCCCTGAGCCACCACATCCATCCGCCACCCAGCACCCACACCCACCGGCGGCACCAGGGCGTCACCGCCCGTCATCCGGACGAGGCGGGGCACGCGTGCCGTGCCAGTGCGGATCAGTACTTCGCTCGTCGTCTCCGGAACGCCGGCGAGCGTTTCCCAGGAGGCGGAGTCGAGGTCGAGATCGGCCAGGCCGATGCGTCCGGGGTGTTCGGTCGCGGCCGTGCGGACCAGGCCCCGGACGGCGGCTGCGGCCGGCTCGCTGAGGGGCTCCTCGTGCTCGGCCGGGCCCGAGAGCGCGATCACCAGGCGGGTTTCGGCAAGGCGCGGCTCTCGAAGCCAGTCTCTGATCGAGTCGAGCGCCTCCGTGACGCTCTCGCGGACGGAGCGGGCGTGTGTCGCGATCGGCAGGAGTACGGTGCTCGGCGGTCGCGTTCCGGCGTCGAGTGCCGTCTGGAGTGCCTCAAGGTCGGCGTAGGGGGTCGCGTACGGGGCCGCCTGTCCGTTCGGGACCTCGCCGAGGACGGCCCAGTCGGTGGTCCGGGCCTCCCCGGTCGTGGTCAGCGGTTGCCACTCCAGCCGGAACAGCGCGTCCCGGACGAAGCTTTCGGTGGTCTCCAGGTCCGTCAGGGTGACCGGGCGCAGGAGGAGGCTGTCGATCGTGGCGACGGGTTCGCCGGTCGCGTCGGCGACGCGGAGTTCGACGGCGTCCTCGCCGCGCCGCCGCACGCGGACGCGCACTGTGGACGCGCCGACGGCCGACAGTTCCACACCCGACCACAGAAATGGCAGCAGGGGGCCGGCACTGTCCCGCTCCCACAGGCCCAGGACGTGCAACACCGTGTCCAGGAGCGCCGGGTGCAGGCCGAACCCCTCGCCGCCGCCCGAGGCGTCGTCGGGCAGTGTGGCCTGCACGAACCAGTCGTCTCCGGAACGCCATACGGCTTCCAGGCCGCGGAAGGCCGGGCCGTACGACAGGCCCGCCGTCTCCAACCGCTCGTAGAGACCCTTGAGTTCGACCTGCTCGGCGCCTTGGGGCGGCCACGTTCGCAGGTCCCATTCCTCTTCGTCTTCCGACGGCGCTCCGACCGCGGTCAGGGTGCCGGACGCGTGCAGCGTCCAGGGCAGTTCGTCGGCCGTGTCGTGCGGGCGGGCGTGAATGCGCAGGGCTCGGTGCCCCGCGGTGTCCGGGGGCTCCACACCCACCTGGAGTTCGACGGCCCCGTCCGCCGGGAGGGCGAGCGGGGCGTGGAGGGCGAGTTCGTCGACGTGGTTGCAGCCGGCCCTCTCCCCTGCCGCCAGCGCCAGCTCCAGCAGCGCCGTACCGGCCACGATCACCGTGCCCGCCACGACATGGTCCGCGAGCCAAGGCTGGTCGGCGGCGGACAGTCGCGCCGTCAGCAGCATCGTGTCGGTGTCGGCGACGGACACGGCGGCGCCGAGCAGCGGATGGCGGACCGGGCGCAGGCCCAGGCCGGCGGCGTCGACGCGGGTGCGCGGCGCTTCGAGCCAGTAGCGGCGGCGCTGGAGGGCATACGTCGGCAGCGGCACCTCGCGCGCTCCCGTGCCCGCGAAGACGGCCGCCCAGTCGACCGGGGTGCCGCGTACGAACAGCTCGGCGGCGGCTGCGAGGGCCGTTTCGCGTTCATCGCGGTCACGGCGCAGCACACACACCGCGGGGACCGTGTCGACCAACGCGGACAGGACGGGTTCGGGGCCGATTTCGAGGAACCGGGCGACGCCCAGGTCGGCGACGGCGGCGCGGGCCGCGTCGTGAAAACGGACGGCCTCGCGGACCTGCCGTACCCAGTAGTCGGGGGTGGTCCAGTCGTCTGCGCCGAGCACGGCGCCGGTGAGGGTGCTGACGGCGTGGAGCGCCGGACGGTGGTAGGTCACCTGGGCGGCGATGCCGGCGAATTCCGCCAGCATCGGTTCCATGAGCGGGGAGTGAAAGGCGTGCGAGACGTGCAACGGCGTGGCCCGGCGGTTCTGTCGGAGTGCCGTTTCGAGCACGTGCCGCACGGCGTCCTCGCGGCCGGAGACGACGACGGATGTGGCGCTGTTCAGGGCGGCGACGACTGCGCCGTCCGTGAGGAGCGCGGTGACCTCCGCCTCGGTCCCCTCGATCGCGGCCATGGCGCCGCCGTCGGGCAAGGCCCGCATGAGCCGCGCGCGGGCCGCGACCAGCCGTACGGCGTCCGGAAGTTCGAGGACACCGGCGGCATGGGCGGCGGCGAACTCGCCCACCGAGTGTCCCAGTACCGCCTCCGGCTCCGTGCCCCAGGAGCGCAGCAGTCGTATGAGGGCGACCTGCAGGGCGAACAGGGCGGTCTGGGCGTAGCCGGTGTCCTGGAGGGCCTGCTCGTCGTCGCCGAAGAGGACGGTGCGCAGGGGCTGTCCGAAACCGAGTTCGGCGTCGAGGAGTGCGCAGACGTCGTCGAGAGCGGTGGCGAAGGCGGGGAAGGTGGCGGCGAGTTGCCGTCCCATGCCGGGCCGTTGGCTGCCCTGGCCGGTGAACATCCACGCCGTGCGGCCCTCGGTCGCCACTCCCTCGATCACGGGTTCGGCCAGCCGCGCGCGGAGGTCGGCCAGGTCGTGGCCGAGGACGACGGCCCGGTGGTCGAGCACGGCGCGGGTGGCCGCGAGGGAGAACCCGGTGTCCAGCGGGTCGGCGTCAACCGTCGTGAGTCGTTCGATCTGGGCCCCTAGTGCGTCGGCGCCGCGCGCGGACACCACCCAGGGGATCACGGCCAGGTCGACGGTCGTGGTCGGCGCCATCGATCCGTCGGCGTCCTCGGCGGGGGGCTCCGCGGCGGGCTCGGGGGCCGGTGCCTCTTCGATGACGACGTGGGCGTTCGTACCGCTGATGCCGAACGACGACACACCCGCCCGACGCGGACGCTCGCCCTGCGGCCAGTCGCGCTCCTCGTGCAGCAGGCGCACCGCGCCCGACTCCCAGTTCACCTGACTGGACGGCTGGTCGGCATGCAGGGTGCGCGGCAGGCGCTCCGCGCGCAGCGCCATCACCATCTTGATGACACCGGCCGCACCCGCGGCCGCCTGCGTGTGGCCGATGTTGGACTTCACCGTGCCCAGCCAGAGCGGCTTGTCATCGCCGTCACGCGCCTGCCCGTAGGTCGCCAGCAGGGCCTGGGCTTCGATGGGGTCACCGAGCCGGGTACCGGTGCCATGCGCCTCCACGGCATCGACGTCGGCCACCGAGACGCCACCATTGGCCAGCGCCTGGCGGATGACGCGCTGCTGGGACGGCCCGTTGGGCGCGGTGAGGCCGTTGGACGCACCGTCCTGGTTGGCAGCCGAGCCCCGTACGACGGCCAGTACCGGCCGGCCCAGGCGGCGGGCCTCACTCAGCCGCATCAGCACCAGTACACCCGCGCCCTCGGACCAGCCCGTGCCGTCCGCCGACTCGCCGAACGCCTTGCACCGGCCATCGGCAGCCAGTCCCCCCTGCCGGGAGAACTCCACGAAGGTGGTCGGCGAGGCCATGACGGTCACGCCACCGGCCAGGGCCGTGTCACACTCCCCCGACCTGAGCGACTGACACGCCAGATGCAGGGCCACCAGCGACGACGAACACGCCGTGTCCACCGTCACCGCCGGCCCCTCGAAACCGAACACATACGCCACGCGGCCGGAGAAGACGCTGCCCGCGTTGCCGTTGGCGAGCAGTCCCTCCACCTCGTCCGGCGTCACGGGCAGCCGAGAAGCGTAATCGTGATACATCAGACCCGCGAACACACCCGTGCGCGAGCCCCGCAGCGACAACGGGTCGACCCCGGCCCGCTCCAGCGCCTCCCACGACGTCTCCAGCAGCAACCGCTGCTGCGGATCCATCGCCAGCGCCTCACGCGGAGAGATCCCGAACAGCTCCGCGTCGAACTCGGCGGCGTCATGCAGGAAACCGCCCTCACGCGTGGCGGAGCCGCCCGGACCGTCGCCGAAGAGCGCCGTCAGGTCCCAGCCGCGGTCCACCGGGAAGCCTGACACACCGTCACCGCCCGCGGCCACGAGATCCCACAGCGCCTCGGGCGAGTCCACCCCGCCCGGGAACCGGCACCCCATCCCGACGATCGCGATGGGCTCGTGGTCCCTGGCCTCGACCTCGCGCAGCCGCTGACGGGTCTGGCGAAGGTCGGTGGTGAGCCGCTTGAGGTACGTCAGAGTCTTCTCGTCAGTGGACACGCGAATTCAGTCCCCTTTTGTCACCTGAGAGGGACGCCGAGATGCGGCGTCAGCCCTCGAGTTCCCGATCGATGATCGCGAACATCGAGTCCAGCGAGGCGGAGTCGATGTCGTCGTTGTCCTGCTCGGTTCCGGCAGTGCTCGTTGCGTCGTCGAGACGCGCCGTCATGGCCCGCAGTCGGTCGCGCAGTTCCTTGCGCACCGCTTCGTCCTGCTCGGCCATCGCAAGGACGGCCGCCTCCAACCGGTCCAGGTCCGACAGGCCCGGCGCGGCGCCGCCTTCCGTCCGGTCGTACTCGGTGCGCAGGTGGGCGGCGAGGTCGGCCACGGTGGGGTGGTCGAAGATGAGGGTGGCGGGCAACTGCAACCCGGTCACGTTCATCAGACGGTTCCGCAGATCCACCGCCGTCAGCGAGTCGAAGC
>NZ_JBFAIR010000097.1:0-5093 GCF_040654815.1 Streptomyces sp. NPDC050619 | reverse complement strand
GCTTCGACTCGCTGACGGCGGTGGATCTGCGGAACCGTCTGATGAACGTGACCGGGTTGCAGTTGCCCGCCACCCTCATCTTCGACCACCCCACCATCCTGTCCCTCCGCGACCACCTCAGCGCGGAACTGGCTCCCGCCGACGACGGTGACACCGCCTTCCTCATGGGCGAGTTGGACAAGCTCCGCGCGGTCCTCGCCCAAACCGCGCCGGCCGCGGACGACGACGTGCACGCGGCGATCGGTGACCGGCTCCAGCAACTGCTGGCCACCTGGTCGGCGGCCGCCACGGACGGCGGTGGACAGGACACGGACCAGGGCAACCGCGTCGAACTCGACAACGCCAGCGACGACGAGTTGTTCGCGCTGCTCGATGACAAGCCCTGGGTGAGCGACTGACCGTCCGCACCGGCGCCCCCGGAACACGCCAGGCCCTCTGACCGGATCATCCCAGGCCCCCCTGCTACGGCTCTCCGCGCTCTTTCGAAGGACAAGGAACAGATGGCGAACGAGGAAAAGCTCCGCGAATACCTCAAGCGTGCGATCGCCGACGCCCAGGACGCCCATCTTCGTCTGCGTGAGGCCGAGGCCAAGGAGCATGAGCCGATCGCGATCGTCGGGATGGGCTGCCGCTTCCCGGGGGGTGTCGCCTCGCCGGAGGACCTGTGGGGGCTGGTGAGCGGCGGCGGGGACGGCGTCACACCGTTCCCCACCGACCGCGGCTGGGACCTCGACGCCCTGTTCGCGACCGACGCGGAGCGGGCGGCGGGCACCTCGGCCACCCGGGAGGGAGGCTTCCTGCACGAGGCCGCCGAGTTCGACGCCGAGGCGTTCGGCATCAGCCCGCGTGAGGCGCTGGCGATGGATCCGCAGCAGCGGCTGCTGCTGGAGACGTCCTGGGAGGCCCTCGAACGCGCCGGGATCGACCCGCTGTCCCTGCGCGGAACGGCCACCGGCGTCTTCGCCGGGCTGATGTACCACGACTACGCCTCCCGGCTGCCGGAAGCGCCCGAGGACCTCGCCGGCTTCCTCGGCAACGGCAATGCCGGCAGCGTCTTCTCCGGCCGTATCGCCTACGTCTTCGGCTTCGAGGGCCCCGCTGTCACCATCGACACCGCCTGCTCCTCGTCCCTCGTCGCCCTGCACCTCGCCTGCCAGTCCCTGCGCTCCGGCGAGTGCACGACGGCGCTCGCGGGCGGTGTGACGGTGATGGCCACCCCGGCCACGTTCGTGGAGTTCTCCCGGCAGGGCGGCCTCGCCGGGGACGGGCGCTGCAAGTCCTTCGCCGACGAGGCGGACGGCACCGGATGGGCGGAGGGCGCGGGCGTCCTCGTCCTGGAACGCCTCTCCGAGGCCCGGCGACTCGGCCACCCGGTGCTCGCCGTGATCCGGGGCAGCGCCGTCAATCAGGACGGCGCGTCCAACGGCCTCACCGCGCCCAACGGGCCGTCCCAGCAGCGCGTCATCCGCCGCGCGCTGGAATCCGCCCGGCTCACCACCGCGGACGTGGACGCCGTCGAGGCGCACGGCACCGGCACCCGGCTCGGCGACCCCATCGAGGCGCAGGCCCTCATCGCCACCTACGGCAAGGGACGGGACGAGCACAACCCCCTCTGGCTCGGCTCCGTGAAGTCCAACATCGGGCACACCCAGGCGGCGGCCGGCACGGCCGGCGTCATCAAGATGGTCATGGCGTTGCGCGCCCGCCACCTGCCGCCCACCCTGCACGCGGACCGGCCCACCTCCCAAGTCGAGTGGTCGGCAGGCGCCGTCCGCCTCCTCGCCGAGGCCCGGCCCTGGCCCGACACGGAGCGCCCCCGCAGGGCCGCCGTGTCCTCCTTCGGCATCAGCGGCACCAACGCCCACCTCGTCCTCGAAGAAGCCCCCGCCCCCGCCGCCGACGACACCGACGAGGCCTCCCACGACCTGCCCTGCATCCCCTGGGTCCTGACCGCGCGCAGCGCCACAGCGCTGGAGGCCCAGGCCGAACGCCTCGCCGCCCACGTCACCGGATCCGACGCCTCCGCCCTCGACATCGGCCACAGTCTGGCCACCGGCCGAGCCGTCCTCGAACACCGGGCCGTCGTCCTCGGCCCCGACCGCGACACCCTGCGCGCCGCCCTCGACGGCGTCAGCGGCATCGCCGGCACCGAGACCGCCGTCAAGGGCACGGTCACCGAGGGCCGTACGGCCTGGCTCTTCACCGGCCAGGGCAGCCAGCGCCCCGGCATGGGCCGCGAACTGTACGCCACGCATCCGGCGTACGCGCGCGCCTTCGACGAGATCTGCGCCCTGCTCGACGCCGAACTCGCCGACGAGCCCGGCTTCGACGCGCCCGTGCGCGACGTGTGCTTCGCCGAGCCCGGCACACCCGAGGCCGCGCTCCTCGACCGCACCGGCTACGCCCAGACGGCCATCTTCGTTCTCGAAGCGGCCCTCGTCGCCCTGCTGCGCGACTGGGGGGCCGTACCCGACGTCGTCATCGGCCACTCGATCGGCGAGATCGTCGCCGCCCATACCGCCGGTGCCCTCGAACTCCCCGACGCCGTACGTCTCGTGGCGGCCCGCGCCCGGCTCATGCAGGCGCTTGAGGACGGCGGCGCCATGGCCGCGATCGAGGCCGACGAGGGCGAGGCCACCGCACTCCTGGCCGCAACCGACGGCGCGGCGGTGATCGCCGCCGTCAACGGACCCCGCGCCGTCGTCGTCTCCGGCACCGAAGAGGCCGTCGACCAGGTCATGGCGGCCGCCCGCGAACAGGCCGTACGAGTGACCCGCCTGCGGGTCAGCCACGCCTTCCACTCCCCGCTGATGGCGCCCATGGCAGGCGAGTTCGCCCAGGCCACCGCCGACATCGATCACCGCCGCCCCGTCATGCCCGCCGTCAGCACCCTCACCGGACGGGCCGTCGACGGCGACGACTGGGCGAGCCCCGACTACTGGGTACGGCAGGTCCGCGGCACCGTACGCTTCCACGATGCCGTCCGCACCGCCACCACCGAACTCGGCGTCACCCGCTTCCTGGAGATCGGCGCGGCCCCGGTCCTCACCGGCCTCCTCCAGACCGCCGCCCCCGACACCACCGCCGCGGCCACCCTCCACGAGGGCCGCGACGAAGCCGGCTCGGTGCTGACCGCGCTCGCGGAGATGTTCGTCCGGGGCGCCGCCACCGACTGGGCCGCCGTGTTCACCGACACCGGCGCCCGCCGCATCGACCTGCCCACCTACGCCTTCCAGCGCCACCGCTACTGGCTCGACGCCACCCGGCCCGCCACCGACGCCCGCGGCCTCGGCCTCGGCGTCGCCTGGCACCCACTGCTGGGCGCGTCCGTCGCCGTCGCCGGCTCGGACAACGTCCTGCTCACCGCCCGCCTGTCCGTCGCCACCACCCCCTGGCTCGCCGACCACGTCGTCGGCGGACTCACCGTCGTCCCCGGCACCGCCCTCGTCGAACTCGCCGTCCAGGCAGGCCTGCACGTCGACTGCTACCAGCTCGACGAACTCACCCTCCAGGCCCCGCTGGTCCTCCCCGAACAGGGCGCCGCCCAGGTCCAGATCGTCATCGACTCAGCCACCGAGGACGGCCGCCGCGCGGTGCAGGTCTTCTCCCGTGCCGAGGACGCCGAGATCGAACAGGCCTGGACCCTGCACGCCACCGGCGCGGTGAGCAGCCGCACCACATCCGAAGAACCCTGGGACCTGCGTGTCTGGCCACCCGCCGACGCCGAGCCCGCCGACCTCGCGGGCCTCTACGACCGACTCACCGACGTCGGCCTCCAGTACGGTGCCGCCTTCAGGGGCGTCACCCGCGTCTGGCGGGCCGCCGACGACTGGTACGTCGAGGCCGCCCTTCCCGAACCCGTCGCCGACGGCGCCGCCTCCTTCGGCCTCCACCCCGCCCTCCTCGACACCGTGCTCCAAGCCCTCGCCCTGCGCGGCGGCGACGACCGGACCGCGCTCCTGCCCTTCCTGTGGTCCGGCATGACACTCACCGCGGTGGGCGCCACGGCCGTTCGCGCCCGGCTGCGCATCCACGGCGAGGGCGAGATCGGCCTGCGCGTCGCCGACGCGACGGGCGAGCCGGTCGCCACCGTCGAATCCCTCCTGCTGCGCCCTGTCTCGACCAGCGAGTTCGCCGCCCAGCAGGCGGCAGTGGGCGCCGAACACCTCTACCGCGTGGAGTGGACCCCCAGCACGCCGGTGGCGACCGAACGGCGGACCACGAACACCGTCGTCATGGGCGACGTGCACAGCGGCCTCGACGTCCCGCTGCACGCCGACCTGGACGCGCTCCTCGCTGCCCTCGACGCCGGGGCCGACACCCCGTCCCGAGTCCTGCTGCCCGTCGCCAACGGCCCCGTCACTGACGTCGTCGCCACGACGCTCACGGTGGTGCAACAGTGGCTCGCCGAACCGAGGCTGGCCGACTCCCGCCTGGTGATTGTGACTACGGGCGGCGTCGCCGTGACGCCGGACGAGACACCCGACCCGTCCGCAGCCGGCGTCTGGGGCCTGCTCCGCTCCGCCATGAACGAGCACCCCGGCCGCCTCGCCCTCCTCGACACCGACACCGACGCCGCCGCCCTTTCCACCGACGCCGCCGACCAACTCGCCCTGCGCAACGGCCAGGTGTGGGTGCCGCGGATGGTGCGGATGGGCTCGGACGGAGTGCTGGTGCCGCCGGTGGGTGTGGGTGCTGGGTGGCGGATGGATGTGGTGGCTCAGGGGCGGCTGGATGGTGTGGGGCTGGTTGCGGAGGAGCCGTGTGCGTTGCGGGCCGGTGAGGTGCGGGTGGCGGTGCGGGCGGCGGGGGTGAACTTCCGTGACGTGCTGAATGTGCTCGGTATGTATCCGGGGGATGCGGGCCGGCTTGGGCATGAGGGTGCCGGTGTGGTGGTGGAGGTGGGTCCGGAGGTGACCGGCCTGGTGGTCGGTGATCGGGTGATGGGTTTGCTGGACGGGGCGTTTGCTCCGATGGCTGTGAGCGATGCGCGGCTGCTGGCCCGGGTGCCGGAGGGGTGGTCGTTCGAGCAGGCGGCGTCCGTGCCGATCGTGTTCCTCACCGCCTACTACTCCCTGGTGGATTTGGCCGGT
>NZ_JBFAIR010000096.1:0-6875 GCF_040654815.1 Streptomyces sp. NPDC050619 | reverse complement strand
GCTGGCGGGTGAGTTCGTGGATGCGTCGTTGCGGTTGGTGCGTCCGGGTGGCCGGTTCGTGGAGATGGGCAAGACCGATGTCCGTGATGCCGAGGAGGTGCGGGCCGAGTACGGGGTGTCGTATCGCTCGTTCGATGTGATGGATGCGGGTCCGGAGCGGATCGCGGAGATGTTCGCGGCGTTGCTGGAGTTGTTTGAGCGGGGTGCCCTGCGGCCCGCTCCGGTCACCGTCTTCGGGATCGCGCGTGCGCCGGAGGCGTTGCGTCTGCTGGGGCAGGCCAGGCATGTCGGGAAGGTCGTCCTCACGGTGCCGTCGCCGTGGGGTGGCGAGGGTGCGGTGTTGGTCACGGGCGGTACGGGTGGTCTGGGGGCGGAGGTGGCCCGGCATCTGGTGTGCGCGCATGGTGTGCGGGATCTGCTGCTGGTCTCCCGGCGTGGGATCGAGGCGCCCGGTGCCGCGGAACTCGTGGCGGATCTGGAGGAGTTGGGTGCCCACGTTGGGGTGCGGGCGTGTGATGTGTCCGACCGTGAGGCGCTCGCGGCCGTGCTGGACGGTGTCGAGCTGAGTGGCGTGGTGCATGCGGCGGGTGTCCTGGATGACGCCTTGGTCACCGATCTCACTCCGGAGCGGGTGGCTCGTGTTCTGGCTGCCAAGGCTGAGTCGGCGCTGTATCTGCATGAGTTGACGGCGGATCGGCGACTCTCGGCGTTTGTGTTGTTCTCGTCGTTCGCGGGTGTGGTGGGTAATGCGGGTCAGGCGGCTTATTCGGCGGCGAACAGTGTCCTGGACGCCCTCGCCGTCACTCGTCGTGCTGAGGGTTTGCCGGCGGTGTCGTTGGCGTGGGGTATGTGGGCGACGGCGGATGGTATGGGTGGGGCGTTGGGGGATGGGGAGCTGGAGCGGTTGGCGCGTCAGGGGTTCCCGGCGTTGGAGACGGGTGAGGGTCTGGCGTTGCTGGATGCCGCGCTGGTCGTGAACGAGCCTGTCGCCGTGCCCGTCGCGGTGCGCACGTCCGCGCTGGCGGCCGTCAGTGATGGCCTGCCCGGGATCCTGCGGGGACTCGTGCCCGCGTCCAACCACCGACGCCGCGCCGCCGGCCAAGTGGCAGCCGGGGCCGCCACCGGCCTGGCCCGCAAGCTGGCCGAGCTTCAGCCGGCCGAGCAGGAGCGGCAGTTGATGGGCCTCGTTCAGGCGCAGGTCGCCGCGGTGCTCGGCCACGCGTCCGCGGGTTCGGTCGACGCGTCCCGCGCCTTCAAGGACCTCGGGTTCGACTCGCTCACCGCCGTCGATCTGCGCAACCGGCTCGGCTCCGCCACCGGCATCCCGCTCCCCGCCACTCTCGTCTTCGACCACCCGACCCCGGCCGCCCTCGCCGCCTCCCTGCGTGAGCAGTTTGTCGGAGCGTCGGCCGACGACACGACGCAGGAGACGGCGCCGGGCACGGCCGCCCTCGCCGACGAGCCCATCGCCATCATCGGCATGGGCTGCCGCTACCCCGGAGGTGTGGACTCGCCGGAAGAGCTCTGGGAGCTGGTGGACGCCGGGGGTGACGGCATCACCCCGTTCCCCCTCGACCGCGGCTGGAACATGGAGACGCTGGAGGGTCTGACGAGGGTCGGCGGATTCGTCGACGGCGCGACCGAGTTCGACGCCGAGCTGTTCGGGATCTCTCCGCGTGAGGCGCTGGCGATGGACCCGCAGCAACGGCTGCTGCTGGAGACCGCCTGGGAGGCCCTGGAACGCGCGGGCATCGACCCGCTCTCGCTCCAGGGATCGGCGACGGGCGTGTACGCGGGCGTTTCCGCGAACGGGTACGCCAGCGGTCAGGAGTACGACGACGCCGACCCGGAGACCGACGGCTACCTGCTGACGGGCAGTACGCCGAGTGTGGCGTCGGGGCGGCTGTCGTATGTGTTCGGGCTGGAGGGGCCGGCCGTGTCCGTGGACACCGCCTGCTCCTCGGCCCTGGTCGCCCTGCACCTGGCCGCCCAGGCACTGCGGGCCGGTGAGTGCGACATGGCCCTGGCCGGTGGCGCCACCGTGATGGCGACGCCGGGCATGTTCCTGGAGTTCGCGCGGCAGGGCGGACTGGCCGGTGACGGGCGGTGCAAGTCCTTCGCCGACAGCGCCGACGGCACCGGGTGGAGCGAGGGCGGGGGCATCCTCGTGCTGGAGCGGCTGTCGGACGCCCGGCGCCTCGGGCACCCCGTCCTGGCGGTGGTGCGCGGCAGCGCCGTGAACCAGGACGGGGCCTCCAACGGACTCACCGCGCCCAACGGCCCGTCCCAGCAGCGCGTGATCCGCCAGGCGCTGAAGGCGGCCGGCGTCTCGCCCGCCGAGGTCGACGTGGTCGAGGCGCACGGCACCGGCACCCGGCTCGGCGACCCCATCGAAGCGCAGGCCTTGCTGGCGACGTACGGACAGGCCCGCACTGACGACGAGCCGCTGTGGCTCGGGTCGGTCAAGTCGAACATCGGGCATGCCCAGGCGGGCGCCGCGGCGGCGAGCGTCATCAAGATGGTCATGGCGCTCCAGCGGCGTCACCTGCCGCGAACCCTGCACGTGGACCGGCCCTCCGAGCACATCGACTGGGAGTCCGGAGCGGTACGGCTGCTCACCGAACCCCGGGACTGGGAGGCGGCCGGGCACCCGTGCCGGGCCGGTGTGTCGTCGTTCGGCATCAGTGGCACCAACGCCCACGTCATCCTTGAGGAAGCCCCGGCCGCCGCGGACAGCGTGGGCGGACGGGAACCGGTGGGCGCCCGCAGTCCCGGCGGCGACGCCGTCCTCGTGCCCTGGGTGCTGTCCGGCCGTACCGACCGGGCGACCAGGGCTCAGGCCGCGCGGCTGACGGGCCTCCTCTCCGCCGGGGACCCCCCGGCCCCCGGCGACATCGCCCACGCGCTGGCCACGACCCGTGCCGTGCTGGACCACCGTGCCGTCGTCCTCGGCGCCGACCTGGACCAACTGCGCTCCGGAGTCGAGGCGTTGGCGACCGAGGAGGCCCCCGTGAACGGGCCCGCGACGATGGTGACCGGAACCGTAGGTGAAGGCCGGACGGCGTTGATGTTCACCGGGCAGGGCAGCCAGCGGCCCGGCATGGGGCGGGAACTGCACGCCGCCTACCCGGTGTTCGCGCAGGCGCTGGACGCCGTGTGCGAGCTGCTCGAAGCCGAACTCGGGCCGGAGGACGGATTCCCGCGTCCGCTGCGGGAGGTGCTGCTCGTCGAGGCCGACGGTCAGCCGGACGACGCCAACCCGCTCAACGCCACCGGCTACGCGCAGTCGGCCCTCTTCGCCCTGCAAGTGGCCCTCGTCGAGCTCCTCAGGTCCTGGGGCGTACGCCCGGACCTCGTGCTCGGCCACTCGGTGGGCGAGCTGGCCGCTGCCTACGCCGCCGGAGTCTTCGAACTGCCGGAGGCGGTACGGCTGGTGGCGGCCCGCGCCCGGCTGATGCAGGCGCTGCCGGAGGGCGGCGCGATGGCCACCGTGGAGGGCACCGAGGCCGAGGTGACGGAGCTGCTGAAGGGGCTGGCCGGCGCCGGCCAGATCGCCGTCGCCGTCGTCAACGGGCCGTCGTCCGTGGTGTCCGGCGACGAGGAACTCGTCGTCGAGGCGATGGACGTGGCGCGCGGGCAGGGGCGGAGGGTGTCCCGGCTGCGGGTCAGCCACGCCTTCCACTCACCGCTGATGGACCCGATGCTCGCCGACTTCGCGACCGCCGCCGAGACGATCGCCTACCGCCGCCCGACGCTCCCCGCCGTGAGCACCGCCACGGGCGAGCCCATCACGACGCAGTGGGCGTCCGCCGCCTACTGGGTGGACCAGGTGCGCCGTCCCGTGCGCTTCCACGACGCCCTCACCGCGGCCACCGCCGACCACGGCGCGACCCGGCTGCTGGAACTCGGCCCCGACCCGGTTCTGACCGCGCTCGCCCGTTCCTCATCGGACGGGCGGGTCACCGCCGCAGCCGCCTTGCGGAACGGCCACCCCGAGACCGAGACGCTGCTCACGGCCGTGGCCGAACTCTTCGTCCGTGGCATGAAGACCGACTGGGCCGCCGTCAACGCGGCCGCCGACCCCGCGAGCGACTCGGCCGGTGCGCGCGTCGAGCTGCCCACCTACGCCTTCCAGCGCCGCCGCTACTGGCTGCGCGACCGCCGGGCACAGCGCGCCGTCGCCGTACAACAGCCCGGCACCGACGCCGCTTTCTGGACCCTCGTCGAGGGCGGCGACCCCGCCGCCCTCGCCGACCGGCTCGGCGTCAGCCCCGACGCGTCCCTCGACTCCCTGCTGCCGGTGCTGTCCGACTGGCGCAGGCGACAGAGCGAGGCGTCCGAACTCGCCGCCTGGCGCTACGCGGTCACCTGGAAGCCGGTCGGCGTACCGGCCGCCACGCTCAGCGGCAGCTGGCTGGTCGTCGCCCCCGAGCAGGTGACGGTCGACCAGGACGGCTTCGTCGAACAGTGCGCCCAGTCCCTGCGCGACGCCGGCGCCCAGGCCACCGTCCTGACCGTCGGCGACCACGACAGCCGTACGGCACTCGCCGCCCGGGTCCGCGAACTGGCCCCGGACGGCGCGCTGTCCCTGCTCGGCTGGGCGCAGGAGCGGCCGAGGGATCAGGAGCGGCCGAGGGACCAGGGAGAACCGAGGGATCAGGGAGAACCGAGGGACCAGGGACAGCCGCCCGCCGCCACCGGCCTCACCCTGCTGCTGGCCCAGGCCTGGGCCGACGCCGCCGGCGGAACCGGCGCGCCGCTGTGGTGCGCGACCCGGTCGGCCGTGTCCGTCGGCACCGGGGATCCGCTCCAGCACCCCGCGCAGGCACAGCTGTGGGGACTCGGCCGCAGCTTCGCACTCGAACGCCCCGACATCTGGGGTGGGTTGGCCGACCTGCCGGCCCGGCCCGGACACCGGGACCTGACCCGGCTGGCCCAGCTGCTCGCCCACGGCCGCTCCACCACCTGGTCCGAGGACCAGCTCGCCGTCCGCGCGGGTGGCGTCTTCGCCGCGCGCTTCGTACGGGACGACGGCCCGGGCACCGCCCACCCCGCACGGCCCCTGGCGGACGGCATCCACGGCACCGTACTGATCACCGGCGGCACCGGAGCCCTCGGCCGGCACCTCGCCCGAGGGCTCGCCGAACGGGGCGCCCGGCAGCTGCTGCTCGCTTCCCGGCGCGGCGCCGACGCCCCGGGCGCCACCGAACTGCGCGACGAACTCGTCGCGCTCGGCGTCCGCGTCACCCTGGCCGCCTGCGACCTCACCGACCGCGACACGGTCCGTGCCCTGATCGACGGCATCGGCGAGGACACCCCGCTGACCGGAGTCGTGCACGCCGCCGGCATCCCCGCCAACGGCGTCCTCAGCGACCTCACTCCACGGCACCTCGCCGACGCCCTCGCCGCCAAGGCCCACGCGGCCGACCTGCTGCACGAACTGACCGCCGGCCTAGACCTCGGGCTCTTCGTCCTGTTCGCCTCCGTGACCGGCGTCCTCGGCAACGCCGGCCAGGCCGCCTACGCCGCCGCCAACGCCCACCTCGACGCGCTGGCCCAGCACCGCCGCGCCCTCGGTCTGCCGGCCACGTCCGTGGCATGGGGGCCCTGGGCCGGCGACGGCATGGCCGCCGACCGGGCCGCCGAGGAACGCATCCGCCGCTCCGGGCTGCGCGCCCTGCCGCCCGAGCGTGCCCTCGCCGCGCTCGACCAGGTGCTCGCCGACGACCGCCCCTGCACCGCCGTGGTGGACGTCTCCTGGGACCGCTTCGCGACCGCCTTCGCCCTCGCGCGGCCCAGCGCCCTGCTCTGCGACCTCCCCGAGGCGACGACCGCCACCCGCAACGGCACCGGCACCGCCACCGCGCAGGCCGGCGAACTCGTCGGACGGCTGCGCGGCCTGCCGCCCGGCGAACGCGAGCGTGCCCTGGGCGACTTCGTCCAGTCCCGCGTCGCGGCGGTGCTCGGCCACGAGACGCCCGCCGCGATCGACGCCGACCGCGCCTTCAAGGACTTCGGCTTCGACTCCCTGACCGCCGTCGACCTCCGCAACCAGCTGATGGCCGCGACCGGACTCCGCCTCGCGACCACCCTCGTCTTCGACCACCCCACCCCGGCCGCGCTCGCCCGCCACCTCCACACCGAGCTCTTCCCCGAGGACACCGCGGACAACTCCACGCAGGACGTGACGGACCTCGACGAGGCGCGCCTGCGCCGTGTCCTCGCCGCCGCCCCGCTCGCCCGGCTGCGCGACGCCGACCTCCTGCCCGGCCTGCGCACCCTGCTCGCCGAAGCCGAGGCAGCCGAACGGCGAGCCGAGGACGAGGGCGCGATCTGGTCCGACGACACCTCCGACGAGGACACCGCCATCGCCGGCCTCGCCGTCGACGACCTGGTGAACCTCGCCCTCGGCGACGCGGACGACACAGCCGCCCCCGCCGCCGATGACGGCTTCGGCTTCGACTCCGACTCCGACTCCGACGAACGAGACTGACAGAGGCATCGATGAGCGCACCGTACGAAAAGGTCGTCCAGGCCCTGCGAAAGTCCATGGAGGAGGCCGAGACGCTGAAGAAGCGCAACCGGCAACTCGTCGCGGCCTCCCGCGAACCCGTCGCGATCGTGGGAATGGCGTGCCGTTTCCCGGGTGATGTGTCGTCGCCGGAGGAGTTGTGGGAGATGCTCGCGGCGGGCCGTGACGGTGTGACCCCTTTTCCCGCCGACCGTGGCTGGGATGTCGACGACCTCTATGACCCCGTTCCCGGACATCCTGGCCGTACTTATGTGAATGCGGGTGGGTTTCTTTCTGGTGTTGCTGATTTCGATGCGGAGTTGTTCGGTATTTCGCCGCGTGAGGCGTTGGCGATGGATCCGCA
>NZ_JBFAIR010000095.1:0-7449 GCF_040654815.1 Streptomyces sp. NPDC050619 | reverse complement strand
GAAGTGCCAGAACATCGATTCGAGGGTGGCGAACTTCAGGTTCTTGCCGACGAGGGCAGCGTCCATGAGGAACAGGCCCGCCACCTGGTCGCGGTGCTGGGCGGCCAGTGAGTAGGCGACGTTGAGGCCGTGGTCGTGGGCGACGACGTGTACGTTCTCGTGGTGGCCGAGGTGGTTGAGCAGCTTGTGGACGTAGGCGGCCAGGACCGTCTTGGTCATGGAGGGCGGGATTCCGGTCGAGTCGCCCAGGCCCGGCAGGTCGATGGCGATGACGGTGCGGCCAGCCGTGCAGCAGCACCATGACCTGCGGGCCGTCGCCGCCGATGACGTAGTGCATCTGCACGTCGTCGATGGTGGTGAAGCCGTGCCGGAAGTGCTTGTTGAACTCGGCGTCGTCCTTGGTCGCCGCGTCGTAGCCGGGGCTGAGCGGCTCCTCCGACCCGACGGCTACGGCGGTGGTGAAAGCGTTCATGGCGGTGTTACGTCCTTTTTTAGAGTGACGAGTTGTGGGTGGTGATCGAGCCGCTGTTGCCGAAGCATGAGCGGCGGTTCCGGTACCCGGGGCGTCAGCGGATCGATGACCGCAGGACGCTCCAGGGTGTGTTGTTTCGTCCTGTACACAGGTGTCCAGTGGGAGTTCCTGCCGCAGGAGTTGGGGTTCGGTTCCGGTCCTACCTGCTGGCGGCGGCTGACCGAGTGGCAGGAGGCCGGGGTGTGGGGAGCCTCTCCCGCGCCACCATCGACGCCTCGCACGTGCAGGCCAAGCGGGGGCGCAGCAGCCCAAAAGTCGCTCGAAGCATCACGTGCTGACCGATGCCCGCGGCACTCCGCTGCGGGTGTCGCTGACCGGCGGTCACCGCCACGATGTCACCCGGCTTTTTGAAGGCACCCCTAGAAGCGCTGTGGCCACGTGAGATGGATGACCCGCCGGGAAATACGCCAGCCGTCATCGGTGCGTCGCAGGTCGTCGGCGTAGACGACGCTGGCGACACCGCCGCCCTCCAGCAGGCTCAGACCTTTGGATCGGGCCCGCGCCTCGTCGCCCGGGCCTTCCGACACGACGATGTTCGTTGTGTGGTGGGCTTTCGCGTGTCCGGGGGCGTTCATGAAGGTCGCGATCGCGTCCAGCCCGACGACCGGGTCGCCGCCGAAGACGCTGCCGTCCCACACCGCGTCTTCGGTGAGGCATTCGCCGAGACGGTCCAGGTCGTGGTCGTCCATGATGTGCGCCCACAGCGCCAGGGCCCTGCTGATTTCGACGGTGTCATCATTCGTGGGTTTCACGTTCGGCTCTCCATTTTGTGCGAAGGGGCCGGGCGCGCCCGGCAGTCTCGACTATGGGGGTGTATCGGCGGGGGCGGGAGAGGATCACATATCCATGGACCGACGATCCTCCCCAGCCGGCCACATCCAACAGCCCAAACACCGACGGCATCCACGACCTCCCGGGCAGCGACAGCACGACAGGCGTTAGCTGCCCAGGGCTCGCCAGGACTTCAGCGGGGGAATCGCGCGCTGGTCGAGGTGGTCCTGGAAAGCAGTCGGTCGGCGGGGGATGGGAGGTTCCTCGGTCGGTGGCAGTCATATCGCCGTCGTGCCACCCGGGTTGCTGGCCCGCGCAACCCGCCCGGTAAGAGGCGGGACTTGCTCACCGGAACGGGGGCGAAGGGACAATGGGCACCTCGGCAGCTTCGTCGGCCGGAACTCCCCGAGCATGCCAGTTGACCATGGTCGGGTGGTGGGGAACGCGACTCGTGCAGTGATCATCAGCAACCGGCGGATCACGGGCCTGACGGCCGGAGTGATTGCCGAACTCGTCGGCGAGATCGGGCCGTTGTGGCACGAGCGTCACCAAGCCAGGCTTGCCTCCCGGCCGCGGAGGCGGGCCTTGGGTGCCGGTGCGAAGCACCGGCTGGTGTTCGTCGACCGGCTGTTGGCCACGCTTGTCCATCTTCGCCACGGGGTCACCCACGACATGCTGGCCTGCTGGTTCGGCGCGGACCGCTCCACGATCACCCGGGCCGTCGGTCCCTGGCCGAGGTCGTCAACCACTTCGGCGCGAGCGGGAAGACCGGCATCGTCGACGGAACCGAGAGCTGGGTCCGCCGGCCCACCGTTGGACGCAAGGACCGGGACAAGTTCATCTCTGGCAAGAACAAGCAGAACGCCGTCAAATCCATGGTGGTCACGGACGGCGAAGGCCGCGTGCTGTGGTGCAAGCCCGGCCCGGCCCGTCCCGCAAGCTGCGCGGACATCACCCACGCCCGCCAGTCAGGGCTGGTCAAGCTCCTGGCCGACGGGCCTGCCGTCGAGATCCTGGCTGATGCCGGCGACCAGGGACTTGGCGCCCAGACCGGTGGCCGGGTGGTGACACCACCGCACCGCAAATTCAAGAAGAACGCCCCGGACTGGTACGAGGAGATGTACGAACGTCAGCGCAAGGCACACCCATCATTCATGGGCGTGATCTGGTTGACGTTCACCAGGAGGACGTCGCAGAGCGCGAAGCCGCGCAGGGCGTCGAGAGCGGTGATCCGCCGGGCGGTTTCCCGTCGGGGCGCCGGAGTTGGTGCCGTGTCGCCGAGCGCCGGAGTCGTGAGGTTCATGAGGCTCCGAGAAGGGCCCGAACTCGGGCCCGTGCAGCGCGGTTCGAGGGCGGACCTCAGGAGGGGACAAGGAATCCCAGCAGGGCGAGCAGCGCGCACAGGCCGAGGTTGACCGCCCGGTAGTGGAGGAAGATCGCGGCGAACTCGCGGATGGTCGCGCTGGGCCAGAAGTAGGCGGCGGTGGGCGAGCCGATGACCTGGCCGTTCACGCCGGTGCGCCGGGCCGTCAGGGCGGCGCGGAAGACGTGGAAGTTGTTGGTGACGACCACACACCGGTGGTCCGGCTCGCGTTCCCGCATGAGGGCCTCGCTGAAGCGCAGGTTCTCCTCCGTGGTGCGCGAGCGGTTCTCCCGTACGACATGCCGGTCCGGGACGCCACGGGCGATGAGGTGGTCGGCCATCGCCTCGGCCTCGGGCAGGTCCTCGTCGGGGCCCTGGCCGCCGGAGGTGACCAGCACGGGCGGCGTACCCCGCGCCGCCTGCGCCTCGTACACCGCGCGCGCCCGCTCCAGTCTGCTCGCCAGCAGGGGCGGCACCCGGGAGCCGCCGACCAGACCGGAGCCGAGGACGACGACGAAGTCCACGTCGTGACGGACCTTCAGCCGCGCGTAGAGGAAGGCGTAGGCGAGGAACGACAGGAAGACGTACGAGACGTAGCCGGCCACGAGGAGGACCGCTCCGGCGATGCGCTGCAACGGCGCCGAGTCGACGTCGGCGGCGGTCACGGTGAGCGTGACGCAGCCGAGGACGGCCAGCCCCGCCAGCCCGGAGAGCAGGTTGGCGGGGCGTCGGCCCTCCTTGCGGACCATCGTCACCCCGTTCGCGATGAGGAAGAACGCGAGGGCCAGCACTCCCAGAGCCAGCAGCGCGAAGGCGAGGGTCACCGCCGCGAGGAGGGGTGCGGGCGCGCTGCCGGCTGCCACTTGGGCGAGCAGCGCCAAGGTCAGCAGGACGAGGGACAGTCCGAGGAGGACGGCGTTGCCGAAGCGGCGGGGGTCTTGCCGTGTCCGGGCCAGGAAGAGCAGGAAGGCCAGCCCGGCGAGGATCGCGAAAATGACGGCAGGCATGGGTTGTTGTCACCTTTGCTGGTCGGCGGGGCGTTGCCCTGGCCCGGGTTGCGGGTACGGCGGTGGCCTGTTACTCGGGGCGTGGGCCTGATTGCTCGGTGACCGACCTCAGCAGCGGGCGGCTGAGCGCGCCGGCCGCCAGTAGTCCCGCGACGCCGACGCCGAAGCACAGGGCGAGCAGGGCCAGGCCGCCGGTTTCGATACTCGAGCCGGCACCGAGGGTGAGCGGGGCGGCGGCGAAGATGCCGGTCAGGGCAGCTCCGCCGGCGAGGACGGCCACAGGGAGGAGGGTCTCCTTGCGGCGGGCCGCGTCCAGGGTCCGCAGTGGTGTACCCGCGAGGCGGAGCAGGCCGTAGGTGCGGCGGCGGTCCAGGACGGAGGCGGCCGCGGTGATGCCCGCGGAGGCGATCGCGGTGATGAAGGTGACGCCGAGGACGACCCGGGTGGCGTTGGAGAAGTCGTCTGCGAACAACTTGGTCGACCAGTTGATGTCGGTTCCGGTGACCGGGTACTGGCCGGGCATGAGGGAGGCCAGCGCGGTGCGGGCGCGGTCCAGCTGCTCGGTGCCGCCGGGCACGGTGGCGGTGACCTGGACGGTGTTCTCGCCGCCCTCGGCGACCCAGTCGGTGTCCGTGCCGATGGTGGCGGTGATCCCCGCGTGTTCCAGGCGGTGCCGCGCCTCCTGTTGGACCACGGCCGCCCGGCTCTTGGGAACGGCCACGGCGAGGGTGTCCGGATGTCCCCACGGCGAGACGCCGGAGACCGCGAAGAGAGCGAAGAACCCGGCCACGAATCCGGCGAGGGTGAGCCCGGAGACCGTACGCCAGCCGCTCTTGGGATCGTCCAGCAGGCGGCGGCCGGCCAGCAGGGTCGCCGGCTTCTGGGCAAGCGCGCAGATGATCCGCCCGAGGACGCCGACCACCCACGGGCCGATCACGGACAGGGCGAGGAAGACCAGGGCGAAGAACACCAGGGGGCCGTTGACATCACTCTTGTGCTCCTGGGTGAACCAGCTGTAGCCCACGATCACCGCGACGAAGGCCAGGGCGCGCAGGAAGCTCATGCGGGGTGGCTTGGAGCGGCGCGCCACGCCCAGCGGGCCGACGACGACCTGGCGCAGCCCGACGAGCGCGCTGACGACCACCATGGCGACCACACCGGCGAGCACGGCGAGCAGCACCGGGAGCCCCACCCACAGGTCTGCCGCGTACCAGGAGCCGCCCGCCACGGACACCCGCGCGGTGGCCGGCAGGAGCAGTCCGTATCCGATGGTGCCCAGCAGCGCGCCCGCCGCGCCGGTGAGGGCCGCCTCGGCGGCGGTCATCCCGGCGATCCGGCCCGGGGTGGCGCCGATGAGCCGCAGTGCGGCCAGGCGCTGGTCGCGGCGGGAGACCGACAGGCGGGCGGAGGAGGCGCCCAGGACCAGCAGCGGTACGACGACGAGGATGGTGGCGATCTTCGCGAGAGCCACGTACCCGTCGCCGATGCCGTCGCTCGAGCGCCGTCCGGTGAAGTCGGCGACCCGGGTGGGGGTGACGGTGTCGCCGGGGCGGCGCGGATCGTCTTCGCGCGGGGTGGTGACGGCGGCGGCGGTCGGCTCGTGGCCGACGACCGCGACCAGTTCGCCGGGGCGGGCCACCGCGGCGCGGCCGAGGGTTCCCGCCGCGGTGCCGGGCACGGGATGCCGGTCGGCGGGAAGGCGGTGGAGCAGGTCGGCGAGGGCCGGGGAGACCCACACCTCGCCCGGCTGGGGGAAGCGGGGCATGCCGGGCGGGGCGGGGGCCTTTTTGCCCGGGAGCTGTGCCACGTCGACGACCGTGACGGGGGTACCGCCGCTGAAGGTGGTGCCGACCGCCTCGACGGCGACCGGAGCCGCGGACTTGACGGGGGTGCGCCAGTCGATGCGGTCGGCTCGCTGCTGGAAACCGAGGTTGACGGCCACGCAGATCAGCAGGAGCCCGGTGCTGATGGCGGCCGCGGCGACGGACAGGGAGGTGGACAGCAGCCCGGTGCGGCCTCCGGCGCGGGTCAGCCGCCAGGTCAGGGTCCAGGTGGTGCGGTCCAGGGCCGTCCTCGGGTTCGGTGCCCTCATCGGTTGAACCTCGCAGCCGCGTCGGAGTCGGCCTGGTGTCCGGCGGTGCCCCGGGCGGCGTGGGCGACGGCGTTCGTGACCGCGGCCCCGTCCGGCGTCCGGTGGTCCTCGGTCAGGCGGCCGTCGCGGACCCGGACGGTGCGGTCGCACCAGCGCGCCACGTCCTCGTCGTGGGTGACCACGACGAGTGCGGCTCCCTGCCTGCGGGTGGTGGTGACCAGCAGGTCGATGACCTCCATGCCGGTGACCTGGTCCAGTGCGCCCGTGGGCTCGTCGGCGAAGATCACCTGAGGGCTGCCGACCAGCGCGCGGGCGATGGCCACCCGCTGCGCCTGCCCGCCGGACAGCTGTCCGGGCCGCCGCTCCTCCATGCCCGCCAGGCCCAGCGGCGGGAACCACTCCCGCGCCTTCTGGACCGCCTGGCGGCGAGGCATGCCGCCGAGCATCAGTGGCAGGGCCACGTTCTCGTCGGCGGGCAGCTCCGGGAGCAGCTGGCCGGACTGGAAGACGAAGCCGAAGCGGGTCCGGCGCAGCTCGCTGCGGTGCGGCTCGCCCAGCTGGTCCACGCTCCCCCAGACTCCGTCCGGGGGGACCCCCATCTCGCTTCGCTCGCCGGCGAGCAGTACCTGGCCCTCGTCGGGCCGTTCGATGCCGGCGAGGCAGTGCAGCAGGGTGGACTTGCCCGACCCGGACGGGCCCATGATCGCCACCGACTCGCCCGTCGAGACGGACACGTCGACACCGGCCAGGGCGCGGGTCAGACCGTAGGACTTCTTCAGACCGGCGCCCACCAGGACGGCGGAGGCGGTGGTCGTGCGGTACGAGTTCATCGGGCTGCCTCCATGGTGACAAGGGCGCACAGGACGAGGCACAGCCCGGCGAGCGCCGCCAGGGCCAGTTGGAGAACGGTGAGGATCTGCATGCCGTCGACGATCCCGCCGGACACGCGCGCCCGTCCTCGGCCGCCGGGCCGGTCCGGGGTGGTCGGCATCGGCCTGTGGGCCGACTCGCTGCTCGGCCGTACATCCGTACCCTTTGCGGCGTGGAACCTGATACTCCGCTCTCCCCGCGCGTCCGGCGCGCCATCACGGTCTCCCTCTGCGGGGGCCTGGCCCTGGTGTGGCTGTTCGACCTGGCGACCCATGACAACCCGCTGACCCTGGTCTCCGGCCCCCTCGCTGCCGCCGCGCTGCTCTTTCCCGCCCGCCGGCCGGGCCCCGAATGGCGTGCCGGCGCCACCGCGCTGGGCTCCTTGGCCCTGACCGTGGTCCTGTGTGCGTCTTCCCAGGGCTCCATCTCGTGGGGCCTGTTGGAAACGGTCGCCCTGCTCGTGCTGCTCGCCCGGACTGCGCGGCGGGTGGAGCGCCCGGCCACCGCCGTGACACTGTCGGCGGCGCTGGCTGTCGCGGTGATCGCCCAGCCGTTGCGCAACGGCGTGAACTTCGGCTTCCTCCCCTTCTCCTTTTTTCTGACGTTCGCCGTGGGCGGCGTCGTGGGCCTCGGTTGCTATCTGCGCCTGCTGGACGCTCGCCGGGCCCGGGCTGTGACCTCCGTACGCCATAACGAGCGTCTGGAACTCGCCCGGGACTTGCACGACTTCGTTGCCCACCACGTCACCGGCATCATCGTGCACGCCAACGCCGCGCTGGTGATCCAGGAGACCTCGCCGGAGCAGATCAAGTCC
>NZ_JBFAIR010000094.1:0-7837 GCF_040654815.1 Streptomyces sp. NPDC050619 | reverse complement strand
AAACGCTCGGCTGGAAAACCCCAGCCGAGCGCCTGCGTGATCTACTGACGGCCACGTAGACCGTCAGGTGTTGCGAGGACCCCAAGAATCCGCCCCCTCCGGCCGGGGGCTTCGGTGTGTGGACGATACTGGGATTGAACCAGTGACCTCTTCCGTGTCAGGGAAGCGCTCTCCCGCTGAGCTAATCGTCCTCGGGACCACAGCCCGGAGGCAGTGGCTGATGCGTGCGCGATACTGGGATTGAACCAGTGACCTCTTCCGTGTCAGGGAAGCGCTCTCCCGCTGAGCTAATCGCGCGGGTCGAAGCCGAACGGCTCCGGAAGCCCGGGGGCTTCAGTGGACGATACTGGGATTGAACCAGTGACCTCTTCCGTGTCAGGGAAGCGCTCTCCCGCTGAGCTAATCGTCCTTGGAGGTGGAGACGGGATTTGAACCCGTGTAGACGGCTTTGCAGGCCGTTGCCTCGCCTCTCGGCCACTCCACCAGGAGCGCAGGAGACCCGTAAGATCCCTGCTTCCTTCGAGCGGACGACGAGGTTCGAACTCGCGACCTCAACCTTGGCAAGGTTGCGCTCTACCAACTGAGCTACGTCCGCTTGTCGTTTCGGTCGGCTTCCGCGTCCCGGTGACGTCTGAACTCTAGCGGATTCCGGGGCCAGCACAAAAACACGTTTGCGCAGCGTGCTGCGCTACGCCTGCTCACAGCGGTGCCCGGGACGGCCCAAGGGACATGACCAGGTCACCCGCACGACACCCGCCATAGACTCGGCTGCGTGCTCGACCTGCCTCCTCTTGCCCGTTTCGGTGACCGTGTCGCCACCGGACTCCTCGATGTCACCGGTGATCCCGCGGCCCTGGACTCTACGGGCTTCTGGGCCGTGGCCGCTGATTTCGAGGGCCGTGTGACGTGTGCCCGCTTCCGGGACGTAGCACACCGGCCGGTGCCCGCTCCGGTGCCGGGGCGGTGGCGGGGGCCGGCCCGCGACGCGTGGACGTCTTCCCTCGACCGGGCCGCCTACACGGCGGGGGTGGAGCGCATCCGGGAGCACATCGCGGCCGGCGAGGTCTACCAGGCCAACCTGTGCCGGGTGCTGTCCGCGCCCGTCCCGGCCGGGGCCGACGTGGACGCCCTCACCGCGCTGCTGGCACGCGGCAATCCGGCACCATATGCAGGAACGATTCGTCTGCCCGCCCAAGGCGTGGAGATCGCCACCGCCTCCCCGGAACTGTTCGTGCGCCGCGAGGGCCGGGTCGTACTCTCGGGCCCGATCAAGGGCACCGGGCGGACCGAGGCGGACCTGCGGGCCAAGGACTACGCCGAGAACGTGATGATCGTGGACCTGGTCCGCAACGACCTGGGGCGGGTGTGTGCCACCGGCAGTGTGAGCGTGCCCGACCTGTGCGTGGTGGAGAAGCATCCCGGCCTGGTCCACCTCGTCTCCACGGTCCGCGGCGAGCTGCGTCAGGGGGTGGGCTGGGCGCGGCTGCTGGCCGCCACCTTCCCGCCCGGGTCGGTCACCGGAGCGCCCAAGGCGAGTGCGCTGCGGATCATCGAGGCGCTGGAGACGGCACCGAGGGGCCCGTACTGCGGAGGCATCGGCTGGGTGGACGCCGACCGGGGCACCGCGGAGCTGGCCGTGGGCATCCGCACCTTCTGGATCGACCGGGAGGAAGGCCTGCTGCGCTTCGGTACCGGTGCCGGGATCACCTGGGGTTCCGACCCCGAGGGCGAATGGCGGGAGACCGAACTGAAGGCCTCCAGGCTGCTCGCGGTAGCGTCGGGAACATACGAGGTGGGTGAGGAGAGGCTGACGACGTGCTGTGCCGGCCCGGGGGACACAGCATCCAAGAGCGGCTCCGCCGCGGGCCGGGCCCCCGGCCGACATGACGTCCCCGGTGCAGACTTGCGAGGAAGAGACCAGTGAAGCTTTGGTTCGACGGCGGGCTGCAGGACAGCGAGGCCGCCCGCGTCTCCGTCTTCGATCACGGACTGACCGTGGGCGACGGGATCTTCGAGACGGTGAAGGCGATCGACGGGAAGCTGTTCGCGCTCACCCGCCATCTCGACCGGCTGACCCGGTCGGCGCGCGGCCTCGGGCTGCCCGACCCGGACCTCGACGAGGTCCGCCGCGCCTGCGCCGCCGTCCTGGAGGCCAACCCGATGCCGCTCGGGCGGCTGCGCATCACGTACACCGGCGGCTACGGCCCGCTCGGCTCCGACCGCGGAGAGCTGGGCCCGACCCTGGTGGTCGCCCTCGGCGAGTCGACCCGGCGCCCCGACTCCACCGCCGTGATCACGGTCCCCTGGGTCCGCAACGAGCGTGGCGCGCTCACCGGCCTGAAGACCACCTCGTACGCCGAGAACGTCGTCGCCCTCGCCCGCGCCCGGCAACAGAGCGCCTCCGAGGCGCTGTTCGGCAACACGGTCGGACAGCTCTGCGAGGGCACCGGTTCGAACGTCTTCGTCGTGCTCGACGGCGAGATCCACACCCCGCCGCTCGCCTCCGGCTGCCTCGCCGGCATCACCCGCGCCCTGACCGTCGAGTGGACCGGCGCCAAGGAGACCGACCTGCCGCTGGACGTCCTGGCACGGGCTGACGAGATCTTCCTGACCTCCACGTTGCGGGACGTACAGGCCGTGCACCGCGTCGACGACCGCGAACTGCCCGGCGCGCCGGGGCCGGTGACCGCCAAGGCCATGCGGATCTTCGGCGAGCGGGCAGGGGACGACCTGGATCCGTGAAGCCGGCTCCGTAAAGGCCGAGCATATTCAGCTGACCTGGAGCGTCGTACCGGGTAGAACACCTCTGATGACCACGACCCTGCGGCCGACCGAGCCGCTTCAGCGCGCCGCCGACGGGACGCGTTCACGCCGCTACCAGGTGTGCGTGAACAGCCGTCCCGTGGGCGAGATACACCTCGGCACGTCCCCCGTCTTCGGTGACACGGTGGCCCAGATTCTGGACCTGCGCATAGAGGAGCCGGACCGCCGGCGCGGCCGGGGCACGGTGGCGGCGCTCGCCGCGGAGGAGGTGGCGCGCGGGTGGGGCTGCAAGCGGATCGAGGCGACGGTGCCCGCCGAGGCGGAGGCGGCGCTGCGGCTCGCCGCGGCCCTCGGCTACGTGCAGCGCAACCGCGCCATGGACAAGCGCCTCGGCACGACCGCGCCCGAACTGCCCGAGGGCAGCCGGGGCAGACCCCTGACCGAGACCGAGTACGGGCCTTGGCTCGAACGCGGCATGGAGGACTACGCGCAGAGCTGGATCGACCGCGGCGTCCCCGCGGACGAGGCACGCGTCAAGTCCGAGAGGGACTACGCGCGGCTGCTGCCGCAGGGCCCCGGGACCCCGGGTGTGCTGCTGAGCGTCCTTGAGCACGAGGACACCCGAGTGGGCACGCTCTGGATGGCGTTCGAGGAGGAGAGAACGTATGTCTACAACGTCGAGGCCGACGCGCGTTTCCGCGGCCGGGGACACGGCCGTTCTCTGATGCTGCTGGCCGAGGCCCAGGCGGTAAGCGCCGGAAAGCGCGTTCTCGGCCTCAACGTCTTCGCGGGCAACACCCCGGCCGAGCGGTTGTACGAGTCACTCGGCTACGTTCCGGTGCGGTACGCCATGTACAAGAACCTGCTCTGAGGCCGAGGTCACTCCGCCAGCAGCCGGTCCGCGATCTCCTCGACGCGCTCGCGCAGCCCTTCCTGGCTCTTGCCGCCGTCGAGGCGCTCGCCGCCGATGACGTAGGTGGGGGTGCCGGTCACGCCGATCGCCTTGCCCTCGGCCTGGTCGGCGTCCACGATCAGGATGTGCCGGCCGTCGATCAGCGCGGTGTCGAACTCCTCGGCGTCCAGACCTAGTTCACGGGCGACCTCGACCAGGAAGGGTTCGCCCTTACGGCCCAGCTCCGCCACCCGGCCCAGCACGGCCTCGATGTACGGCCACCCCTGCCCCTGCTCCGCGGCCTCCTCGGCGGCCTGCGCGGCGGCGAAGGCGTGCTGGTGCTTCTCCAGCGGGAAGTGCCGCAGCCGCAGCTCCAGCCGGTCGCCGTAGCGGGCGCGCAGGGCACGGAGGTCGTCCAGGGCGCTTCGGCAGTCCGGGCACTGGAGTTCGCACCAGACCTCGAGAACGACGGGGGCGGCCGGGCGGGCGGGGGAGGAGTCGCTCATGAGCCCAGTCTCCCAGCCCGGGTCCGGACGACCCAACCGGACCTCGGCCGGCACGGCGGCCACCTGCGGTGGTACGACGCCGACCGGCCTACGACCGGCCTACGACCGGCCTACGACCGGCCTACGACCGGCCTACGACCGGCCTACGACCGGCCTCGAACTGACCTCGGACCGACCTCCGAGGGACCCGATAGACCCCGACCGACCTCGGACCGGCCTCGGACCAACCTCCGACGGACCCGACGGACCCGGTGGACCCGACGGACCCCGACCGACCTCGGACCGACCTGGGACCGACCTCAGACCGGCCTCGAACTGACCTCGGACCAACCTCCGACGCACCCGACCGACCCGGACCGGCCCTGCGACCGACCCCCGACCGGCACCTGCGGAGGAGCCGACCCGGAGATGTCCCTGATGTCCTGCCCGCCCATGGCCTGGCGGGGGCGGGTGGGTGCAGGATGGAGGGGACGAAGTGGTACCTGCCCGACTGAGCCCTGCCTGGAGGACCGGATGATTGCCGAGACCGTCTGTTCCGCCGTCGCCGCGGCCGGCCTGGGCATCGCGGCGGTCACGGCGTACCGCAAGCGTTTCCTCGCCGCCGCCCGTATCGCCGCGTACTCCCTCGTCCCCATCGGCCTGGTCATGACCGGCGTCGTCGAGTGGGTCGCGGACAGCGCGTTCAGTGTCACGGCCTGGGCGGGCTTCGGGGTGCTCGGCGCCTCCTGGCTGCTGTTCGCGAGCACACGTGCGGTGGAGCGCCGCCGCGGCGGAGGTACCCGCGAGGAGCGCAAGGCGGCCAAGGGAGGCCAGCGTGAGGCGGTGGCCCCGGCGGCTTCGGCCCCCTCCCTGGGCCAGGGCGCCCGCCCGGCCGCCAAGCCCGCGAACCGGCCTCGTACCCAGTCCGCGGCGGACGACTTCAGCGACATCGAGGCCATCCTGAAGAAGCACGGCATATGACGCCCGTGGCGGTCGGCATATGACTTCCGCATGACGCACTGAAACGACACAGCGCGTCCCCGCACGTCCGGAAGTGATCACGACCCGAACCGGACATCACGGAATCCGGAGAACTCCCGCTCATAGCGGGCGTGTTGATCGCGCCTCGACCGCCGACTGCGCGATCATCGCCGCGAGATGCTGGACACGACACAGAGCGACGCCGCGCCGCCGCAGGACGAGCCGCGCGGATGCCTCTTCGCCCTTTCCCAGCCACCGCTGATGATCTTCCTTGCGGTGATCGGGTGTCTGTTGCTCGCGGCTGCGCTGCACGACCTGCTGCTGCTGTGAGCCATACCCGCGGTCCCCGGCGCCACCCGCCGGGGACCGCGTCCACACCGGCATCTCATCCGGTCCGGCAGGGCGTGCGAGCCGTCAGCCCGCTGCCTCCTTGCGCCGAGCCCGGTACGCGGCCACATGCAGTCGGTTTCCGCAGGTACGGCTGTCGCAGTAGCGGCGGGAGCGGTTCCGGGACAGATCCACGAAGGCGCGCCGGCAGTCGGGCGCCTCACAGCGGCGCAGCCGGTCCTGCTCGCCGGCCACCACGAAGAACGCCAGCGCCATCCCGCAGTCGGCGGCCAGGTGATCGGCGATGGAGGCGCCGGGTGCGAAGTAGTGCACGTGCCAGTCGTAACCGTCGTGGTCCGTGAGGCGGGGGGTGGTGCCCGCGGCGGCGACCAGTTCGTTGATCAGTCCGGCGGCTGCCCGGGCCTCCGGGGCGGCGAAGATCGCGGCGAACCGCCCGCGAACCTTGCGCACCGCGGAGAGATCGAACTCGGAGAGCACGCCGACATCGCTGATCTCGTGCTTTCGTACGAAATCCTCAAGGGCCGCGACATCCGGTAGCGCGTCGGGCGTCGTGTCGTCCTCCGGTGCGGTGTTCACCAGATCCACCACGGTGTCGAGGGAGCACCGGGTGTCGTGGGTGATCAGCACGTTTCGCTCCCTGGCCTGGGGGTCGGGCGGGCTCCCGCCGATGCTGGCCGATGGTAGTCGTGTCGCGGGGGCGGGCGCCCGTCGCCGCGACAGGCGGCATCCCGCAGGCACCGGGCCCGGCGACCCACCCGGGTGCCGGCCGTTGGTACTCCGCCCCGATCCCTAGGGTTCGTGCGGATCGACCTGGCCGCCAGGGTTCGTGCACCCATCCGATCACCAGGGCCCGGCGACCCGCCCGGGTGCCGGCCGTCGGTACTCCGCCCCGATCGCCAGGGCTCGCGCACGCCGCCCCGATCACCAGGACACACGCACGCCGCCCCGGCCACCAGGACACACCCACCCCGCCCCGATCACCAGGA
Source organism: Streptomyces sp. NPDC050619 (assembly GCF_040654815.1). NCBI lineage: Bacteria > Bacillati > Actinomycetota > Actinomycetes > Kitasatosporales > Streptomycetaceae > Streptomyces > Streptomyces sp. NPDC050619. The sequence continues at coordinate 1,382 of NZ_JBFAIR010000094.1, read as the reverse complement.
CACACGCGGACCGGCGCCGCCCCCGCGAGACTCGCGGTGACGGCGCCGGTCCGCGCCTTATGCGGTTGTCTGGGCCCGAGCCGTCTCCCCGAGTGGACGGCGCCGGGCGGCTCTGTGCGGTCTCGCCCCTAGCTTTCCGCCAGGATGTGCGAGAGCTCCTGATCGAGATCGAAGTGCCGGTGTTCCGTGCCGGGCGGCACGGCGGCGTCAGTCCGCTTCAAGAAGGACTCCAGGGCCCGCGCCGGGGCTTCGAGCAAGGCCTCGCCCTCCGGGGAGCTCAGGGCGATGCAGACAACGCCCTGGCCATGGCTGCGCGACGGCCAGACACGGACGTCGCCGGTTCCGGTGGGCCGGTGGAGGCCCTCCGCGAGGAGGTCGCGGGCGAACACCCACTCGACGGTCTCCTCGGCTCCGGTGTGGAAGGTGGCGTGCACGGCGTAGGGGTCGGCCGTGTCGTACCGCAGGCCTGCGGGGACAGGCAGGGAGGACTCGCTCGACACAACGAGGCGCAGGTGCAGCTCGCAGCTGACCGTGGTGTTCATAAGCGCCAGGGCCTTTCGCTCAGTGTGCGCTCGGGGATTCGCACGTCGGCGAAATCGACATGCCACCTACGGTGCCGTTGTAAACCCCTCTGAGTGTTTTGCGTGCCTTTACGTAACTCTTCCGGCCGAGAGTACGTTCGTCCGGTACGGCCATTCCGGTGACTGGTTTCCATCCGGTAGGGTTTGGGCGTATGAATACGGGGAGTGACGAGCCGGGCGAGGTTGCCGTGGCGGCGGACGAGACGAAGGCGGACCGGGCGAGGAGCGAGCAGGGGCTCGGCTCCAAGGCGCCCGAATTCATCAAGGCGCGACGCCTGCTGCACCTGAGCTGGCAGGTCGCGATCTTCATCATCGGCCTCGCGGTCGTGGTCGTGGGCATCATCATGCTGCCGCTGCCCGGCCCGGGGTGGGTCGTGATCTTCGGCGGCATGGCGATCTGGGCGACCGAGTTCGTCTGGGCCCAGCTGGTGCTGCGCTGGTCCAAGCGGAAGGTCACCGAGGCGGCCCAGCGCGCCCTGGACCCGAAGGTGCGGCGGCGCAACATCATCCTGACGTCGATCGGCCTCGTGATCGTGGGCGTGATCGTCGGCGTCTACCTGTGGAAGTTCGGCATCGTGATGCCCTGGAAGATCAAGGACCAGTGATCCGCGACGGGGGTGCGCGGGCCGGTCGTCGCCCGTCACCCGCACCCCCTGACATGGGGTAATGTTCTTCGTGCGCCCGGGCGATTAGCTCAGTGGGAGAGCGCTTCGTTCACACCGAAGAGGTCACTGGTTCGAACCCAGTATCGCCCACCCGGTTCGGCGGCCCGTCTGCTGTGACGCAGACAGGCACATCGGT
>NZ_JBFAIR010000093.1:0-8620 GCF_040654815.1 Streptomyces sp. NPDC050619 | reverse complement strand
GCGGGCCCGCTGGCGAGCGACAACTGAACCTCGGACTTCTTCATGACAGAAGAATAAGGCGGACTCTCGCCGAGCACCCGCCACCCTGACTCCTCTCGGTTGACTGCATGGGATCCCAATGTTCTACTCAGCAGAGATGGCCTCTGTTTTACAGAGGGACGGATTGATGAGCGACCGTGCCGACCTCCTCGACGATGTGCGCCGCGGGATGATCCCCGCACACATCTACAACGATCAGGATGTCTTCGACTTGGAGAAGAAGCTCGGCGACTACCGGGAAGCGGCCCAGGTCTCCGCCGGCCGGGAGGATCTGCTGCGCCGCACGGACGACGGGTGGAAGCTGGCGCGCCGCACCATCCTCGTCGACGACTCGGTCATCCGCATGCAGAACCTGGCGGTGTTCCTGTGACGCTGAGCTGGGAAGGCGAGGACGAGGACGCCCGGGCCGCGCGCCGGGCAGCCGCTCAGAAGGCCGCCCTTCAGGCGGGCCGCACCGGCGAGCCACTCAGGCTGGGCAACGAATTCTCGGAGGTCCGGGTCAGCCGCATGGAGACCCGCAACGGCTCCCGGCTGCTCGTCGGCCACGGACTGACCAGCACCGGCACCGGCGTCCCCGAAGCCGTCCTGCGCGCCATCTCTGTCGACACGATCGCTCGCCTCTGCCTGGACGTCGTCAAAGCGGGCGGGACTCTGACGGATCTACCGGAGAAGGACCTGCGCGAACTCCCCGACCTGGGCGGCTCGTTCAACAACGACACGGCCTGGCGACACGAGATGGCACGGCTCGGGTGACGTACCGACGTCAGGGAGCGCTCACCGGAGGGGCTGGACGGCGCCGCCTGACGAGTTCACCGCGCTGTCCCCGCAAGCAGGCGTTTCGCGTTGGCCGTCGTCAGGGAACGCCACGTGGTCCCCTCCACCGGTGACTCGGCCGCGTCGATCGCCGCGATGTGGGCATCGGCCAGCGGGGGAGGCGTCCAGCAGTAGTCGCTGCCGAACAGGACGCGGTCCGGATCGACGAGCTTCAGCAGCGCGGGGACCTGGCGCGGGAAGGCCGTGCCCGCCATGTCGTAGTAGAGGCCCCGTAGTTGCTGCACGGCATCGAGAGAGGGCGACTTCTCCGAAGGCAGGAACAGCCTCATGAACTCGTTGATGCGGTCGGCCAGGACGGGAACCGCGCCACCGCAGTGCGGAACGATCACCTGCATATTCGGATAGCGCGTCAGGACGCCCGCCATCACCAGGTCCGTGACGGTGCGGGCCGTGTCGAAGATGTACTCGACCATCGGTCGCGGTCTGCCGAGTGCGGACTGTTCCCAGCACACCGGCGAGGTGGGGTGCAGGAAGACCACGGCCCGGCGGCGGTCGAGTTCCGCGAAGACCGGGTCGAGGCGCTGGTCGCCGAGGTACACACCGTGCGTGTGCGTCAGCAAGGCCACGCCGTCGGCGTCGAGTTCGTCGAAGGCGAATGCGATCTCCCCCAACGAGCCGTCCACGTCCGGCAGGGGAAGCGACACGAAGTTGCCGAAGCGGCCGGGGTGGTCTCGGGTCAGCTCGGCGGTGTACTCGTTGACGCGCCGGGCGAGGAGACGGGCCGCCTTGTCGTCGCCGAAGTGCACGCCCGGGGACGACATGGAGAGCATCGCGGTGTCGATGCCGTTGCGGTCCATCAGGTCCAGATGGGTTCGCACGGACCACGTGGGCCAGCCGCCCATGCCGTCGGGGTGGGCGTGGCCCGCCGCGGTCGCCTGCTGGACGTAGAAGTCGGGCAGGAGGTGGGCGTGCACGTCGATGAGGCCCAAGGACATGACAGGGGTCCGTTCTGGTGGGTCTTGTGTGTGGAGTCTGGGTGTCGGACTCGGCTCATTCCACCTGCTCGCGTCCGGCCAACCGCACCTCTTCACCGTCCAGGGCGGCCTGGAGCCGGCGCAGCACGGTGTCGTCGATCTGCGACTCGTCCCGCAGGCGGACGACGGTTGCGCGTCTGTGGGCGATGAGGGCGAGGCGGAGGTCGGTGTAGTGGCGGTTGTGGAGCAGGGCGTGATCGTCGTCGGTGCCCGTGCCTTTGGCCCGTACGGTCGCCAGGTGGGCCTCGTACTCCTGGCGCAGCCACTCCCTGACCTTCGGGGTGGTGCCCAGTTCGGCGGCGAGTTGCGGCAGGGCGTTGATGGCTTCCTCGGTTGCCATGGTCTCGGCGAGGACGTGTTCCTCGTCGACGGAGGTGTCGCGCGGCAGCCGGGCCCAGCGCACGACGCCGGGCAGCAGCAGTCCCTGCACCACGAGGGTCACCACGATGACACCGGAGGTGACGAAGACGATGAAGGCACGGTCGGGGAAGGGTTCACCCGAGTCGAGGGTCTCCGGCACCGAGAGAGCCACCGCGAGCGACACCGCGCCCCGGAAGCCCGCGAACCCGCTGACGGTGCGTGCCCGGTGACTGATTCGGCGCAGTCGCTGCTCGGGACGCCGGTCGATCACGCGGATCAGGTAGGCGGAGGAGAACAGGAACGCGAACCGGACAACGATCAGCACCACGCTGACCACTCCGATCGCGATCAGGGCGTCTTGGAGGTCGGACCGGTTCAAGTGGCGTAGCGCGTACTGGAGTTCCACTCCGACCAGGACGAAGAGCGCGCCGTTGATGATGAAGGTGAGCAGCGGCCAGAAGGCCAGCGCCTGGCGACGATGCTCGGCGCGGATGATGCTCGGAGCCACCTGGGCCATGATCAGCCCGCTGACGACGACCGCGAGGACACCTGAGGCGTGGATCAGCTCGGCGAGTAGAAACGCCGTGAACGGCGCCAGGATCATGACGAGATTGCCCAGCAGGGGATCGTCCAGGCGGCGTCGCAGATTCATGTTGACCCAGGCGACCAGTACGCCTACGGCGGCCCCGCCGCCGTAGGCCAGGAGGAACAGCGCGCTTACGTGCGGAAGAGTCAGGTGTTCCTCGCCGACGGTGAGGCCCACCGCCAGGCCGAAGATGACCAGTGCGGTGCCGTCGTTGACGAGGCTTTCGGCACGCAGCACGGTGACCTGACGGCGCGGCAGGGAGCGGGCCAGGACGCCGACCGCTGTCGCGTCGGTCGGAGCCACCGCCGCGCCCAGCGCCCACGCCGGTCCCCAGGGCAGTCCGAGCGCGTGCCCGGCGACCGCCACGGCCCCTGCGGTGAGGATCACCAGGACCGTGCTGAGCAGGACGATGCCGCGCAGGTTCGAACGGATCTCCCGCATGGAGGTGGTGAGGCTCTCCCAGTACAGCAACACCGGCAGGAAGAGCAGCAGCACTACTTCCGGCGGTAGTTGAGTCTGGCGTACGGCTGGGACCAGCCCCAGAAGAGCACCCACGACAAGCAGTACGACGGGCGGTGCGACACCGAAGCGCTGTGCGAGGACCTGGCCGACCAGCACCGCCACGCCCAACAGCACGATGAGTTCGAGACCGAGCATGGCGCTTACTCCTGTGTTGGGCGGACTACTCGAGGGCGTACGGGGCGTACGGGGCGTAGAGGGCGTACTGGGCGTCACTCATGTCACGGACGCAGCAGCGCCTTGATGGCGCGACGCTCGTCCATGGCCTTGTAACCCTCGGCGACCTCGTCCAGCGACAGGGTGAGATCGAAGACCTTGCCCGGGTTGATACGGCCGCTGAGGACGCGCTCGATGAGGTCGGGAAGGTAGGCACGCACGGGGGCGGGGCCACCGCGCAGGCCGACGTGGGAGAAGAAGAGCTGCTGGCCGTCGATCTGTACGTCGTGCGGCATGCCGACGAAGCCGACGTTGCCTCCGGGGCGAGTGGACAGCAGGGCCTGGTGCATCGACTCCTGGGTGCCGACGCACTCGAGGACCGAGTCGGCGCCGACGCCGTTCGTCAGTTCCTTGACGCGGGCGACGCCTTCCTCGCCGCGCTCGGTGACGATGTCGGTGGCGCCGAACTCCAGGGCCAGCCTCTGCCGGGACTCGTGCCGGCTCATGGCGATGACGCGTTCGGCGCCCAGTTCCTTCGCGGCGATGACGCCGGACAGGCCCACGGCGCCGTCACCGACGACCACGGCTGTCGAACCAGGCTTGACCTCGGCCGCCTTGGCGGCGTACCAGCCGGTGCCCATGACGTCGGACAGGGCCAGCAGGCTCGGGATCAGCTCCTCGGCCGGCTGCTCCGGGGTGGCGACCAGGGTGCCGTCGGCGAGGGGGACGCGGACGTACTCGGCCTGGCAGCCGTTGGGGAAGTCACGGTGCTGGCAGGAGGTGTGGTAGCCGGCCCGGCAGATCGGGCAGGTGTTGTCGGAGGCGATGAAGGAGCCGATGACGAACTGGCCGGGCCTGACGGTCGAGACGTCACTGCCGACCTCCTCGACGATGCCGACGTACTCGTGGCCGATCGGCTGCGGCTCGGTGACCGGGTTGATGCCCCGGTAGCTCCACAGGTCGGAGCCGCACACGCAGGTGGCGACAGTGCGGATGACCGCGTCCGTGGGCGCCACGATCTTCGGCTCGGGGGCGTTCTCCACCCGGATGTCCCCGGGGGCGTGAATGATGGTTGCTCGCATGATGGTTTCCCAGGTCCTGGCAGGTGCGTTGGGGCGTCAGGGGCGGTGCTGCCGCCAGCCGGTGCGGCGGCGGCATGGGGGCCAAGCCCGCGCTGTGGGGGTGCGGGCGGTCAGGAGAGACCTCAGTCGGACTGGTCGGCCTTGTCCACGATCTCCTTGAGCTGGTTCATCGCGGTCATGGCGCCCGGCCATCCCGCGTAGAAGGCCAGATGCGTGATGGCCTCGATCAGCTCGTCCTTGGTCACGCCGTTCTCCAGCGCCTTGCCGAGGTGGAAGCTGAGCTGGTCGCCCCGGTACAGGGCGGCGAGAGCGGTGACGGTGACGAGGCTGCGATCGCGCGGGGACAGACCCGGCCGCTCCCAGATGTCGCCGAACAGGACCGTGTCGGTCACCTCCGCGAGCTTGGGAGCGAATTCCTGGATCGCAGGCGGCGCGAACTTCTTCCGTTCGGGCATGGGGGGTGCTCCTAGCGTGTGTTCAGGGATTCAGGCCGCTCGGTCCTCGGCCGCGTCATCGACCCTGCCACCATCACGCGAACCCGCCAAGGGGAGAATTCCATCCTGGGAATGACTTATCCAGGGGAGGAATCCTTACCCCCTATACGCGGCTGGAGCAGGCCCAGGTCCTGCGGGCATTTATGGGTTCGCTCACTCGGGAAAGCAAAGGCGACCGGCCAGAGCCGGGGAGAAAACTCTCCCCCTCACTTTTCGGCTGAGCGCTGCGACACTAGCCGCTATGTACAGCAAAGCGCATTCGGCCGAACTGGGAGAATTTCTCAAGGTGTGCCGGGCGCAACTCAGCCCGCGTACCGTGGGTCTGCCCGAGTACGGGTCGCCCCGGCGAGTGCCGGGGCTGCGCCGGGAAGAGGTCGCCCAGCTGGCGGGTATCAGCACCGACTGCTACACGCGGTTGGAGCAGGGGCGTGCCTCCGTGCCGACGTCGGTGCTCGCCACGCTCGTCCGTGTCCTGCATCTCGACGATCACCAGCGTGACCACCTGTTCGCGCTGGCGGCCCGAGATGCGTGCGCGCCGCGCCGCCGACCGGCGCAGAAGGTCCAGCCGCAGCTCAGGCGTCTCCTGGATGAACTGACCACGACCCCCGCGCTCGTCCTGGGTCGGCACATGGACATCCTGGCCTGGAACGCTCTGGCAGCCGCTCTGCTCATCGACTTCGAGCGGGTTCCGGAGAAGAAGCTCAACTACGCCCGGCTGATCTTCACCGACCCCCGCTTCCGGGAGCTCTACCTCGACTGGAGGACGATCGCCCGGAGTTGCGTCGCCCAACTACACGCAGAGGCCGCCAAGTGCCCTGGCGCCCCCGAGTTGACCGCTCTGGTCGGCGAACTGTCGGTGGCCGACGCCGACTTCCGGCAATGGTGGGCGGGCCGCCAGGTGCCCGGCCTGCGGGTCGGCACGAAGAGGCTGCGTCACCCGGTCGCCGGCGACCTCACGCTCGACTGGGACAGCCTGACCTCCACAGCCGACCCCGCACAGCAGTTGGTGATCATGACCCCTGAGCCCAGGACCCCGTCCCATGACGGACTGCGCTTCCTTGCGTCGTGGACTGCCGCCCCGTACCGGCCGGCGGGGGATGCGACAGCCTGACCGAAACGAGACAGGCGGATCGCGCCATCATGCGTTGTGCTCGCGTACTGGACCGTGCCGGTCAGGATGTCCGCCGGGACAACTTCCAGGATCGCGCGTACGGCGTCCTCGATGTCGGCCTCGTCGAATCCGTGGTCGTGCTGGACCAGTTCCTCCCCCTGGCCGTGCCGCTGGACCGCCTTCGCGCGACGGTGCATCGATCTCGGGACCACGTTCACCGCCGTCGGTATCGATGTGGGCCTGCCGGCACGCGGCGCCGACGCGCTCGCTCGGACCTTCACGCAACAGGCCGCGGCGACGGCTGCACCTGCCGACGGGAGCCAGTCCCTGGAGGTCCGATGACGCCGGAGCCGTAGCGCCGCCGCCCGCCGCCCGGCCGCATTCGTCAGCCGCCGGTCGTACCGGCTGGGCCTCCCTCGCCGCCGTGTTCAGAACGTCGATCGGCTCGAAGACGACGCCTCGCTCGCCGGGGCCGTCGAAGCCGCGCAGCGTCACCACTCGGCCGCCGCCGCGTTCCGCCCGAGAGGAGTGCCAGGCGCGCGGTCAGGCCGTTATCGGGAGGGAAGCGGCCTGCACGTCGGTCGCGCCGTGCGAGCCGTTGGACACCACGATCGCCGGCACGCGGTCGCCGACCCCCAGATCCGTGTCCGCACCCGGCCCTATCTGGTCCACGACCCCTGCGGCTTCCATGCCGGGAAGCAACGGCGGCTGGGCGTCCGGCGCTCCGGAGGGCCCGCCCCGCCGAATTCCGTGAAACCTACAGCCTCCGTCGAATTACCTCATTGCTCGGCATGCGGTCGCGCCTGTACCGCCGATGAGATTCGGAGCGGGCCCCGGCGCCCGAGCGCCCACACCACGAGTGCGAAGCCGCTGAGGACCATGCCCGCGATCGTCACGGCCGTCCAGCCACCCTTCGTCCACAGCACCGAGGCGGCGGCCGAGCCGATCGCGCCGCCGAGGAAGTTGCTCGTGACAAAGGCCGTGTTGAGCCTGCTGCGCGCCTCGTTCGACACGGCGAGCATCCGCGACTGGTTGAGCAGGTTGACGCCCTGGACGGCTACGTCGAGCAGGACGATCACGACCACGACGAGCGCCACGGAGTGCCCGGCGAACGCCGCCAGGACGAACGAGGCCAGGACCAGGGTCCACGCGATTCCGGTCGCGGGGAGCGAGAGCCCGCGGTCGTGCAGTCGGCCGGCCCGTTGGGCGGCGAGGGCACCGGCCACACCGAGGAGCCCGAAGAGCCCGATCTCGGTCACGGAATAACTGAACGGCGGGGTACTGAGCAGGAACGTCAACGACGTCCAGAACATGGTGAACGCGGCGAACGCCGTAGATCCCAGGACCAGCGTCCAGCGCACGGTGGGCTCACGTCGTACGACCGTCCAGACGGAGGCGATGAGTGCCGGGTAGGGCATGCGGGTCTTCGGCGGGAGTGAAGGGATCGCCCGGTACAGCAGCGCCGCGAACACGACGGCGACGGCGGCGGCCACGACGTAGATGGTGCGCCAGCCGGCAGCACCGGCGATCAGACCGCTGACCGTCCGGGACACCAGGATGCCGGTGAGGATGCCCGACACCACCGTCCCGACCACACGGCCACGGTGGTCGTCGTCGGCCAGGTCACCGGCGAGCGGAGCAAGCAACTGCCCGGAGACGGTCGTCACGCCCAGCAGTGTGATGGCGACCAGCAGCATTCCGAATGACGGCGCCAGCGCGCACAAGAGCAACGCGACCGCGGAGCACAGCAACATCACGGGAATGAGCCTTCGCCGGTCGCGTACGTCACCCAGCGGCACGAGAAGAAGGATGCCTGCGGCGTAGCCGATCTGGGTGGCCGTGACGAGCCACCCCGCGGCCGCGGTCGAGGCGTGCAGGTCCTTTGCGATGAAGTCGAGAAGCGGCTGCGCCCAGTAGAGGTTCCCGACGGCAGCGCCGCCCGCCACCGCGAACAGGAAGGTCAGTCCGCGGGGCATGGACGTCCGGCCCGCGATGGGCGGCGTCAGGGCTTCGGATTCGGTCGCAGTCGGCGATGCCGCCGACTTGTCCGGCGTGGCCATGGTCCTTTTCCCCCAGTGATCCCAGTGATCCCGGTGATCCCATTGATCCCCGGGGAGGTTTACGCGACGGTGTCGGACGTCGTCCGTTTCTGGTCTGCGGCCCAGGAGGCCAGGAGGCGCAGTCCGTCGTGGGACGGGGACCCGGGTTCGGCGTTCCACACGATGATGTGCTGGTCGGGGTCTGTGCCGCAGGTGAGCGTGTTCCAGTCGAGTGTCAGCTCGCCCACCACGGGGTGACGAAGCTTCTTGATGCCCTTGCCCCGCATCGCGACGTCATGCGCGGTCCACCAGTCCCGGAACTGCGCGTCGTGGGCGGAGAGTTCCTCGACCAGAGCGGTGAGGCGCTGGTCGTCGGGGTAGCGTGCGCTCTCCATGCGCAGCTGGGCGATGGCCAGCCGGGTGACC
>NZ_JBFAIR010000092.1:0-8792 GCF_040654815.1 Streptomyces sp. NPDC050619 | reverse complement strand
CGGCTGGATGCGGGTGGGTCGGTGGGGGTCGGGGAGGTCGTCAAGCGGGTGAAGGAGCAGGTGCGCTCCGTGCCTGGGGACGGTCTCGGTTACGGGATGCTCCGGTATCTGAATGCGGATACGGCGGCGGAGCTGGCGGCGTTGCCGACTGCGCAGGTCGGCTTCAACTACCTGGGCCGCTTCAGTAGTCCTGCGGGCGACGACTGGCAGCTGCTCGACGACGACCTCGGCGCCGGGGCCGGCGGCGACTTCCCGGTGTTGCACGCCCTGGAGTTCATGGGCGCAGTTCATGACCTGGCCGAGGCCCGCCCGGAACTCACCCTGAGCCTCTCCTGGCCGGAGCGGCTGCTGGACGCGGGCGCCGCGCAGGCGCTGGTTGATGGCTGGGCAGAGATGCTGGCCGGGCTTGCGGCTCATGTGGCCGCGGGTGGTGGTGGTTTTACGCCGTCGGATTTTCCGTTGGTGGCGTTGGGGCAGTCGCAGGTGGAGGAGTTGGAGGCGGCGGTTTCTGGGTTGGTGGAGGTGTTGCCGGTTTCGCCGTTGCAGGAGGGTCTGCTGTTTCATGCGCTGTTCGACGAGGGTTCGGCGGATGTGTATGTGGAGCAGTTGGTCCTGGACTTGGAGGGGCAGCTCGAGGCGGAGGTGTTGCGGGCGTCGTGGCAGGCGGTGCTTGATCGGCACGGGAGTCTGCGGGCTGGTTTCCGGCAGGTGGCCGGGGTCGAGCAGCCGTTGCAGGTGATCGTCGAGGGTGTGCGGCTGCCCTGGCGCGAGGAGGACCTGACGGACGAGCCGGGACAGGCGGCCTGGGCGCGGTCGGAGCGGATCGCGGTCGAGGAGCGCGCACAGCGATTCGAGCTGGGGACGCCGCCCTTGCTGAAGGGGCTGTTGATCAGACTGGACCAGAACCGCTACCGGTTGGTGATCACCATGCACCACCTGGTGCTGGACGGCTGGTCGCTGCCGATCCTGCTGCGGGAGGTGTGGACCGCGTACGCGGCCGGCGGCAGCGGCGCGGGACTGCCCGCGGTTACCCCGTACCGGGAGTATCTGGGCTGGCTGGCGCGGCAGGACAAGGACGCCGCGCGAGTGGCCTGGAGCCGAACGCTGTCCGGGGCTGAGGAGCCAACCCTCGTCGCCCCGGCCGACCCGGCCCGATCGCCCGGCGAAACCGCGTACGTCGGCGCCGAGCTGGCCCCGCCGCTCGTTCAGGAACTGAAGCGTCTCGCCCGCGAGGCGGACGTGACCCTGAACACCGTTCTGCAGGCTGTCTGGGCGCTGCTCGTCGGTGGCTTGACGGGCCGCAGGGACGTGGTCTTCGGCGCCACCGTCGCGGGGCGGCCGGCGGAGCTGCCGGGCATGGAGGACATGCTGGGACTGTTCATCAACACGGTCCCGGTTCGAGTGCGGTACGAGGCCACACGGACGGTCGCGGAGCTGCTCGCCGCCGTGCAGGCGGAGCAGTCCGCGCTGCTGGACCACCAGCATCTGGGCCTTACGGAGATCCAGCGGCTGGCGGGTCCCGGCGCGAGCTTCGACACGCTGCTGGCATTCGAGAACTTCCCCGGCGACCCGGAGGTGCCGGCCGCCCTCGACTCCGTCCGGCTGACAGGTGCGGGGATGCGGGAGTCAACGAACTTCGCGCTGGCGCTTGGGGTGGACGCGTCCGAACTGAAGCTTCGGCTCGACTATCGCCACGACCTGTTCGAGGAGCGGGAGGCCGAGCGGATCGTACGCCGGTTGGTGCGGGTGTTGGAGCAGGTGGCGGCGGATCCGCGGGTGCGGGTGAGTGAGATCGAGCTGCTGGCTGCGGATGAGTGGGCGCGGGTGGTGGGGGAGTGGAATGCCACGGCGCGGCCGGTCGGGTCGGAGACGGTGGTGGAGCGTATCGGGGCGCGGGCGGTTGGGGCTCCGGGTGTGGTCGCGGTGCGGTGTGGTTCCGAGGTTGTGTCGTATGGGGAGTTGGAGGTCTGGTCGAATCGGCTGGCCTGGTATTTGCGTCGTCGGGGTGTGCGTGGGGAGTCGCGGGTGGGTCTGCGGTTGCCGCGGGGTGTGGACATGGTGGTGTCGATGCTGGCGGTGTGGAAGGCCGGGGGTGCGTATGTGCCGTTGGATCCGGAGTATCCGGCGGACCGCCTGGAGTTCATGACGGTCGACAGCGGCGCGTCGGTGGTGATCGATTCGGAGTGGCTGGCCGAGGCGCGGGCGGCGATTGCTTCGGAGTCTGATGCCTCGCTCGAAGTGGAGATAGATCCCGATCAGTTGGCGTATGTGATCTACACCTCGGGGTCCACTGGGCGGCCGAAGGGTGTGGCTGTCGCGCATCGGGGTGTGGCCAATCTGGTTGAGGCGATGGGTCCGGTGCTGGGTGCGGGGCCGGGTGAGGTGACGTTGCAGTTCGCGTCGTTCAGCTTTGACGCTTCGGTGCTGGATGTGACCGTGACGTTGGCGTCGGGTGGCACTTTGGCGATTGCCGCGAGTGAGGAGCGTACTGACGCGCAGGCTCTGTCGAGGATGATCCGGGACAGTGGCGTGACGGTGGCCAGTGTGGTGCCGTCGCTGCTGTCCGTGCTCGATCCGAAGACGGTCCCGGGGGTACGGAACTGGGTGCTGGGTGCCGAGCGCCTGACCGCCGACCTGGCCGCCAAGTGGCGTGCCCAGGCGGGGCTGTGGAACACCTACGGGCCCACCGAAGCAACCGTCATGACCACGGCTGTGGCGCTTGAGGAGGGCATCAGCCCGGACGATCAGCCGCCGGCGATCGGCGGTCCGTTGCCCAACACCCGGGTCTACGTCCTGGATGACTTCCTGCGCCCGGTGCCGATCGGCGCCATCGGCGAGGTGTATCTGGCCGGTCCGGGTCTGGCCCGCGGCTACCTGGGCCGTCGGGAGCTGACCGCGGAACGGTTCGTGGCCTGCCCGTACGCCGAGGGTGCACGCATGTACCGCACCGGTGACCTGGCGAAGTGGAGTGGCGACGGGCTGCTGCACTTCCAGGGCCGCGCGGATGAGCAGGTGAAGATCCGCGGCTTCCGCATCGAACTCGGCGAGATCGAAACGGTCCTCGCCGCCCACCCCGATGTCGCCCAGGCCACCGTCATCGCCCGCGACGACCGCATAGCCGCCTACACCGTGTCCCAGGCGCAGCTGGACCCCGCCGCCCTACGCGAGTTCACCGCCACCCGCCTCCCCGACTACATGGTCCCGGCCACCATCACGATCCTGGACACCCTGCCCCTCACCCCCAACGGCAAGATCGACAAAGCAGCCCTCCCCACCCCCGAAACCGCCACCGGCCACGGACGGGCACCATCCACCCCCGTCGAGGAAATCCTCTGCACCCTCTTCGCCGACGTCCTCGGCATCGGCGAGGTCCGTATCGATGACGACTTCTTCCAGCTGGGCGGCGACTCGATCATGTCGATGCAGCTGGCGTCGCAAGCGCGGCGGGCCGGCTGGGTGGTGTCGCCACGGCAGGTGTTCGAGGAGCGCACTCCGGCCCGTCTGGCGCGGGTCGTGGAGCCGGACCGTTCGGCGGAGTCGGCAGCCGGGGCCGGGCCGGACGCGTCCGGCGTGGGCGAGATCGCCTTCACCCCGGTGATGTGGTCGCTCGGTGAGTCCGTGGCCGGCGCCGGGTCCGCGCAGTGGATGGTCGTCGGCGCGCCCCCGATGCTGGGACTGGAGACGCTGAGCGCCGGCGTGGCCGCGCTACTGGACGCGCACGACATGCTCCGCGCCCGGCTGCTTGCCGCCGAGTCGAAGCTGGTGGTGCCGGAGCCGGGCTCGATCGCCGTACCGACGCTCGTGTCCCGCGTCGATGCCACCGGTGTCGAGGACCCGGAGCTGAGCGAGCTGGTCCGGTCGCAGGCGCGGGCGGCCGTCGAACGGCTGGATCCGGGCGCCGGGGTGATGGCGCAGGTGGTGTGGCTGGACGCCGGGCCGGAGCGGGTGGGCCGCCTGCTGGTCGTCGTACATCACCTCGCGGTGGACGGGGTGTCGTGGCGGATTCTGCTGCCGGATCTGCGCGCCGCCTGTGAAGCGGTGGCTGCCGGCAAGGAGCCCCGACTCCAAGCTGTGGGTACGTCGTTCCGCCGTTGGTCGCAGCTGCTGTCCGCCGAGGCCGTCGGCGAGCACCGGGTGGCGGAACTTCCGGCCTGGCAGGAGCTGCTGACCGTTGACGAGCCGCTGTTGGGCCGGCGGCCGCTGGATCCCGTACGGGACACGGTGGCGGGCCTGCGTCGCGAGGAGTGGGTCGTGCCCGCCGCCGCGGCCCGGACGCTTGTCTCCCGTACCGCCGCGGTCTTCCACTGCGGTGTGCACGAGGTGCTGCTCGCGGCGCTGGCCGGCGCGGTGGCGCGGTGGCGGCCGGAGTACGCCACCGGCGTGCTCGTCGACATCGAGGGCCACGGCCGGGAGGCACTGGCCGACGGGGTGGACCTCTCGCGCACGGTGGGCTGGTTCACCAGCGTGTACCCGGTCCGGGTGGCGTCCGGAGGCGTGGACCTTGCCGAGGCGAGGGCGGGCGGTCCGGCGGCGGGCGCTCTGCTGAAGGCGGTCAAGGAGCAGACCCGGGCCAAGGCCGGCGATGGCCTCGGCTACCAACTCCTGCGCTACCTCAACCCCGAGGCGGCGCCGGCACTCGCCGCGCTGCCCGTACCGCAGATCGGCTTCAACTACCTGGGCCGCTTCCCCGTCGGCCTCAACTCCGGCGAAGCGGCCGCCTGGGAGCCCGCCGGTGAGTCCGGCCCGGGCGGTGCCGCCGACCCGCAGGCTCCGGCCGCCCACGCGCTGGACGTGGGCGCGGTCGTCCGGGACACCGCGCACGGGCCAGAGCTGACGCTCTCTCTGGCCTGGGCAGGCGGCCTGCTCGACGACGTCGAGGCCACCGAGCTCGGCCGCCAGTGGCTGGCGCTGCTCACCGGACTCGCCGAACACACCACCAGCGACCCGGCGGCCGGCGGCCACACCCCCACCGACTTCCCCCTTCTCCCACTGCCCCTGAACCAGCGCGGCGTCGAGGAGCTGGAGCTGGCGGTCCCGGACCTGGCCGACGTATGGCCGCTGTCCCCGCTGCAGGAAGGGCTGCTCTTCCACGCCGCCTTTGACGACCACGGGCCCGACGTCTACGCGGGACAGCGGGCCCTGCTGCTCGACGGCCCGCTGGACGCGGCACGGCTGCGCGGGGCATGGCAGGGGGTGCTGGACCGGCACCCCATCCTGCGGGCGAGTTTTCACCAGGGTTCCTCCGACGAAGCAGCGGTGCAGGTCATCGCCGACGCCGTCACCCTGCCGTGGCGCGCGGCCGATGTGTCCGGCCTGCCGGAGGCGCAGGCGCGCGCGGAGATCGGCCGGCTGTGCGCGGCGGAGATGGCGGAGCGGTTCGACCTGACCAGGGCGCCGCTGTTGCGCGTACTGCTGATCCGGCTCGGCGAGCGGCGGCACCGCATGGTGGTGACCACTCACCACGTCGTGGTCGACGGCTGGTCGCTGCCGGTCCTCTTCGACGAGCTGTGCGCGTTGTACGAGGCGGCGGCGGGCGAGCGGCGGGCGGCGCTGCCGCCGGCGACGTCCTACCGGGAGTATCTGGCCTGGCTGGGCCGACAGGACCGGCCGGCCGCGCGGGCCGCCTGGCGAGCGGAGCTGGCCGGCGCCGACGAGCCCTCCCGCGTCGCGCCCGCCCGGTCGACCGCGGCGGCACGCCCGATCCCGCTGGAGTTCGAGTGCTCCGCCGAACTGACCCGTGACCTCACCGAACTCGCCCGCACTCGCGGCCTGACGATGAACACGATCGTGCAGGGCGCCTGGGCGATGCTGCTCGCCCGGCTCATCGGGCGCGAGGACGTGGTGTTCGGCAGCACGGTGGCCGGCCGGCCCGCCGACGTGCCGGGCGCGGACGCCTCGGTCGGGCTGTTCATCAACACTCTCCCGGTACGGGCCCGCCTGGACCCCGCGCAGCCGGCCCTGGACCTGCTCGCGGACCTGCAACGGCGCCAGGTCGCTCTGATGGGGCACCATCACCTGGGCCTGGCAGAGATCCAGAAACTCGCCGGGTCCGGTGCGGAATTCGACACGCTGGTGGTCTACGAGAACTACCCGCGCTCCGCCGCCGACGCCAGCCCGGCGGGCGGTCTCTCGCTGCGGCCGGACGGCAAGTCGCAGGACGCGAGCCACTACTCCCTCGCCCTCATCATGGCGCCCGGCGACCGGCTGTCGGGAGAGGTGGTCTACCGGCCGGACCTCTTCCCCCGCGACTGGGCGGCGGAGAACCTGGCCTGCCTGCTGCAGGTGCTGGAGCGGCTGGCCGCCGACGCCACCGTGCCGGTGGGCCGGATCGGCGTCCTCGGCGCGGCCGGGCGGGCGAGGGTGCTGCGGGACTGGAACGACACCGACACCGCTGCGCCGGTGACCGCCGCCCCGCTGCCCGAGCTGTTCGCCCGCCAGGTGCGGCGGACCCCGGACGCGGCGGCGCTCAGCTCCGTACTGGGTGAGCCGGCACTGTCGCACGGGGACGAGCGGGCCCTGCCACACGGGGACGAGCGGGCCCTGCCGCACGGGGACGAGCGGGCTCTGTCACACCCGGACGAGCGGACCAAGACCTACCGCGAGCTGCAGGACGACGCCGGCCGGCTGGCCCGCAGGCTGATCGCCGCCGGCGTCGGACCGGAGGTCCGGGTCGCGCTGCTGGCGGAGCGAACGATGCCGACGGTGGTGGCGCTGCTGGCGGTGTCGATGGCGGGCGGCGCCTTCGTACCGGTGGACCCGGCGTATCCGCGGCAGCGGCTGGAATTCATGCTGCGGGACGCCGATCCGGCGCTGGTGCTGTGCTCCACCGCGGTGCGCGGCGTGCTGCCGGACGAGTTCGCGGACCGGGCCCTGGTTCTGGACGAGCCCGCCGTGGCCGCGGCGGTGGCGGCGGGTGCGCCCGGCGCGATCGAGGACGCGGAGCGCCGCGCGCCGCTGCGGCCGGAGCACGCGGCCTATGTCATCTACACCTCGGGCTCCACCGGCCGTCCCAAGGGCGTGGTGGTCTCGCACGCGGGGCTGGCCAACCTGGCGCAGGCGCAGATCGAGCGGTTCGCCGTACAACCGGACGCCCGGGTGCTGCAGTTCGCCTCGCTGAGCTTCGACGCCGCTGTCTCCGAGCTGTGCATGGCGCTGCTGTCCGGCGCGACGCTGGTGGTGGCCGGCGCGGCACAGCTGCCGCCGCAGCTTCCGGTGGCCGAGGCCCTGGCACGGACCCGGACCACGCACGTAACGCTGCCGCCCAGCCTGCTGGCGGTGGCGGAGTCGCTGCCGGACACGGTGCAGACCGTGACGGTGGCCGGCGAGGCCTGCCCGCCGGCGGTGGCTGACCGCTGGTCCTCCGGGCGGCGACTGGTGAACGCCTACGGTCCGACGGAGACGACGGTCTGCGCGGCCATGAGCCGGCCGCTGACGCCGGGCGCCGGCACCGTGCCGATCGGACGCCCGATGACGAACACCCGGGCCTTCGTGCTCGACGGCTTCCTGCAGCCGGTGCCCGCCGGCGTCACGGGCGAGCTGTACTTGGCCGGCCCGGGCCTGGCCCGCGGCTACGTCGGGCGGCCGGGGCTGACGGCGGAGCGATTCGTGGCCTGCCCGTACGTCGCAGGCGGGCGGATGTACCGCTCGGGCGACCGGGCGCAATGGACCTCCGACGGCCAACTGCTCTTCCAGGGGCGGGCGGACACGCAGCTGAAGATCCGCGGCTTCCGCATCGAGCCGGGCGAGGTGGAGTCGGCCCTCGCCGCGCATCCGGGGGTGGCCCAGGCGCTGGTGGCGGCGGATGGCGAGCGGCTGGTCGGGTACGTCGTCCGTACCGCGGGCGCGGAACTGGACGGCGCCGCCGTCAGCGAGTCCGCGGCCGCCCGGCTGCCTGAGTACATGGTCCCGGCCGTGGTGGTGGTGTTGGACGAGTTGCCGCTGACGCCCAACGGCAAGGTCGACAAGGCGGCGTTGCCCGCGCCCGATGTCGTACGCCAGGCGAGCCGGGCGCCGTCGTCGCCGGTGGAGGAGGCGTTGTGCGGCCTGTTCGCCGAGGTGCTGGGCGCGGGCGAGGTCGGGGTGGATGACGACTTCTTCCAGCTCGGTGGCGATTCGATCATGTCGATGCAGTTGGCGTCGCGGGTGCGGCGGGCGGGTTGGGCGGTGTCGCCGCGGCAGGTCTTCGAGGAGCGGACCCCGGCCGGTCTGGCGCGAGTCGTCGCCGCGGCGGATGGCGGGGCGACGGCGGTGGACGTGTCCGGGGTGGGTGAGGTCGCCTTCACGCCGGTGATGTGGTCGCTCGGGGAGTCGGTCACGCGACCGGGCTTCGCGCAGTGGATGGTCATGGGTGCGCCCCCGAAGCTGGGTCTGGAGGCGTTGACCGCCGGCGTGGCCGCCGTGCTGGACGCACACGACATGCTCCGGGCACGGCTGGTGACCGGCGAGCCCCGCTTGGTGGTGCCGGAGCCGGGTTCGACCGACGCCGCGGAGCTCGTATCGCGGGTGGCCGCGGCCGGCGCGGCGGATGCTGAGCTGAGCGAGCTGGTCCGGTCGCAGGCGCGGGCGGCCGTCGAACGGCTGGATCCGGGCGCCGGGGTGATGGCGCAGGTGGTGTGGCTGGACGCCGGGCCGGATGCCGTGGGCCGGCTGGTGATCGTCGCGCATCACCTCGCGGTGGACGGGGTGTCGTGGCGGATTCTGCTGCCGGATCTGCGGGCTGCCTGCGAGGCGGCGGCGGCCGGCCGGGAGCCGGTCCTGGACCCGGTGGGTACGTCGTTCCGCCGCTGGTCGCA
>NZ_JBFAIR010000091.1:0-9095 GCF_040654815.1 Streptomyces sp. NPDC050619 | reverse complement strand
GACGCCGACCCCACCGCGCGGGCGGTCCACGGGTGGCGGGGGGAGCGCTGAACACGTCGTGGGCCGCCGCGCGGTGTGCGCGGCGCCCCTCGACGTGGTGACGCGGTAGGGCGATTCCGGTCAGTCGTCGAGCAGGCGGATCGGGTCCTGCTGCTCGTACCAGCCGAGGAACGGCGGGCACAGGCCCCAGCCCAGCAGCCGCTGGAGCTCCTCCGGGTACTCGCGGACGATCTCCTTGGGCACGGCCAGGTACTGGTTCTCCTCCTGGCGCAGATTGCCGCGCACCAGCGCGAGCGTGAGGCCCGTGCGCGCGTCGTCGGCGAGGTTGGCGCCGCCGCCGTGGAACAGACCGCCCACCCAGATCAGACAGGACCCCGGCTCCATCTCCGCCTGCACCGCCTCCTCCGGGCGCGGCGCGCGCTCGGCCTCCCAGAGGTGGCTGCCCGGGTGGACGATCGTCGCGCCGTTCTCCTCGGTGAACTCGCTCATCGCCACCATGATCTGCACCCGGTTCGTCGGGCCGGGGCTGGGCAGCAGGTGCGCGATGTCGTCGCGGTGCGGTGGCTGCGCGGTCTCGCCGGGCCAGATCTGGATCGCCTGGGTGATGCTGACCTGCACGTTCGGGGCGAGATCGGTGCGCGTGCGGCCGAACCAGTTCGTCGAGGGGCGCTCGATCAGGTCCCGGGCGGCGCCCAGGTACAGCGGGTTGAGCGCGATCCGCTCCATGTGCCGGGAG
Source organism: Streptomyces sp. NPDC050619 (assembly GCF_040654815.1). NCBI lineage: Bacteria > Bacillati > Actinomycetota > Actinomycetes > Kitasatosporales > Streptomycetaceae > Streptomyces > Streptomyces sp. NPDC050619. The sequence goes on along the minus strand of NZ_JBFAIR010000091.1, from coordinate 8,359 downwards.
CGGGCGAACAGTGAGCTGAGCCGCTTGGTGCGCTGGCCGGTGAAGGAACTGTCTCCGTAGCCGGTGGCGTCGAGTGCGGGACCGAGGTCGTCCCACAGACCCTTCAGGGCGGTCTCGTCGACGAGGTCCTCGACGATCACACCGCCGTCGCTCTCCAGGACGGCGGTGACGTCGGACACCGGGGCGGTGGCGGGAAGCCGGGTCAGATCTGCGGGCATGCGGAATCCTGGTTCTGTCGGTTCGGGTCGGCATCCTGGCGCTGTCGGTCCGGGTCGGCGATGCGGGCGGGCAGCGGGTCGGTCACCAGCGCACCGGTAGTTCGGCGAGCCCGTACAGCACGCCGTCGTCCTTGTGGCGCAGCTCCTCGACGGCACAGTCGAGCCGGATGCCGGGCAGTCGCTCGAAGAGAACCCGGTAGGCCAGTTCCATCTCCACCCGCACGAGATGCTGGCCCAGGCACTTGTGCCGCCCGTGTCCGAAGGCGACGTGGCCCTGCGCCGAGCGGCCCGGGTCGAAGGCGTGCGGACAGGCGAACTTGCCGTCGTCGTAGTTGGCGGCGGCCACCAGCGGTGCCACGCCCTCGCCCGCCCTGATGAGCCGGCCGCCGATCTCCACGTCCGCCACGGCGACCCGCAGCGGCACCAGATCGGCGACGGAGTAGAACCGCAGCAACTCGTCCACGATCCCGGGGTCACCGATCCACTCCGGATGCGTCATGAGGGGGACCGCGCCCAGGGCGATGTTGTTGGCGGTGGTCTCCTGGCCCGCGATGAGCAGCAGCAGGGCGGCTCCGCCGACCTCCATCGGCGCCAGCTCGCCGGAGGCGATCATGGTGCTGATCAGGTCGTCGCCGGGCCGGTGCCGCTTGATGGTGACCATCCGGCTCAGGTAGCGCAGGAGTTCGGTCGTCGCCTTGTCCCGTTCCTCGTCGGTGGCGGCCAGCGTGACCAGCACCGAGATACGGGACTCGAAGAACGCCCGGTCGGCGTTGGGGACGCCCAGCAGCTCGCAGATCACCAGCGACGGAATGGGCACCGCGTAGTCGGCGACCAGATCGGCCGGGCTGCCCTTGGCGGCCAGCGACTCCACGCGGTCCTCGACGACCTTCTGGATCCGGGGGCGCAGCTCCTTCATCCGCCGTGCGGTGAAGTCCTGCAGCAGGATCTTGCGGTAGCGGTCGTGCTCGGGCGGGTCGAGGGTCGCGAACCAGCCGGGAATCTGGGTCTGCGCGGGCGGTCCGCCCGTACGGCCCGGCGTGGGGAACCCCTCGTTGCGGGAGTCCGAGCTCAGGGACGGGTGGAGCAGGGCCTGACGCACATCCTCGAACCGGGTCAGCAGCCAGACCCGCTGGCCACCCGGCATCATCGACCACACCAGCCCGTCCCGCTCGCGTATCTCGGCGTAACCGGGCGGAGGGAAGGGCTCGCCGGGCCGGCGGAACGGGAAGTCGACCTGCCGTTCGGCGTCGTCCCTCATGTCTGTCGCTGTCACGTGGCGTCCCCTCTCACCGGGAGGTGCACCGGAACATCCGGACCCCGGTGCGAGACGAAGAATGGGGCGCCTGCGGCGGGCAAATCCCTAGTCCTGGCACGCGATCCGACGCCCCGGTACACGATCCGGCACTTTGCCGGGACCGCCCCGGTACACGGTCCGGCACCATGCCGGTACCGCCCCGCTACCAACGCACCGGCAGCTCTGCGGGCCCGCCGACGAGCCGCCCGGCGCTGGTGACGAGCCGCTCGTCCGGAACCGCCGGCCGCAGCCCCGGCATGCGCCCGAACAGTGCGCCGAAGGCCTCCGCCAGCTCGATACGGGCGAGCGACGCGCCGAGGCAGTGCCAGATCCCGTGGCCGAACGACAGATGCGGGTTGGGCGTACGGCACGGATCGAACTCCTCGGCTCGCTCGAAGACGCGCTCGTCGTGGTTGGCCAGCGCGAAGTCCAGCAACACCAGGTCGCCGGCCCGGATCGTCACCCCGCTGATCTCGATGTCGGCGGCGGCGTAACGAGGCAGAACCGAGCCGGACTGCTTGCCGTTGCGCAGAATCTCCTCCACCAGCGCCGCCATCGCCTCCGGATCGTCGAGCGCGGACCGCAGCCGCTCCGGGTGGCGGGTGAGCAGTACGACGCCCAGGGTGATGAAGCTCGCCACGCTCTCCAGGCCCGCCATCAGCAGCGTCGCGGCTAGCGCGGCGGCCCGCTCCGTGGGGACGCCGGCGGCGACGAGCCGGGACAGGACATCGTCCTGGGGTGCGGCCCACTTGGCCTCGGCGACCGCGCCGAACAGCGCGAACAGGGGGCCCGGCCCCGGCGCGGCCGCCCCGTCCGCCCCGACCCGGCCGATGTCGGCCAGCAGTCGTGCCGCACTCTCGCGCTCCTCGGCGGGCACGCCGATCAGCTCGTGCAGAATGCCCAGCGAGTACGGCAGCGCGAAGTGCCGCTGCAGATCGGCGGGTTGTCCGCGGTCCGCGAAGTCCCCGGCGAGCACCCGCGCCGCCGCAGCCACGCGCGGCCTCAGTGCCTGCATACGGCGGGCGGCGAACTGCGGTCCGAGCAAGGCGCGGACCTGGCGGTGCATCTCCCGTGCCGAGTCGGCGTCGTCGATGATCAGCATCTCCACGAGCGGGCTGTCGACGTACTTGGGCGCCGTGGCGGTGGCGGGGTGGAAGCGGCCCAGCCGCTCGTCGTGCAGGAGTGCCTTCGTCTCGGCGTGCCGGGTGACGAGCCACGCCTCGTGTCCGGCCGGCGTCAGCACCCGGCAGACGGCCGCCTCGTCCCGCAGCGTCCGTAGCGGGCTGGGAGATAAGACGGGGTGTGCGTCGGTGTCGAGTGCTGGCAACTGTGGTGTGTACGCCATGGATCCAAGCCTGCCGCCCCGGTGCTGACGAATTCCCCAGAGTTCGGCGTCGGCCGGCGAAACCCGCCATGTGGAGTGCGCCACATCTAGAGGTGAGCCCTCCTCGCCTTCTCCGCGGCGGACACGGACCGAACGGCATCGGGTTGCCGCCGTGGGCGCGCTGACCGGCGGCGAGGCTCAAAGAACCGTCGCGTGTTGGCGATCGTGAACGCGTGAAGGCCGCTGCGATGCGCTCGCGATCGGATCGCGCACGACCGAGGGTCTCCCCGGTTGGTTGTGCGTATGATCAGACAAGAAAGGGTTGTTCGATTCGTGCATTCCGCCAACTCCTTTGCGTGGCGGGGCAGGTACAGGAGAAACGGTGGCCTTTACCCCCGCCCCGAAGGCCGCAGACGAATCTGCGCTCGTCGGCCGAGACCTGGAACTCGCCCTGATCCGCGAGCACTTCCACGGCACGGGCGACGGACATGCGGTCCTGCTTCGCGGACCCGCGGGCATGGGCAAGACCCGGCTGATGTCCGCCGCGCTCGCTGAAATGGGCGCCGGCGCCCGCGTCCTCACCGTCAAATGCCAGGAGAGCGGCGGCGCCGCCTACGACGCCGTACGCGAACTGTTCACCCCGCTCGGCCTCACCGACGGCGACCCCGCGCGCCATCCGCTGCTCGCGGGCAGCGCCGCACTCGCCCTGCCAGCTCTCACGGACGGGGCCTCCGACGGCCGGCCGGCCGACATGTACGGCGTCATGCACGGCCTGTACTGGCTCACCGCCTCCGTGGCCGCCGAGCAAGGCCTGATCCTCGCCGTCGACGACCTCCAGTGGTGCGACGAGGCTTCGCTGCGCTGGCTCGGCTTCCTGCTGCGCCGGGCCGAGGGCCTGCCCCTCGCCCTGCTCCTGACACTGCGTACCGGGGTCGAGCACGCGCACCCCGAGGTGCTGGACGAGATGGCCGACGCCGCCTGCTGTCTCACCGTCGACGTCGAGCCGCTCACCGACGACGCCGTGCGGGCCATGCTCGCCGCGGCTCTCGCCGTCACGCCCGACGCGTCCGTCGTCGGACGCTGCATGGAGCTCACCGGCGGCACCCCGTTCCTGGTCCAGCTCGTCGTCCGCGAGCTGAGGGAACGGGCCCCGGACGCCGGACTTGACGCCGACGCGCTGCGGGACGGCCTCGGGCACGGCGCCGTCGCCCGCTTCCACCTCGACCGGCTCGGCCCCGACCGGCTCGCCGTCGCGAAGGCGCTCGCGGTCCTGGAGTCCGACGACATCGAAGCCGTCGCCGCGCTCGCCGGCACCACCCCCGGTCCCGCCGCCGGTGCCGTCGACGCCCTGCGCGCCGCCGGACTGCTGCGCACCGACTCCCTCGCCTACCGCCACGACCTCATGCGCCAGGCCGTGCTCGACGCGACGCCGGCCGAGGAACGCCTCGCGCTGCGCGAGCGCGCCGCACGCCTGCTCAACGACTCGGGCTGCCCCACCGAACAGGTCGCCGTCCAGCTGATGCACCTGCCCGAGGTGCCCGAGCCCTGGATGGTCACCGTCCTGCGCTCCGCCGCTCACGGCGCCGAGCAGCGGGGCGCCCCCGCCACTGCGGGCCAGTACCTCTCCCGCGCCCTGCGGCACCACGTCGACGACATCGAGCTGCTGTCCGACTCGGCCCGGGTCCTCGCCCACACTGACCACGCCACCGCGCTCAGTCGGCTGGAACACGCACTGTCCCTCGCCACCGACCCGCGCGTCCGCTGCCGCCTCGTCCTGCAGTACGTCATCACCTCGCTCGGAGCCGAGAACTCGCTGCGCGCCTTCGAGCTGGTCGGCGAAACGCTGCCCATGGTGGAGTCCGAGCTCGGCCACTCCCCGGACGAACAGGCGATGCGCACCCTCCTCGAGGCGATGGCGCTCCTCTCCGGGCTCGATGAGAAGTCCAATGTGCGCCGCGTCAGCGAGCGGTTCCGCGACTACGTGCCGCCGCCCGGTGAGACCGCCGAGGAACGTCTGCTGCTGGGCATGCTGTGCGTGCTCGGCACGTTGGAGGGTCGCCCCGCCGCCGAGCTGGTCCCCGCCGCCGAGCAGGTCCTGCGGGTCGGAGACGTCTCACTGGGCGGCTGGGGCGCCTTCGGCTCGAGCTTCACCCTGTACCTCGCCGACGAGATCGAGCCCGTCGAGGTCGGGCTCACCGCCCTGCTCGAGCACGCCCAGAGACACGGCCAGGCCTGGAACAGCGCCCTCGCCTCCACCACCCGCGCCCGGATGCACATGTGGGCCGGCAACATCGCGCGGGCCCTGGCGGACGCGCAGCTCGCCTTCCATCTCGTCCACCGCGACCTGTACGTCAAGAACGCCGTCAGCCCGTACTGCACCCTCGCAGTGGCTCTGGTCCACCATGGCGACGCGCGCCGCGCCGAGGACGTGCTCGACCTGATCCAGCGGCCCCGCCTGGACCAGTTCACGCTGGTGTCGCACACCTACCTGATGAGCCGGGCCCGGGTCCGTGCCGCGCTCGGCGACCTGGAGGGAGCCCTCGGCCCTCTCCTGCGGTGCGGTGACAGCCTCGCCGAGGCGGGCATCGGCAATCCAGTCCTGGCCCCCTGGTGGTACGACGCCGCGCAGGTGCTCGCCGACCTGGGCCGCCACGGCGAGGGGCAGGACGTCGTCGACCGTGTGGCGCCCGCCGTGCGGCGCTGGGGCACGCCCCGGGCGCAGGGCATGCTGGCCCTGGCTCGCGGTGTCCTCACTCCCGACGACAGCGGCATCGACGAACTGGCCGAGGCCGCCCGCCTCCTGGAAGCCACCCCCGGCCGTCTGGAACATGCCCGCGCCGAGTACCTGCTCGGCCGGCGGCTGCTGGAGCGCGGCGACGCCGAGAGCGCGCGCGAACGGCTGCGCCGCTCCATCGACATCGCCGTACTGTGCGGCGACCGGCAACTCCTCGACCAGGCCGTGCCCGCGCTCGGCGCGGCCGGTGGACGGCTGCGGCACGGCACCGAGTCACCCACCGACGCGCTGAGCGGAAGCGAACGGCAGGTCGCCGAGCGGGCCGCCGCCGGCGCCACCAACCGGGAGATCGCCGAGGCCCTGTTCCTCACCCAGCGCACCGTGGAGTTCCACCTCACGAGCGTGTACCGCAAGCTCGGCATCCGAGGGCGCCGGGAACTCGCGGCGGTCCTCGCCGCCGAACGCGGACCCGTCAGCTGACGCTCTGCGCGTTCGTCCGGCCGCCAGCCCTGTCGTGCGGGAAGTTTAGGGTTTTACGGGTGGCGCGTCGCGTTCAATGAGCGGTGACGGCGGGCCGGTTGCCGCCCCGCACCGATGAAAGCCTCTGGAAAGGGACGCCCATGTCGCGTATCGCCGACGACGCCACCACGGCGTGGATCCGCCGCTACCACCCCACGGCCGGCAGCGCCGTACGGCTCGTCTGCTTTCCGCACGCGGGCGGTTCGGCCAGCTTCTTCCACCCGGTGTCGGTGCGCTTCGCCCCCGAGGTCGACGTGGTCGCGCTCCAGTACCCGGGGCGCCAGGACCGGCGCATGGAGCCGTGCGTCGAGGACATCGGGAAGCTGGCGGATCTGCTGTGCGAGGAGATCCGTGGGCTGAGCGAGAAGCCCACTGTGTTCTTCGGTCACAGCATGGGCGCCGTCCTGGCCTTCGAGACGGCGCTGCGGCTCGAGGAACTCGGCGCCAACCCGCCGCGTGCGATCGTCGCCTCGGGCCGGCGCGCCCCGTCCACACACCGGGCCGAGCGGGTGCACCAGAAGGACGACGCCGGGGTGATCACCGAGCTGCGGCTGCTCAACGGCACCGACGCGGCCGTGTTCGGCAACGACGAGCTGCTGCGGATGGCGCTGCCCGCGATCAGGGGCGACTACCGGGCCATCGAGACCTACACCTGCCCGCCCGAGCGCCGGGTGCGCGCGGCCCTGACGGTACTGACGGGTGACGCCGACCCGCGCACGACCCTGGCGGAGGCGGAGGCCTGGCGGGACCACACCGAGGGCGCCTTCCGCGTGCGCGTCTTCCCCGGCGGCCACTTCTTCCTCACCGGGCACCTGAACGACGTGTACGCCGAGATCGGCGAGGAGCTCGACGGCGCCCGCGCGGCCGGGGACTGAAAAGCTTTCGGAGGCACCGCCGCGAAAACCCGAAGGCCCCACCACGGGGAACGGCGGGGCCTGAGAGACCTTCAGACACTTGCGGTCAGTCGGACACGAACTCCGGGCGCACGCGTGGTGGCCACTGACCGACGGCGAAGACACCCAGGGAATAGCTCTTCGATATCAGCGCCGGCCGGTTGGTCACCTTCATCTTCCGCAGCAGCGAGGAGACGTGGTATTCGACTCCGCCGCGGCTGAGGAAGAGTTTCGTGGCCAGCTGGACGGTCGACTCACCCGATGCCACTCCTTCCAGAATGCGGGCGTGCATCGGACTGAACAGTTTGCGCCGCGCATGGGCGATCTGCGGACCGTTCGCGGATTCCTCCGGGTCGACCAGCACCAGGATGCGGTCGACCCGGCCGACCCCACTCCGTACGGCTATTCCGGTCATCTCTCCGCGGAACACGGCGTCCTGCGCGCCCACCGCCACCAAGTGGTCGGCGAACCGCGGGCTCTGACCGTCCGCCAGCCGGATCAGCTCGTTCTTCAGCTTGCCCTGCACACTGGGGTGGAGGAGTTCACAGAAATCTCTTCCCGTGCCCTGCCCTTGGCTCCAATCGAATTGGCGGGCGAAGGACCGGTTTGCCTCCATGATCCGGAATTCCAGATCAAGATTCGCTATGCAGAACAGGGACTGCTCGAAAAGCGCCAAATAACTGTCGCGATACGGTTCCAGAGACCAGTTCTGCGATGCGTCGGGGAGGATCTCTGCGGGGTCCAGGGCTGCATTCTTCATGGGGGGTGGGCCACTCTCTCTCAGCGCTCATGACCAGTGGTGCATCCCAAAGCGGGGAGTGTTCTTTCCCCCATGACATTGCCATCAAATGAAAATACATGTCAAGGCAAACGGGGTTCTCCGGGCCCTATTACCGCTAAGACTGCGGTGCCCGCAGGCGGTGGTTCGGTGCGCATTGCGGTCCCGTATGCAGGTGCTTTTTGAGTACCGTTCGGTAACCTGCGAATGTGACGTCCAGGTGACGCCCAGGCAAGGGATTGCGCACGTCAGCAGCGGTGTCGGGGCAAGGAGCGAGTCGTGGGAATGTGCGACTGCGGAGGTTGTGGAGAATCTGCGGATTTTGGTTTGCGCGTACGCCGTGAACGCAAAGAACGAAACTCTTCGCAGCTCGGCGGCATGGGTACGATCCGTTCCGGACGGACTAGCGGGTTTCGTCCATACCCATGGCCTCGGTCAGTTGCTCCCGGCCGGTAATGCAGAATTTGCGATAAGAGCTCGTGAGGTGTCTTTCCACGGCTCGTAGACTCGTTTCGAGTTCCTCCGCGATCTCCTTATTGCTGAGACCGCGTGCCGCGCGTTCCGCCACCCTCGTCTCGGCCGGGGTGAGTCCGGCCGCG
>NZ_JBFAIR010000090.1:0-9290 GCF_040654815.1 Streptomyces sp. NPDC050619 | reverse complement strand
GAGGCCCTGTCCGTATGCGCCCAACACCCCGCGACCACCCGATCGGGACTCCCGTTCGACGCGCATCCCTCAAGATCGAAAAGACAACAGCGTCTCAGGCGTTACGCCTCCCGACGGCCGCCCCGGTCCCTACAGTTGCCCCATGACCACTGAAGACGGGCCCGCGATGGTCCGGGAGAAGATGATCGTCGAGTACCCGGCCGACACCCGTCTCTCGCAGTCGAGCACCACGCCTGGCGGGCGCAGCAGCCTCCTGCGGGACGAAGACAACCATCTCGCCGGCCACAGCGTGCTCTTCCCGGCCGACGACGACCTGCTCACCCGGGCCGAGGCCGATGCCCTCGCCGATGCCAGGGTCAGGCGCACGCAGGCTGAGGCGGAGGCGATGCTCAAGCTGGCCATGGCTGGCGCCGCCGCGGTGGGCATCGCGGTGACCGCCGCGGCGGTCAAAGCCGCCCCGTACGTCAGGAAGGGCTTCGCGACCCTCAAGTCGAAGCTGAACCGCGGCGAACCGGAACTCGCCGACGAGGCATCCGGGACCATCATCGAAATCGATTCCCTGGACGGACTACCGGGTCGGAAAAAGCCGCCGCGCGAGCTGCCCGCCTCATGACCCAGACGGCACACCTGCCCGGGACAATCGGATCGGCGATCGGACACACCGCCGCAGAGACATCTGCGGAAACGCGAACGGGCCGAGCCCGCTGCGCTGCAGTTTTCCCGTACAACCCCTCTCCGGGCAAGCTGAAGTAAGTACCTCGCCTCAGCCCTCCGCATTGCCCCGGAGGGCTGACGCGGCAAGTGGGGCGCCTGCGGCGGGGCTGGTCTGAAGTCGTCCTCCCGATAATGGTCATTAAAGCCGCGGGCACCTCGCGGACACGGCCAAGGAGAGACGTTGTCGAGACTGACCCTCGTCGATTTGAGCGACCTTCCCCGCAAGCCCCACGGCTGCCCACCAGAGGTCGAGCGAAGCTGGGCCCATCTGGTGGCCACCCATAAGTCCGTGGGCGGGCTGTTCACCACCCTCAACGAACTGCGCGCTGGTCAGGACGATATGCGCGGCGCCGTCTCCGAGACCCACCGCGACCAGGCCCGAGCCGCCATCGTCTTCACCGCGGCCGGTATCGACGCCTGCCTGCGCGCCCTGCTGCGAGATTCCCTGCACACCCTGCTCTCCACGACCGGCGACGCACATGGCGCCTTCGTCGCCCACTTCATGGCCAACCGACTCGCTGGCGACATGACCAAGGCCACCAAGCAGGCCGTCGTCAACATCGACCCACGCTCCGCTCTGATCGATCTTTACGTTGAGGACCTGGCTGGCTCCAGCATCCAGGGTGGTACCGACCTCATCCGCTGCCGCAACGCCCTCGGCTTGAAGCAGGAGCCCGCCCTCGACGATCAGATACTCAAGAGCCACCAGCCGTTCTTCAACGCCCGACACGAGGTCGTCCACGAACTCGACCTCGTCGACCCCTCCGGCCGGGGCACCCGCGGACGTCGGCACCGCGACCTCGCAGCCGTCGGCGTCCAGTGCGACGGCGCGCTGCAACTGCTGCACGCCTTCATCGCGCCCACCGCCCGCACTGTGAAGGGGGCGCGCCGCGCAATGGGGTTGAGCACCACCTAAACGCACCGGCCCGCAGCACAGCCACCGTTTAGCGGTTCGTAGGCTCCACTCGGCTATCACGACAAGACCACTACCCGCCTGGTCACCGAGGCCCCGGCGGAACCTGGAGCCGATACGCCCCCGGCGACCACTGAGGAGTGTGTCGTCCCCGATGGGGCCGCGTGTCTGTCAGCCTTGCTCGATAGGGTCCGCATCGCAGCCAGCCGCGGAAGGACTCTCACATGACAACGTTTGACGAGCTCACCGCCTGGGCCGGCGCCGGGAACGTTACAAGGGCAGACTCGGCAGTCGTGTCGGGCTGGCAGATCCCCGAGGATCAGAAGGCACTACTGGTTAATGTCGGGATCCCCATCGTTGATCAGTTGATCGAGTACATATCGTTCCAGGTGGAAGCAGCTCCAGTACTCCAGACGTCAGACGGCAGGTCGCTCTACCGGCTCACCCAGAACCGCCATGGCGACCTCGTGCCCGGCATGGAATGGTCGTTCGGCGTCGAACCCGGGACAGGCACGGTCCACTACGTCCTTCCGCAAGGCGAGGCATGGTTCGCCAACTCCTCCATCGACCTGTGGCTGCGAACCCTGCACCACTACGGCCTGCACGTCAGCGAATCCGAGATCCTCAGCGACCCGGATGACCGCGAGGACGAAGCCCTGGCCGAGCTCAGCTTGCTCGCTGACGAACTCAAGAAGATCGATCCACCTGCCTTCGACGGCTACAACGGGTTCATCTGGGCCGAGTTCCTCGACCGCTGGCTCTGGTAGTTGCGCGCGTGCCGCCACGATCACCAAGCAATCACTCACCTCAGTGCGTCGAGCTGCTCGCGAATACGCGACACCGCAACATGCGAGCCCACCAGTCCCAACGCCGGTCGGCCAGGAAACGGGGGTTGAGGAACATCGGCGTCAGATCGTGCGCCTATACGGTGTGTGATCGGTCTGCCGCTGAAGCCTGCTCGCTCTGGCCGCAGGTCACCCTTCTCGACCGTGATACGTCTGGCGCCACGTGGCGAGCACCGCGGCCAGAAACTTGGTTTGAGTGTCCCGCTGGTTCCAAGTGAACAAGAGGCTGCGTTCGTTGCCCATCCACGTCTTGGACACCTCGAGGGTGGCTGTGCGCAGATGGGGCGGGTCACTCTCGGTCGCCAGATGCACATAGCCGTTGACAAGGCGTGTTGGTGGTTTCCCGTGCGGCTTGAGCACGTCGGCGAGGTAGGTGGTGGAGTCCTTATGTCCTGCCAGCTTCGCGAACCGGTTGCGGCGGATCTCGACGCGATCCGGGTAGAGCGTGGCGACGGCGGAATAACCCTTGAAAGTCTGTGGTGTGGTCACTGTTGCGGAGTCTCCTTAGGGTTGAGGGAACCTGGAGCGAAAACCGGCGCTTGTACGTTCCGTGACGGTCACTGTGGATAACGGCCCATTATCCGTGCCACCAGTCACCGTGAGCTGCGGTTCAGGGCTGCTCGCCAACGCCTGCCGATCGGCCTTCAGCTGGGACGGGGACCGCCCAACCTGCAGGCAGCAGCCGCTCGTCCGCCGACCCCGTTCTGCGCCTGCTCGCGCACACAAAGGGCCGGCGGTCATCGGGTGGTGCGGCCTACCCGCACAACCAGCGAAGCAGATCAGTAAAGGCCCGAGCCGGATATCTGGAGTCCACAACGGACGCGCCCAGTCAGCCACCACTCAACGCCTCCCCAGGAGGAGATGGTTCAGGAACACCACGACCACCACGAACGACGAGCCCGTGCGTCAGTTGGCTCAGCACTTCGCCGCTGCGGTCAACGCCCCCGTCGTTCCGCCCCACGGCCGCGCTCGAGGAGATCGACCCGGAGACTGGCAACGCCGTCCCCCAGTCGGGGTGGCCGCCGAGGGCGCCGGGCCGGCGGAGTTGGACAGCCGCTGCCCAACGGCCCGGTCGAGCTCCGTGAAAGGTCAGTAGTCGAGGTCGAGGTAGTCGATGTCGTTGAGGGTGACGTCGGAGAGTCCCATGGCGCGGGCTCCGCTGTCCTGGAAGTAGATCTCTTTGAATCCTTCGGCGATGATCTGGCGCATCTGCTGGTCGCTGGCTCCGGCGTCACGAGCGTTGAACAGGCGTTGTGCGTAGGCCGGAGGGAGGTGCACCGTCAGGCGCCGGAATCTTCCGTCGTCGGTGGTGCCGATCGGTGCGGTGTAGCCGAACCGGGCCCTCGTCTCCACCGTGATGCCGGTGGTGGCGGCTTGCTTCCGGCGGCGTCTACGGACCTGGGGCTGCCACCGCTGCCGTACGGCGGCGTCGATCCGTTCGGCGATGGCCTGGGGCGGGTGCTTGCGTTCGCCCTTGCGGTAGCGCTCCACCGACCGCTGGCTGACCCCGATCTCCTGGGCAACGGCTTTGGTCGTCTTGAGCTGCTTCATCAGGAAGTTGATGCGCGCCTGGAGCGTCTTGGGCGGCTGGCGGGTGAAGCTCTCCCGGTCGGCCCGTTCGATGGCGTCGTCGATCTCTCCCACAGCGCCTACTCGCCTTCGTCCAGGACGGCGTCGCCGCCTTTGATGTGGCGGGCGGGGTTGTAGCCCTGTTCCATCAGGTCGACGGCCCAGAGCATCGACTGGACGCCCTCGAGCTTCGCCAGGCCGGGCGTGGGTCCGAGGCGGAACCCGCCGGGCTGGGGCTTGCCGGAGGCGGCGTAGGGCAGGAAGTCCAGTGGGCTCTCCCCGGGCGAGGGGTAGACGACGCAGTCGGAGAGCACGGCCAGCGGGTACAGGCCCGTCATCGCCGCCATGTTGCGCAGTTTGCGGTGCATGTTGATGCGGGCTTTGGAGATGACGGCGGCGCGGATGTCGGGGCGCCAGGTCGGCCGCTGAAGGGCCGGCCACCGCTCGCCCTCCTTGTACTTCCTGCCCTGGGGGCGCTCGCGCAGCTTGCCGATGCCGCCCTTGACGGTGGCCTTGATGGCGGCGAGGACGGCCGCCATCGCCGGGTCGACGTCCTTGTGCCGCTCCATCGCGGCGAGGAAGGCCCGGTCGTTAAGGTCCCGGGTGACGCCGAGGTCGGCGAGGGTGTCGACGTAGGCGGTCTTGAGGCGGTCGTGCCACGGGTCCAGGTACGCGCCCGTCTCCCGGCGCAGGTACCCCTCCAGGGGCTGGACGTTGTAGCCGAGCTCCTGGGCGTAGGCGACGGTGTGCGTCTGGTACCAGGCCGGTCCTGTCGGCCGGGTGCCGTCCGGGGTGAACGGCGACGGCAGACGCGGGTCCACCTCGACGTGGGACAGATCGACCAGCCAGGAACCGGGGATCTTCGGGTTGAAGGCCGGGGCGTGGAAGTGGTCGGGCTCCGACAGCCCGACCACCAGGCGGGCCGCGGCGGCGAGAAACGCCGTGTTCAGATCCAGGCCGACCGCGAAGGGCAGCGTGCACTCCTCATCGCTGAGCAGGTCCACCGGCCGCGCCCACTGGTACGCCTCCTCGTTGAGGAAACCGCCGGTCCAGCCGGACTTCACGACGACGGGGTGCTCGGGGGTGGCCTCCGGCGGCGCGGGGTCCATCGGCTCCGTCCCGAGCGAGCCCGGGTTGTAGGCGGACACCCAGTTCCCGCTCGCTTCGTCCCGTACGGCGCGGGTGGGCGGGCGCAGCGCGGTCATCAGCTCCAGCCCGGACACTGCGGTGGAGCCGCGCGGGGTGATGACCCGAGTCGCGTACACACCGAGGACGCGGGCGACGTCGGCCGGCTCCATCTCGCTCACGCCGGGCCAGGACCGCTCATCGAGGGCGTCCCAGGACAGGACCGCGAGCTGCACGCACTGCCGCTCGCGCCCCTGGAGCTTGCGGTAGATCCTTGCCCATGGGCCGAACCCGCGCTGGGTGAGCCGCCACTTCGCCTTCACCACCTGCTTGACCACCGGATGACCCTCCGGGAGGCGCAGGGAGCGGCGCTGCTCGTGTCCTTCCAGGCGCTCGGGCAGTCCGAGCTTCACGGCGGCTGCGGCGGTGAGGACGATGAGGGGGTCACTGTCCTTGCCGTTGCGGTGCAGGCGCGGCGCACCGAGGCCGGACTCGCGCAGCGTCCACTCCACCAGTTCCACCACCGTGGTCGCGGGGCAGTCGAGCACGATGCCGCCCGTGCCGTACGCGCAGCCGTCGCCGTCCAGCACCGCGAGCGGGCCGTGCGGGAAGCGCGGATCGGCTGCGGGCTGAGCCGCTTTCTTCGCGGCCGGACGGCGCGATGCCGCGGCCGGCGGGGTGGCGGGACGGGCCCGGCCCCGCCCCGTGGCTGGAACGGTAGGAGCCTGCGGGGCGTCTGCGGTCTTCACCTCGGACGCGGCCGGTTCACCGGACGCCGCTGCCGGTGCCGTCGCGGCTGCCGGGGCTGCACCGGGGGCGGGATACTTCGCCGCCCACCCGTTCAGCAGCCGCTGGTAGGCATCCAGCCGCGGCGACTTCGGCTCGCTGCGGCCGTTCTCCCAGTTCTTCACCGACTGGGTCGTCGTCTTCAACGCGGTGGCGAGGCGGGCCTGGGTGATGCCGGCAGCCTCGCGCAGCCGGGCACGCTCCGCCGGAGGCGGGAGGTGCGGCTCCTCGTTCAACAGAGCGTCGACGGACGCGAACAGCTCTTCCTCAGATGCCATTACCTGCACCTTCACGTCAATAACCCGATACTGCTTAACCAAAAACTTAGCCCACTCCTTAACCTAGCCCACCCCTTAACCCTCCCGGGCCCATTCCAATCCCAGCGCGGCGAGCGCGGCGAGTTTGTCGGCGGTGAGCTTGGCGCGGCGTCCCTTCTGATTCATGATCCACACTCCGAGCTTGACGGGGTGCTCTTGGCCGTCGACCTCGACCGTCTCTACGTGGGTTCTGGGGACGGTCACCGAGCCCGTACGGGCCTTGTACTGCGCCAGGGCCGCAACGCCCTTCTCGAAGGCGCTCACGGGCGCCGTGGACGGCTTCGCGGACGCCTTCTGCTCCGGGGCGAGCGGCGTGATGCCGAGCTGCTCCAGGCGCTCGCGCTGCCCGTCGTGAAGGGCCTGCCAGGCCTCCGGTTTCCGCTGCCGGGCCAGCCACTTCCCGATGTCCATGCCGTGGACCGTGAGGCCGGGCAGGACGTCCGCCTGGCCCTCTTCTTCGGCCACCAGCTCGCGTAGTGCGGCGTAGTGCCGCTGCCAGTCCGCCGGCCAGGACGGGTTCCAGTCCTTGTCCACGGCTTCCAGCGCGGTCTTCCACTCGGGGTGGTCATCCAGTGCACCGGGCCGCCGCAAATTCGCGAGCCACATCCCCAACGGCCTGTCCAGCATCGCTGCGGACCTGGGAGCGCAGAGTGTCCAGTGCTGGTCGTAGTAGGCCTTGGCGGCTTCCAGGTTCTCCTGGAAGCGTTCATCTGTCAGGGACCAGACCATGCCGAGTTGTTCGAGTCGCCGTGCGCGTTGGCCGGTCATCTGTCCGGCTGTGTAGGCGCGTCGTTGTTCTGCGACCCATTGTCCAAGTGGTGTGGCGCCCTCGCGGTGTCCGTAGGGCACGCGGGCGTTCCCGACCCGTTCGACGTACGTCTTCAGCTTCGCCCAGCTGCGAGCCCAGTCCTGGCGTTCGGTGTCGATCACGTTGAAGGAGACCCAGTCGGCGACCATCACGGGATCCCTGGGGGCGGCGAAACGGAGCAGCAGGCGTGATTCTTCCTCGCCGTCTTCTGGTGCGACACCGATGTTCACGGACGGCTGCGCGACGTCCTTCTGCGGCTCCTGGGGGATAGCGAGCAATTCCACGGCCTCTTCATCGTGGGCCCGCAGCCCTTCCAGGACTTTCACCAGGGGCCGGTAGGAGCCGGAGGTGAACATGTCCTCCGGCTGCTCTCCCGGCTGGAGAAATACCGGCACGATCAAAGAGGCCAATTTCCCTTGCCCCGGCTTCTGCCGGAGTGCCCGCCCGATGGCCTGGACGATGTCGTGCGGCGCTCCCTTCGGGTCCAACAGGGCGACTGAATCCACCGCGCGGATGTCGACGCCCTCGCCCAGGACCCGGCAGTTCGAGAGCACGGCCCGCTGCGCCGTCGACCCGAACGAACCCAGGACCTCCCGCCGACGTTCGGGGACGTGCTCGCCGCACAGCCAGTCAGCCCAGATCCGAGCCGGGTACGTCTCGGGCTGATCAGCGTGCAGCTTCGCCGCGACCCGCTCCAGGCCCTCCGCATACGCCTGCGCCTCGATGGTGCGGTGGTGGAAGGTGATGCACGTCGACAGGTCGTGCTGCGCCATCGTGTGCAGCAACGCGGCCTGCAGCGCCCCGAGCCGCTGACCCCGCACCTCCTCGCTGCGCCGCTCCTCGCCCATCAGCCGCTCAGGGGTGACGACCGGGTCCTTCAACTCCAGGACGATGATCTGGTACCTCGCCAACAAGCCCCGGGAGACGGCAGAGGCGAGCGAAAGCTTGTACAGGACGGGCCCGAAGACCTTCTCGTCATCCATGGACGCCGCCATCTCCCGCGGCAGCGGATCCCGCACCCCCTCGGCAACCTCCCGGTCCAGCCGCTCCTCCCAGATCCGCGGCGTCGCCGTCAGGTACAGCCGCCGGTACGCCGGGATGACGCTCTGGTCATGGATGTCCGCCCACGCCTTACCCATCGACCCACTTGTCCGGTGCGCCTCATCAACCACCGCGAGGTCTACTGGATCAAGCTTCTGACCGTAGACACCCTCGAACGCCTCCGCCAGGACACCCAAGCTGGCGTACGTCGCGTAGATCGTCACCGGCCCCTGCCCGTGCCACAGCGCCAACTGGATCGGGTTCGTCGTGGAGCGCACCTTCAACGACCACAGCCCCGGATCGTCCTGAAGCGAACACACCGCAACCGCCGGCCCCTTGTGACCGGCCTCGTGCCACGCCCTCACCGTCTGCGCCAGCAGATCCAGTGTCGGCACCAGCACGAGCACACGCCCCCTGGGCACAAGCCGCTTCGCCGACGCGGCAGCCATGACGGTCTTCCCCGTGCCACACGCCGCGTGCACCTGCCCACGAAGACCATTCCAGGGAATACCACCCGGCGGAACGTCAAGACCCCGCACAATGGCGGCAACGGCCTCGCCCTGGTGATCACGCAACTTTACGGCCATGCCCCGTGCTCTCTCTTTCGCGGAATGCGGCGCGTAATAACAAATGGAATCCAAGGCGCAAGGTGCGCAACGGTAGGGTGTAGCATCTGACCCCAGACTCTACACAGTCATTACTCGTGATGCATCACCCGCACACCAACTTTGCACCCGAGGGTGGAACAGTGACTAAATCTCACCCACGAACGGCTGGCTGCCCTGTATGCTGACAGGCCATTGGCGAACATGTCGGGACAGGCTAGACAGTGGGGGAGGGGTTCAGGGTGGAGCGCAGCGGAACCCGTCACTACGACGAGGCCGGCACCCGTCAGGCCGACCACCCGTCACATCCGTTACCGGGGTGGTGACTGGGAATCCCAAGCCCTACACAGTCCCGCGCGCGATGCACCCACCCCTTGCTACCAGCCAACAGGAATCCCGCTTGCGGGATTCCATCAATTCGCGCTTGCGCGAATTGACACGCACTCAGAATTCCGCATGCGGAATTCGATTCCCGCGCTTGCGCGGGAATCTTGCGGAGCGTCAGCGGAGCCGTCACTACCGCGCGGCTTGCCGCGCGGTATAGATATGAAGTCTACACCTCTGAAC
>NZ_JBFAIR010000089.1:0-9529 GCF_040654815.1 Streptomyces sp. NPDC050619 | reverse complement strand
GGTGGCATGGTCTCGGTGGCGTTGTCGGCTGCCGAGGTCGGGGAACTCATCGCGGGATACGACGGCGCCATCGACATCGCCGCCAACAACGGGCCCCGCTCCGTCGTAGTGGCGGGCAGCGTGGACGCCCTCGATGAGCTCCTGGCCGACTGCAAGTCCCGGTCCATCCGCGCCAAGCGGATCCCGGTGGACTACGCCTCGCACTCCGCGCACGTCGAAGAGCTGCGGGACGAACTCCTGGATGCCCTGTCCTCCCTCACGCCGCGCGCCGTGCAGGTCCCCTTCCTGTCCACCGTCACCGGCGAGCCGCTCAGCGGTGAAGAGCTCGACGCCGCCTACTGGTTCACCAACCTGCGCCAGACCGTCCGCCTGGAGGACGCCACCCGGACCCTCCTGGAGCAGGGGCACCGCATCTTCATCGAGGCAAGTGCCCATCCCATCCTGACCGTTGCGCTCCAGGAGACCATTGACACCACCGAGTACGACGCCACAGTCACCCTCCCTTCGCTCCACCGTGACGAGGGCGGGCTCGACGACTTCCTCGCCTCCGCGGCACAGGCGCACGTCTGGGGCGCACCCGTCGACTGGACCGCCGTCCTCGGCGGGCCGGGCGCAGCGGTCGAGCTGCCCACCTACCCCTTCCAGCGCCGACGGCACTGGCTCGAGGGCGAGACCCTCGCCGGGGACGCGGGCGGACTCGGCATGGCCACCGAGCAACACCCGCTCATCGGTGCCGCGCTGTGGCTCGCCGACGAGGACAAGCTCGTTCTGAGCAGCCGCATCTCCCTGAGCACGCAGCCCTGGCTGGCCGACCACGCCGTGTCCGGCGCGGTGCTGCTGCCCGGCACGGCGTTCGTGGACCTCGCCATACGGGCGGGCGACCACACCGGGCTCGACCAGATCGACGAACTCACCCTGCAAGCACCGCTGGTGCTGAACGGGCGCCAAGGAGTGCAGCTCCAGATCGTCGTCGAAGCCCTCGACGAAGACAGTCGCCGCGCCCTGACGGTCCACTCCCGGCCGGAGCCAGGATCCGACGACGAGCCGGTCCACCCGTGGACCCTGCACGCCACCGGCGTACTGGGCCAGGCCGACGACAGCACGCCCGAACCGGCCACCGGGGCCTGGCCGCCGGCCGACGCGGAGTCCGTCGACCTCTCCGCCGCGTACGAAACGCTCGCCGAACGCGGCTTCGAGTACGGCCCCGTCTTCCAGGGCCTGCGTGCCCTGTGGCGCAGCGGCGCGGACCTGTACGCCGAGGTCGCCCTGCCGAAGGACATCCCCCCTGGCGAGTTCGGCATACACCCGGCGCTCCTCGACGCCGCGCTGCACCCGCTGGCGCTCGCCGAGGACGACCGCCTGGTGCTGCCGTTCGCCTGGACCGGTGTCCGTCTGCACGCCGGCAACGCCACCGTGCTGCGGGTGCGGATCACCCCCGCCGGCCGGGACGGCAGCAGGCTCGCCGTCGCCGACGCCGACGGTGCGCCGATCCTGTCGGTGGACGCGCTGAGCCTGCGGGCCGTCGACGCCGGCCGGCTGTCCGCCGCCGGCACGCCACGCAGGCCGGTGTACGAGGTCGAGTGGACGGCGGCGCCGGACACCACCGCCGTCACCGAATGGGCCGTGCTCGACGCGTCCGCGCCCGGACTGCCCGCCCCACTGGGCAGCTACTCCGACCTCGCCGGGATCGTCGGAACGCCGCCGCTGGTCCTGGTGCCCTTCTTCGGCGACGAGGGTCCGCGTGCCGCGGCGCACCGTGCACTGCGGTGCGCCCAGGAGTGGCTCGCCGACGAGCGGTTCGCCGGCTCGCGACTGGTCTTCGTCACCCGCGACGCGACCACCGCACACAGCGCGGAAGGACTCGCATCGGCCCCGGTGTGGGGGCTGATACGGACCGCGATCGCCGAGCACCCGGACCGGTTCGGACTCCTTGATCTGGCGGACCCGGACGTGGCGGCGACCGAACTGGGCCGTGCCCTTGCCGTGCCGGAGGCACAGGTGAGCCTCCGCGACGGCTCGGTGCTCGTACCCCGGCTCGCACGGTCCACCGGCTCCGGCAGCGCCGTCCCGGACCTGAACCCCGAGGGCACCGTACTGATCACCGGCGCCACCGGAACCCTGGGGCAGCTGTTCGCCCGGCACCTGGTCGCCGAACACGGTGCCCGGCACCTGCTCCTCGCCAGCCGCCGCGGCCGCGCGGCTGCGGGCATCCTGGAGCTCGAGGCCGAACTCACCGCACACGGTGTGGACGTGACCGTGGTGGCCTGCGACACGGGCGACCGCGAGGCCGTCGCCGCGATGCTCGCCGCGGTTCCCGCCGAGCACCCGCTGACCGCGGTCATCCACACCGCCGGCGTCCTCGACGACGGCACGGTGCGGTCCCTGACCCCCGCACAGCTCGACACGGTCCTTCGCCCCAAGGTCGACGCCGCCCGGCATCTGCACGAGCTCACCGCGGACCTGGACCTCGACGCCTTCGTGCTGTTCTCCTCGCTGGCCGGCACCGTCGGCGGCGTGGGGCAGGCCAACTACGCGGCGGCCAATGCCTACCTGGACGCACTCGCCCTCCACCGTCACGCCCAGGGCCTGCCGGGCACCTCCCTCGCCTGGGGCCTGTGGGCCGAGGGCAGCGGGATGACCGGGCACTTGACCCAGGCCGATCTGGCCCGCCTGTCCCGTGACGGCATCGCGCCGATCGGCAGCGAGGAGGGACTCGCGCTGTTCGACACCGCGATGGCGACCGGGCGGCCGGTGCTCGTGCCCGCGATGCTCGACTACACCGGACTGCGTGCCCAGGCCGCGGACGGCATGCTGCCCGCGCTCTTCGGCGGTCTCGTACGCGGCGCCCGGCCCGCCGCCACCGGCGAACGCGCCGTCGGCACCTCCCTTGCGGAACGCCTGTCGGCCCTGGCTCCCGAGGACCAGGACCGCACCCTGCTCGAGTTCGTACGCTCGGTCGTGGCCGTCGTACTCGGACACGACGACTCCGAACAGGTCGCGCCCGGCCGGGCGTTCAACGAGCTGGGCTTCGACTCGCTCAAGGCCGTGGAACTGCGCAACCGGCTCAACGCGGCCAGCGGTCTGCGACTTCCGGCGACGCTGGTCTTCGACTACCCGAGCACGGCCGAGCTGGCCGGGTATCTGCGTACCGAACTGCTCGGCACCGACGCCGACGCCGACGCCGCCGCCGGCGCCGCGGTGGCCGTGGCCGAACCGGTCGGCACCTCCACCGACGAGCCGATCGCCGTCGTCGCGATGGCCTGCCGCTACCCAGGGGCGGCCAACTCCCCCGAGGACCTGTGGCAGTTGCTCCTCGACGAGCGGGACGCGATCGGCCCCTTCCCGGACGACCGCGGTTGGGACCTCGACAGCCTGTACCACGCCGACCCGGACCACGCCGGCACCTCGTACACCCGGCATGGTGGATTCCTCTACGACGCACCGGAGTTCGACCCCGAACTCTTCGGCGTCAGCGCCCGCGAGGCCACCGCGATCGACCCGCAGCAGCGTCTGCTGCTCGAGGTCTGCTGGGAGGCCTTCGAGCGGGCCGGGATCGACCCGACCTCGCTCAAGGGCAGCCAGACCGGAGTCTTCGCCGGTGTGATGGCGAACGACTACGCGGCGCGGCTCAAGGTCGCCTCTCAGGCTCTGGAGGGCTATCTGTCCGTCGGCAGTACCGTCAGTGTCGCCTCCGGCCGGGTCGCCTACACCTTCGGGCTGCAGGGCCCCGCGATCACCGTGGACACCGCCTGCTCCTCGTCGCTGGTCTCGATCCACCTGGCAGCGCAGGCGTTGAGGAGCGGAGAATGCTCCCTCGCGCTGGCCGGCGGCGTGACCGTGCTTGCCGCCCCGACGCTGTTCGTCGAGTTCAGCCGCCAGCGTGGCCTCGCCCCCGACGGACGGTGCAAGTCCTTCTCCGCCGACGCGGACGGGGCCGCCTGGGCGGAAGGCGCCGGTGTCCTCCTCCTCGAACGGCTCTCGGACGCCGAGCGCAACGGCCGGCGGATCCTCGGCGTGATCCGGAGCACCGCCGTCAACCAGGACGGCGCCAGCAACGGCCTCACCGCTCCCAACGGCCCCTCCCAGGAGCGGGTGATCCGCCAGGCACTGACCAACGCGGGCCTGTCCACCGGGGACATCGACGCGCTGGAGGCACACGGCACGGGCACCACCCTGGGCGACCCGATCGAGGCGCAGGCCGTGCTCGCCACGTACGGACAGGAACGGGCGACGCCCCTGCTGATGGGCTCCCTGAAGTCCAACATCGGCCATGCCCAGGCCGCGGCCGGTGTGGCAGGTGTGATCAAGATGATCCAGGCGGTCCAGCACGGTGTGCTTCCCAAGAGCCTGCACATCGGCGAACCCAGCCCCCACGTCGACTGGTCGGCCGGAGCGGTCGAGCTGCTCACCGAAGCCCGGGAGTGGCCGGAGCTGAACCGTCCGCGCCGGGCCGCCGTCTCCTCCTTCGGCATCAGCGGCACCAATGCCCACGTCATCGTGGAGCAGCCGCCCGCCGCCGAGCCCACCCCGGCGGCCGAGCCGATGCCCGTGGTGCCGCTGATGCTCGCCGCGCACACCGAGGCCGCCCTGGTGGCCCAGGCCGACCAGCTGGGCTCGGCTCTCGCCGGACACGAGGACCTGGCATCGGTCGGAGCGACCCTGGCTTTCGGTCGCGCCGAACTGCCGCATCGCGCCGTGGTATTGGCGGCGACCGCGGACGAGGCGGTCGCCCAGCTCGCCGCGCTGCCCGTGCGCGGCACCCCGGTAGAGGGCCGCACGGCCTTCCTGTTCACCGGACAGGGCAGCCAACGGCTCGGGATGGGACGGGAGTTGTACGAGACGTACCCGGCCTACGCGCGGGCCCTGGACGCCGCCTGCGACGAGCTCGACCGGTGGCTCGAGCGGCCCGTGCGCGAGGTTCTCTTCGGTACGGACGCCGCGCTCCTCGACCAGACCGGCTGCACTCAGGCGGCGCTCTTCGCCACTGAGGTCGCGCTCTACCGACTGCTGGAGGAATGGGGTCTGCGGCCGGACTTCCTGGCCGGTCACTCCATCGGCGAACTGGCCGCCGCGCATGTGGCCGGTGTCCTCACGCTGGCGGACGCGGCACAACTGGTCGCCGCCCGCGGCCGCCTGATGCAGGCACTGCCGGCCGGTGGCGCGATGCTCGCGGTGCAGAGCACCGAGGAGGAAGTCCTTCCGCTGCTCGCCGGACGCGAGAACAGCGTGGGCATCGCCGCCGTCAACGGCCCCACCTCCGTGGTGCTCTCCGGAGACGCGGAGACCATCGAGAAGATCGGCGCCGAACTGACCGCCCAGGGGCGGAAGACCAAGCGGCTGCGCGTCAGCCACGCCTTCCACTCCCCGCACATGGACGCCATGCTGGAGAACTTCCGCACGGTCGCCGAGAACGTCAGCTTTGCCGAGCCCACCATCCCGATCGTCTCCACCCTGACCGGAGAGCGGGCCGACGCCGCGGAACTGACCACGCCTCAGTACTGGGTCCGGCACGTCCGCCGACCGGTGCGCTTCCTCGACGCGGTGCGCACCCTGCACGTCGAAGGCGTACGGACGTACGTGGAGATCGGCCCCGACGGTGTGCTGAGCGCGCTGGGGCAGGACATCCTCGACGAGGGGGCACTCCTCGTCCCGGTGCTGCGTGCGGGCCGCCCCGAACCGCACACCATCGCCACCGCCGTGGCCCAGGCGTACGTGCGGGGCGTCCCGGTCGACTGGCGCGCGCTGTTCGGCGGGCGGACCGCGGGGAGCGTGAACCTGCCGACCTATCCGTTCCAGCGGCAGCGCTATTGGCTCACCGAGGGCTCCGGTGCCGGTGACGTCGGTTCGGCCGGCCTCGACAGCGCGGGGCATCCGCTGCTCGGCGCCGCGGTGGCGCTCGCCGACTCCGACGGGGCTCTGTTCACCGGCCGGATCTCGGTGCGCACCCACCCATGGCTCGCCGATCACGCCGTGGCCGGAACCGTCCTGGTGCCCGGCACCGCCCTGGTGGAGCTGGCCGTGCACGCAGGTAACGCCCTCGGCTGCGAACGCCTGGAGGAACTCACCCTCCAGGCACCCCTGATCCTTCCCGACAGCGGCGCGCTCCAGCTGCAGATCACCGTCGGCAGCCCGGACGAGGACGGCCTGCGCGCGGTCTCCGTGCACTCGCGCGCGGACCAGGACGGCGCGGTCTGGAACAAGCACGCCACCGGTACCGTGGCCGCCGCCACCGACTCCCCGCCGACCGAGCTGACCGACCCGGCGCTCGCCGACTGGCCGCCCGCCGGCGCCGAGCCCCAGCCGGTGGCGGACCTGTACGACCGTCTGGCCGGGCAGGGGTACGGCTACGGCCCTGCCTTCCAGGGGCTGCGGGCGGCCTGGAAGGCAGACGACGAGATCTACGCCGAGGTGGACTCCCCGGTCGACTCCGGCGGGTTCACCCTCCACCCGGCGCTCTTCGACGCCGCGCTGCACGCGCTGCTCATCGAGGAGTCGACCGAACTCCGGCTGCCCTTCTCCTTCGCGGGGGTCCGGCTGAACGGCCAGGGGAGCGGCACCCTGCGGATCCGGCTCACGCCCGGCGAGGACGGGACCGTCGCGGTCACCGTCGCCGACACGTCGGGCACCGTCCTCGCCACGGTCGAGGCCCTCGCACTGCGGGCCGTACCCGTGCGGACGCTCCTTGCGGGCCGCGGCTCCGCGAACCTGCTGTACGGCGTGGACCGGGTCGCCGTGGGGCTCACGGCCGAGGCACCCGGCACCGTGGCCGTCCTCGGCCCGCAGGATCTCCTCGCCGGTGCGGACCACTATCCCGACCTCGCCGCCCTGGCCGCCGACGGCGCCGCGGCCGCGCCCGATGTGGTCGTCCTGCCGGTACGCCCCGCCGCCCCGGAGGAGACGGGCCAGGTCACCGAAGAGGTCCTCACGGTGCTGCGGCAGTGGCTCGACGCCGACGCCCCGGCCGCCTCGCGCCTCGCCGTGGTCAGCTCCGCGGAGCTGGCGCACAGCGCACTGTCCGGGCTCCTGCGGGCCGCACAGTCCGAACACCCCGGACGCTTCCAGCACGTCATCACGGACGGCCACCCCGGCAGCCGTGACCTGCTGGCCGCAGCCCTGGCCGACCCGCGCCCGCACCTCACCCTGAACGAGGGCAAGGCACATGTACCGCGGCTGACGAAGATCCAAGTACCGGGCGGGAAGGCCGAGTTCGACCCCGAGCGCACCGTGCTCATCACTGGCGGAACCGGCGCACTCGGCACGATCGTCGCCCGGCATCTGGTGACCGTCCACGGCGCCCGCCACCTGCTGCTGACCAGCAGGAGCGGCGGCGGCGACGAACTGATCGCCGAGCTGACGGAACTCGGCGCGCAGGTACGGGTCGCGACCTGCGACGCGGCCGATCGCGACGCGCTCGCCGCGCTGCTCGCCTCGATACCGGACGAGCATCCGCTCACCGCGGTCGTCCACGCCGCCGGCGTGGTCGAGGACGTCACGCTGGCGTCCCTGAGCCCCGAGAGCCTGGCCCGGGTACTGCGGCCGAAGGTGCGGGCGGCCTGGAACCTGCACGAACTCACCGCCGCCGCACAGCTGTCGAACTTCGTCCTCTTCTCCTCCGTCGCCGGCCTGCTGGGCAACGCCGGACAGGCCAACTACGCGGCGGGCAACACGTTCCTGGACGCACTGGCCGAGCACCGGCGCGCCGCGGGGCTGACCGCCACCTCCCTGGCCTGGGGCATGTGGCAGGACGGCATGGCGAACGCACTCGACCAGGCCGACCGCGCCCGCCTTGCCCGGGGCGGCGTCCTGCCGATGCCCACCGAGCAGGCACTCGCGGCCTTCGACGCGGCCCTCACCACCGGTACACCGGAGGGCGGCGAGGCCGCTGACCGGCCGGTCCTGGTGCCCGTGGCACTCGACCTCGCGGCACTGCGCGGCCAGGGCGAGGCACTGCCGGACATCTACCGGGGCCTGGTGCGCACCGAGCGGCGCGCCGGACCTACGGCGGAGGTTCCGCTGACGCGGCGCCTGGCCGGGCTCGCCGAGCCGGAGCAGCAGCGGCTCCTGCTCGACTACGTACGCGAACAAGTCGGCCTGGTCCTGGCCCACCCCGAGCCACAGCGCATCGATGCCCAACGCGGACTCCTCGACCTGGGCTTCGACTCCCTCACCGCGGTCGAACTCCGCAACCGCCTCAACACGGCCACCGGACTGCGGCTGCCCAGCACCCTCGTCTTCGACCACCCGACCACCGCGAACCTCGCGGAATTCCTCCGGGGCGAGCTGATCGGCGAGCCGACGGACCCCGTTCAGGCCGCCCTCGACGCTCTGGACGCCGCACTCTCGGCCGCCGGTTCGCCGGACGGCGAGGGCCCGGGTGCCGAGGTCGCCGCGCGGCTGCGCGGACTGCTCCGGACGGTGGACGGCGCCCCCGCCGGCGACGACATCGGCCTGGCGACCGACGACGAACTCTTCGCAACTCTCGACAACGAACTCGGCAGGTAGGCATGGACAACGAGCAGAAACTTCGCGACTACCTCAAGCGGGCGACGATCGATCTGCGCGAGAGCCGGCAGCGGGTGCAGGATCTGGAAGACCGCGCCCACGAGCCGATCGCCATCGTGAGCATGGCCTGCCGACTGCCGGGCGGCGTCACATCCCCCGAGGACCTCTGGGAGTTGCTCAGCACCGGCGGCGACGCCGTCGGCCCCTTCCCCGAGGGACGCGGCTGGGACCTGGAGAACCTCTACGACCCGGACCCCGACCACCTCGGAACCTCGTACACCCGTGAAGGCGGCTTCCTGTACGAGGCGGACCGTTTCGACGCCTCCTTCTTCGGCATCAGCCCCCGCGAAGCGACCACTGTCGATCCCCAGCAGCGGCTGCTCCTCGAGACCGCCTGGGAGGCCTTCGAGCGGGCCGGTATCGACCCCGCCGCGCTGCGCGGCAGCCGCACCGGCGTCTTCGCCGGTGTCATGTACGACGACTACGGCTCCCGGGTGCCGAACGCCCCCGAGGGCTTCGAGGGTTACATGCTCACCGGCAGCACCGGCAGCATCGCCTCGGGTCGTCTCGCCTACACCTTCGGTCTCGAAGGTCCCGCGGTGACGATCGACACGGCGTGCTCGTCCTCGCTGGTGGCGCTGCACCTGGCGGCGCAAGCGCTGCGCCAGGGAGAGTGCACGCTCGCCCTGGCGGGTGGCGTCACGGTCATGGCCACGCCCGGCACCTTCATCGAGTTCAGCCGTCAGCGGGGTCTGTCGCCGGACGGCCGGTGCAAGGCGTTTGCGGCGTCGGCGGATGGCACGGGCTGGGCCGAGGGTGTGGGTCTGCTGGTGCTTGAGCGGTTGTCGGACGCGGAGCGCAACGGTCACAAGGTGCTTGCGGTGGTGCGGGGTTCGGCGGTCAACCAGGACGGCGCCAGCAGCCAGCTCACCGCGCCGAACGGTCCGTCGCAGGAGCGGGTGATCCGTGCGGCGTTGGCGAATGCGCGGTTGTCGGCGGCGGATGTGGATGCGGTGGAGGCGCACGG
>NZ_JBFAIR010000088.1:0-12035 GCF_040654815.1 Streptomyces sp. NPDC050619 | reverse complement strand
TGCACCGGCAACGGCACCCATCCCGGCGCCCGACCCTCGCACCGCGCCTCGTACGCCGCCCGCAGATCCCGCGCCAGCACCCCCATCGACCAACCGTCCGAAGCAATGTGATGCACCACCAACAGCAGCACAAACTCCCCCGGCGCCACCCGCAGCAACGACACCCGCCACGGCAACTCCACACTCAAGTCGAAGCCACGGCCGCTGAGCCCGGCCAGAGTCTCGTCGAGGCGGGACTCCTCGGTGTCCACGACGGCCAGCCGTGGATGGGCATCACGTCCGGCCAGTACGTCCTGGCGGGGCTTGCCCTCCCGGTCGGGGTAGACGGTGCGCAGGCTCTCGTGCCGGTCCGCGACATCGCCGAGCGCCGCCTCCAGCGCCTGCAGATCCAGCTCACCCTCCATCCGCAGCGCCAGCGGCAGGTTGTACGCCCCCGCCGCCTCCGAGTCCACACCGTCCATCCGGCTCAGGAACCACATGCGCTGCTGGCCGAACGACAGTGGCACGTCGCCGGGCCGCGGCTGCGGCCGCAGCGCCACCCGGTTCTCGGCTGCGGCGTCGCCGAGCAACCGGCCGATCCCGGCCACAGTGGGTGCGCCGAAGACGTCGCGGATACTCAGCTCCGTGTCGAACGCCGCGCGGATCCGGGCGACGAGCCGCATGCCGAGCAGTGAGTCCCCGCCCAGCTGGAAGAAGTCGTCATCGATACGGACCTCGCCGATGCCGAGGACGTCGGCGAAGAGGGTGCAGAGGATTTCCTCGACGGGGGTGGATGGTGCCCGTCCGTGGCCGTTGGCGGTTTCGGGGGTGGGGAGGGCTGCTTTGTCGATCTTGCCGTTGGGGGTGAGGGGCAGGGTGTCCAGGATCGTGATGGTGGCCGGGACCATGTAGTCGGGGAGGCGGGTGGCGGTGAACTCGCGTAGGGCGGCGGGGTCCAGCTGCGCCTGGGACACGGTGTAGGCGGCTATGCGGTCGTCGCGGGCGATGACGGTGGCCTGGGCGACATCGGGGTGGGCGGCGAGGACCGACTCGATCTCGCCGAGTTCGATGCGGAAGCCGCGGATCTTCACCTGCTCATCCGCGCGGCCCTGGAAGTGCAGCAGCCCGTCGCCACTCCACTTCGCCAGGTCACCGGTGCGGTACATCCGCCCGCCCTCGGCGTACGGGCAGGCCACGAACCGTTCCGCGGTCAGCTCCCGGCGGCCCA
Organism: Streptomyces sp. NPDC050619; assembly: GCF_040654815.1. Classification (NCBI taxonomy): domain Bacteria; kingdom Bacillati; phylum Actinomycetota; class Actinomycetes; order Kitasatosporales; family Streptomycetaceae; genus Streptomyces; species Streptomyces sp. NPDC050619. The sequence continues at coordinate 10,828 of NZ_JBFAIR010000088.1, read as the reverse complement.
GGTAGCCGCGGGCCAGACCCGGACCGGCCAGATACACCTCGCCGGTGGCGCCGATCGGCACCGGGCGCAGGAAGTCGTCCAGGACGTAGACCCGGGTGTTGGGCAACGGGCGGCCGATCGCCGGCGGCTGATCGTCCGCGCTGATGCCCTCCTCAAGCGCCACAGCCGTAGTCATCACGGTCGCCTCGGTCGGCCCATAGGTGTTCCACAGCCCCGCCTGGGCACGCCACTTGGCGGCGAGATCCGCGGTCAGGCGCTCGGCACCCAGCACCCAGTTCCGTACCCCCGGGACCGTCTTCGGATCGAGCACGGACAACAGCGACGGCACCACACTGGCCACCGTCACCCCGGCCCTGCGGATCATCTCAGCCAGGGCCTGCGGATCGGTGCGCTCCTCACTCGCGGCGATCGCCAGAGTGCCACCCGACGCCAGCGTCACGGCCACATCCAGCACCGAAGCGTCGAAGCTGAACGACGCGAACTGCAACGTCACCTCACCCGGCCCCGCACCCAGCACCGAACCCATCGCCTCAACCAGATTGGCCACACCCCGATGCGAGACCGCCACACCCTTCGGCCACCCAGTGGACCCCGAGGTGTAGATCACATACGCCAACTGATCGAGATCCAGGGCTGCTTCCAGCGGTAGGCCGGACTCCTCGGCGACCGCCGCCCGCGCCTCGGCCAGCCACTCCGAATCGATCACCACCGACGCGCCGCTGTCGACCGTCATGAACTCCAAGCGGTCCGCCGGATACTCCGGATCCAACGGCACATACGCACCCCCGGCCTTCCACACCCCCAGCATCGACACCACCATGTCCACACCCCGCGGCAACCGCAGACCCACCCGCCACTCCCCACGCACACCCCGACGACGCAAATACCAGGCCAGCCGATTCGACCGGGCATCCAACTCCCCATACGAGACGGCCTCCGCCCCACACCGCACCGCACACGCCTCCGGAGCCCGAACTGCCTGCGCCGCGATGGCCTCCACTACCGTGGCCGACCCGACCGGCCGGGTGTCGGCGTTCCACTCCCCCACCACCCGCGCCCGCTCATCCGCGTCGAGTACGTCGATCTCGCTCAGCCGCACCTGCGGATCGGCGGCCACCTGCTCCAGCACCCGTACGAGACGGTCGCCGAGGGACCGCACGGTCGATTCGTCGAAGAGATCCGCCGCGTACAGGATCCCGCCCCCAAGACCCGCCGGAGAGCCGTCCGCAGCCCGCCGCTCACCCAACGTCACGGAGAGGTCGAACCGCGCCGGCAACTCCGCCACGGGCGGGAGCGGGGTGACTCGCAGGCCGGGGAGCTGCCATTCGGCCTCGGGTACGTTCTGTAGCGCGAGCATCACCTGGAACAGGGGGTTGCGTGACAGCGAGCGTGCCGGGTTCAGCTCCTCCACCAGCCGCTCGAAGGGCACATCCGGATGCGCGTACGCCGCCAGGTCCGCCTCCCGCACCCGCCGTAGCACCTCGGCGAACGACGGATCACCTTCCAGATCCGCCCGCAGCACCAGCGTGTTCACGAAGAACCCCGACAGCCCCTCCAGCTGTGCGTCCCCGCGCCCCGCGATCCCGGTGCCCACGGGGATGTCCGACCCGGCGCCCATCCGCGACAGCAGCACCGACAGAGCGGCATGCACCAGCATGAACATCGTCGCCCGGCCGCGGGCCGCCAGCGCCGCCAGGCGCACGTGCGTGTCCGCATCCACCGAGACCGGCACGCTGCCGCCCTGGAAGGAGGGTTCGCCCCTGCGAGCGCGGTCCACCGGCAGCGCCAGCTCCGGCGGGGCATCGGCCAGCGCGTCCTTCCAGTACGCCAGCTGCCCGCTGATCACACTCTCCGGATCACCCGGGTCACCCAACGCCTCCCGCTGCCACAGCGCATAGTCCGCATACTGCACCGGCAACGGCACCCATCCCGGCGCCCGACCCTCGCACCGCGCCTCGTACGCCGCCCGCAGATCCCGCGCCAGCACCCCCATCGACCAACCATCCGAAGCAATGTGATGCACCACCAACAGCAGTACAAACTCCCCCGGCGCCACCCGCAGCAACGACACCCGCCACGGCAACTCCACACTCAAGTCGAAGCCACGGCCTGAAGCCGAAATGATCAGCTCGTCCAGCTGTGCCGGATCAGCCTGCCGCACGTCCAGCGCCGGTCGCCCGGCCGCGCCCTCCAGCACCTGCTGCCACGGCTCGCCGTCCGCATCAGGGAAGACGGTGCGCAGGCTCTCGTGCCGGTCCGCGACGTCGCCGAGCGCCGCCTCCAGCGCCTGCAGATCCAGCTCACCCTCCATCCGCAGCGCCAGCGGCAGGTTGTACGCCCCCGCCGCCTCCGAGTCGGCCTCGGCCAACCGGTTCAGGAACCACATCCGGCGCTGCGCGTACGAGACCGGCACCTGATCGGGGCGCGGCTGCGGCAGCAGTTCCAGCCGCTTGCGTTCGACGGCACCGGCGAGCTGTCGCGCCAGCCCGGCGACCGATGGCGCGCCGAACAGGTCGCGGATGCTCACCTTCGCGTCCAGCACCGCCCGGATACGGGCGACGAGCCGCATCCCCAGCAGCGAGTCGCCACCGAGCTCGAAGAAGCCGTCGTCCGGTCCCACCCGTTCCACGCCCAGCACATCGGCGAACAGCCCGCACAGAATCTCCTCCACGGGTGTCGCGGCCGCCCGCCCCTGGCCGGCCCCGTACTCAAGCGCGGGCAGCGCCGCCTTGTCGACCTTGCCGTTGGGAGTGAGCGGCAGGGCGTCCAGCACCGTCACCGCGGCCGGGACCATGTACGCGGGGAGGCGGGCAGCCGCGAACTCCCGTACGGCGGCCGTGCTCAGGTCGGGGTCGGCGGCGACCAGATACGCGGCTATGCGGTCGTCGCGGGCGATGACGGTGGCCTGGGCGACATCGGGGTGGGCGGTGAGGACCGACTCGATCTCGCCGAGTTCGATGCGGAAGCCGCGGATCTTCACCTGCTCATCAGCGCGGCCCTGGAAGTGCAGCAGCCCGTCGCCACTCCACTTCGCCAGGTCACCGGTGCGGTACATGCGTGCACCCTCGGCGTACGGGCAGGCCACGAACCGTTCCGCGGTCAGCTCCCGGCGGCCCAGGTAGCCGCGGGCCAGACCCGGACCGGCGAGATACACCTCGCCGATGACACCGATCGGCACCGGGCGCAGGAAGTCGTCCAGGACGTACGCCTGGGTGTTGGGCAACGGGCGGCCGATCGCCGGCGGCTGACCGTCCGGGCTGATGCCCTCCTCGACCGCCACAGCCGTAGTCATCACGGTCGCCTCGGTGGGCCCGTAGGTGTTCCACAGCCCCGCCTGGGCACGCCACTTGGCGGCCAGGTCGGCGGTCAGGCGCTCGGCACCCAGCACCCAGTTCCGTACCCCCGGCACCGTCTTCGGATCGAGCACGGACAGCAGCGACGGCACCACACTGGCCACCGTCACCCCGGCCCTGCGGATCATCTCAGCCAGGGCCTGCGGGTCAGTACGCTCCTCACTCGCGACGATCGCCAGAGTGCCGCCGGTCGCCAGGGTGGCGGCGACATCCAGCACCGAAGCGTCGAAGCTGAACGACGCGAACTGCAACGTCACCTCGCCCGGCCCCGCACCCAGCACCGAACCCATCGCCTCAACCAGATTGGCCACACCCCGATGCGGAACCGCCACACCCTTCGGCCGCCCCGTGGACCCCGAGGTGTAGATCACATACGCCAACTGATCAGGATCTATCTCCACTTCGAGCGGAAGGGCAGACTCCGCGGCAATCGCCTCCTGCGCACCCGCCAGCACGGCAGTGTCCAGCACGACCTGCGCCTCACTGGACGCGACCATGAACTCCAGCCGTTCGGCGGGATACTCCGGATCCAACGGCACGTAAGCACCCCCGGCCTTCCACACCGCCAGCATCGACACCACCATGCCGACACCCCGCGGCAACCGCAGACCCACCCGCGACTCCCGTCCCACCCCAAGCCCACGCAGGTAGCGCGCCAGCCGATTCGACCAGACCTCCAACTCCCCATACGACACAACCTCGGAACCGCACCGCACCGCGACCACACCCGGAGCCCCAACCGCCCGCGCCCCGATACGCTCCACCACCGTCTCCGACCCAACCGGCCGCGCCGTGGCGTTGAACTCCCCCACCACCCGCGCCCACTCATCCGCACCAAGCAAGTCAAGCTCGCTCACCCGCACCCGCGGATCCGCCGCCACCTGCTCCAACACCCGCACCAACCGGCGGACGATCGCGGCGACGTCTTCCCGCCCGAACAGCTCCTCCTGGTAGTCCAGCTTGAGATGCATCCGCTCCTCGGGCGCCACGATCAGCGCGAGCGGATAGTGAGAGGCGTCCCGCACCGCCGGTGTGCGGCGGATTTCGAGGCGTTCCGGGGCGGGCTCCTCCTTCGGCGGGCTGGGGTAGTTCTCGTACACCACGATCGTGTCGAAGACGCCGCCCGGACCGGCCAGCCGCTGCACCTCGGGCAGTCCGAGGTGCTGGTGCGCCATCAGCGCGGACTGGCGTTGCTGCAGGTCGGCGAGGAGTTGGGCGACCGGTTGGGCGGCCTCGAGGCGTACCCGCACGGGGAGGGTGTTCATGAAGAGGCCGACCATGGACTCCACACCGGGCAGTTCCGCGGGCCGCCCGGCGGCGGTCGCGCCGAACACCACATCCGTGCGGCCGGTCAGCTGCCCCAGAACCAGCGCCCAGGCCGTCTGGATCACGGTGTTGAGGGTCACGCCCTGGCCGCGGGCCAGCCGGGTGAGGTCCTGGGTCAGCTCCGCCGAGAGGTCGGTGACGAGGTTCGCCGGCTCGCCGGGACGCCTGCCCGGGTCGGCCGGGGCGACCAGCGTCGGCTCTTCGGCACCGGCGAGTTCCGCCTGCCAGGCCGCCCGCGCAGCCGGCTTGTCCTGGCGCTGCAGCCAGGCCAGGTACTCCCGGTACGAGGTGGCTTTGGGCAATCCGCTCGCATCGCCGCCGGCCGCGTAGATGGCCGCCAGCTCACCGAAGAGCACGGGCAGCGACCAGCCGTCCATGAGGACGTGGTGGCTAGTCAGCACGAGCCGGTGGCGGTCTTCGGCGAGGCGGATGAGGAGCAGTCGCAGCAGCGGCGGCGTCGCCGGGTCGAAGCGCTCCCGCAGTTCCACCGCGCACCGCCGCTCGACCTCGGCGGCCGCGTCGGCTTCCGCCAGCCCGCTGACGTCCGCGTGCTGCCAGGGCAAGGTCACCTCGCGGGCGATGACCTGCACCGGTTCGCCTGAGCTCCGCCGCCGGAAGCTCGCCCGCAGCGCGCCGTGCCGGTCCAGCAGCGCCTGCCAGGAGGCGCGCAGCACGTCGGCGTCCAGGGGCCCGATCAGGTCGACGCCACGCTGGCCCTGGTACACATCGGCGCCCTGGTCGTCGAACGAAGCGTGGAACAGCAGCCCTTCCTGCAGCGGCGACAGCGGCCAAACGTCCTCGACACGAGCTCGGGCCATCGGGTTTTTCTCCTCACAGTTGCCTGGGCCGAGTGACTTACGCGCGGTCGTCGGCGAATTCGGACTCGAGATCGTCGACCTCGTCCTGGGCGAGGTCGAGCAGGGGGAAGTCGGAGGGGGTGTGGCCGCCGGCGGCCGGGTCGGCCGTGGTGTGGGCGGCCAGTCCCGCCAGCAGATCAAGCCAGCCGAGCCCCAGCCGGTCGGCGTCGGCCGCCTCCAGCAGCCCGCTGGGCCAGGCCAGCGACAGTGACAGCTCCGGTCCGCTGGGGGTGTCCCGGACCAGGGCGCCGGCCTCCAGGGCGTGCCGCGCCGGCATGCCCGGCGGGGCCGCGCCGCCCAGCGCCGACTCGCCGGCCGGCTCCCACGCGGCGGGCGGTCCGCCGGAGTCGCCGGCGGGGAAGCGGCCGAGGTAGTTGAAGCCGATCTGCGGGGCGGGCAGCCCGGCGAGTAAGGGTGCGGTCTCGGGGTTCAGGTAGCGCAGCAGCTCAAAGCCGAGCCCGTCCCCGGCCGCGGCCTTGGCCTGCTCCTTCACCGCCTTGAGCAGGGTGCCCGCGGCTGGCCCGCCCGTCCGCGCCTGGGCCGGGCCGGTGGTGCCGACGCGCAGCCGGACGGGGCGCGTACTGGCGAACCAGCCCACGGTCCGCGACAGATCTACGGTGTCGTGCAGCTGCCCCCGGCCGTGCCCCTCGACGTCGACGAGCAGGCCGGCGCCGTACTCCGACCGCCACTGCGCCACCGCGCCCGCCAGTGCCGCCAGCAGCACCTCTTGCACACCGCAGTGGAAGACGGCCGGAGTGCGGGCGACGAGCGTATCGGCCGTGGCAGCCGGCACCAGCCAGCGGCGCCGGATCGTGGTCGACTCCGTGTCCTGCGCGGGGTCCAGAGGGCGCCGTCCCAGCAGCGGCTCGCCGGCGGCCAGGAGCTGCTTCCAGGCCGGGAGTTCCGCCGTCCGGTGCTCGCCGACGGCCTCGGCGGACAGCAGCTGCGACCAGCGGCGGAACGACGTACCCACCGGGTCCAGGACCGGCTCCCGGCCGGCCGCCGCCGCCTCGCAGGCAGCCCGCAGATCCGGCAGCAGGACCCGCCACGACACCCCGTCCACGGCGAGGTGATGCGCGACGATCACCAGCCGGCCCACCCGCTCGGGTCCGGCGTCCAGCCACACCACCTGCACCATCACTCCGGCCCCAGGATCCAGCCGGCCGACGGCCGCCTCGGCCTGGGCGGCCACCAGCGCGTCCAGCGCCCCCACCGGCACGTTTGCCGCGTCTACGCGAGATATGAGCGTCGGTACGTCGGTCGAGCCCGGCTCCGGCACCACCAGCTTCGACTCGGCGGCAAGCAGCCGGGCGCGGAGGATGTCATGCGCGTCCAGTAGCGCGGCCACGCCGGCGGTCAGCGTCTCAAGACGCAGCTCTGGGGGCGCGCCGACGACCATCCACTGCGCGAAGCCAGCCGCTGTGACGGCGTTGCCGAGCGATCGCATCACCGGGGTGAAGGCGATCTCCCCCACGCCGGACGCGTCCACCGCCGATGCCTCGCCGTCCGTCGCTGCGACGACTCGCGCCAGACCGGCCGGGGTTCGCTCCTCGAAGACCTGCCGCGGCGACACCATCCAACCCGCCCGGCGCACCCGCGACGCCAACTGCATCGACATGATCGAATCGCCACCGAGCTGGAAGAAGTCATCGTCCACCCCGACCTCGCCCGCGCCCAGCACCTCCGCGAACAAGCTGCACAGGAGTTCCTCGACAGGCGTCGACGGCGTACGGCTCGGCTCACAGGCGACGTCTGGGGCGGGCAGCGCGGCTTTGTCGATCTTGCCGTTGGGGGTGAGGGGCAGGGTGTCCAGGATCGTGATGGTGGCCGGGACCATGTAGTCGGGGAGGCGGGTGGCGGTGAACTCGCGTAGGGCGGCGGGGTCCAGCTGCGCCTGGGACACGGTGTAGGCGGCTATGCGGTCGTCGCGGGCGATGACGGTGGCCTGGGCGACGTCGGGGTGGGCGGTGAGGACCGACTCGATCTCGCCGAGTTCGATGCGGAAGCCGCGGATCTTCACCTGCTCATCCGCGCGGCCCTGGAAGTGCAGCAGTCCGTCGTCACTCCACTTCGCCAGGTCACCGGTGCGGTACATGCGGGCGCCCTCGGCGTACGGGCAGGCCACGAACCGTTCCGCGGTCAGCTCCCGGCGGCCCAGGTAGCCGCGGGCCAGACCCGGACCGGCGAGATACACCTCGCCGGTGGCGCCGATCGGCACCGGGCGCAGGAAGTCGTCCAGGACGTACGCCTGGGTGTTGGGCAACGGGCGGCCGATCGCCGGCGGCTGATCGTCCGGGCTGATGCCCTCCTCGAGCGCCACAGCCGTGGTCATGACGGTTGCTTCGGTGGGCCCGTAGGTGTTCCACAGCCCCGCCTGGGCACGCCACTTGGCGGCGAGATCCGCGGTCAGGCGCTCGGCACCCAGCACCCAGTTCCGCACCCCCGGGACCGTCTTCGGATCGAGCACGGACAGCAGCGACGGCACCACGCTCGCGACGGTGACACCACTTCGCTCGACCATGGCGGCCAGGGCCTGCGGATCGGTGCGCTCCTCACTCGCGGCGATCGACAGGGTGCCACCCGACGCCAGCGTCACGGCCACATCCAGCACCGAAGCGTCGAAGCTGAACGACGCGAACTGCAACGTCACCTCACCCGGCCCCGCACCCAGCACCGAACCCATCGCCTCAACCAGATTGGCCACACCCCGATGCGGAACCGCCACACCCTTCGGCCGCCCCGTGGACCCCGAGGTGTAGATCACATACGCCAACTGATCGGGATCCAGGGCTGCTTCCAGCGGTAGGCCGGACTCCGCGGCGACCGCTGCCCGCGCCTCGGCCAGCCACTCCGCGTCGATCACCACCGACGCGCCGCTGTCGACCGTCATGAACTCCAGGCGGTCCGCCGGATACTCCGGATCCAACGGCACATACGCACCCCCGGCCTTCCACACCGCCAGCATCGACACCACCATGTCCACACCCCGCGGCAACCGCAGACCCACCCGCCACTCCCCACGCACACCCTGCCGACGCAAATACCAGGCCAGCCGATTCGACCAGACCTCCAACTCCCCATACGACACAACCTCGGAACCGCACCGCACCGCGACCACACCCGGAGCCCCAACCGCCCGCGCCCCGATACGCTCCACCACCGTCTCCGACCCAACCGGCCGCGCCGTGGCATTCCACTCCCCCACCACCCGCGCCCACTCATCCGCACCAAGCAGCTCGATCTCACTCACCCGCACCCGCGGATCCGCCACCACCTGCTCCAACACCCGAACCAACCGGCGGACGATCCGCTCGGCCTCCCGCTCCTCGAACAGATCGGGCCGGTAAGCCAGCTCGATCCGCAGCCGGTCGTGCGGGGTCACCCCCACGGTGAGGGGATAGTTCGTGGCCTGGCGGGTCTCGCCGCCGGAGATGGTGTAGGTCTCGGTGCGGTCTCTCCGCGGTTCCGGGGCCCTGGGAAAGCTCTCGTACACGACCAGCGTGTCGAAGCCCGCGCCCGGTCCGGCCGCACGCTGGATCTCCGCCAGGCCGAGGTGCTGGTGTGCCATCAGCTCCGACTGACGCTGCTGCAGTCCGGTGAGCAGTTTCAGCACCGGCAGTTCGGGCCGCAGGCGGACTCGTACCGGCAGGGTGTTGATGAGCAGTCCGACCATGGACTCCGCCCCGGGCAGCTCCGCCGGCCGGCCCGCAACGGTGGCCCCGAAGACCACGTCGCGGCGGCGTGCCAGCCGCGCGAGCACCAGCGCCCAGGCGCCCTGCACCACCGTGTTCACGGTCAGGCCATGGGTGCGGGCCAGCTCCGTGAGGGCCCGGGTGGCGGGCTCGGAAAGGTCGAGGCGGCACTCCTGCGGCAGGACCGCGGTCCGCTTCGGGTCGGCGGCCGCTACCAGCGTCGGTTCTTCGGCGCCGGCCAACTCGGTCTGCCAGGCGGCTCGTGCCGCCGCCTTGTCCTGGCGGTTCAGCCAGGCCAGATAGTCCCGGTAGCCGGCCGCTGGGGGCAGCGTCCGGCTGTCGCCGTCGGCCGCGTACACCGCGGCCAGCTCGTCGAGCAGCACCGGCATCGACCAGCCGTCCATCAGGATGTGGTGGGTCGTCAGCACCAGCTGGTGCTGTTGGTCGGCGAGCCGGATCAGCAGCAGCCGCAGCAGCGGCGCGGCCGACAGGTCCAGCCGCTTCGCGTGCTCCTGTGCGGCGAGTTCGGCTGCCCTGGCCGTCCGCTCGGCCTCCGCCACGCCGGACAGGTCGGTCTCCCGCCAGGGCAGTCGCACCTTACGGGCGATGAGCTGGACCGGTGCTCCCGACTTGCGCTCGTGGAAGCTCGCCCGCAGTGCCGCGTGCCGGTCCAGCAGCGCCTGCCAGGAGGCCCGGAAGCGGGCCGGGTCCAGCGGCCCGGTGATCGAGATCACCGTCTGCAGGGCATAGACGTTCGGGCCTTCGCCGTCGAAGGAGGTGTGGAAGAGCAGGCCTTCCTGCAGCGGAGAGAGCGGCCAGACTTCGGCGAGGGCGTTTCCCTTGGCGCCGGTGGAGGCCGGCGAAGTGGGCGTCTTCACAGCGGGTCTTCTCCTTCGCGTTCTGCCGCCAGCGCTTCGAATTCCTCGACCTCGTCCTGGGCGAGGTCGAGCAGGGGGAAGTCGGAGGGGGTGTGGCCGCCGGCGGCCGGGTCGCCGTCCGTGTGCGCGGCGAGTCCGGTGAGGACGTCCAGCCACTGGCGGCCGAGTGCCGCGCCTTGCGCGTGGTCCAGCAGGCCGCCTGGCCAGGCCAGCGACAGGGTCAGTTCAGGGCCGTGCGGGGTGTCGTGGACGATCGCGCCGGCCGCCAGCGCGTGGGCGGCCGGGGCGTGCGGGTCGGCGGCACCGCCCGGGCCCGTCTCGCCGGCCGGCTCCCAGGCGCCCGGTTCGCCGGTGACGGCCCCGGCGGGGAACCGGCCCAGGTAGTTGAAGCCGATCTGCGGTGTCGGCAGCGCGGCCAGCTCCGGGGCGGTGCGCGTGTTCAGATGGCGCAGCAGCCCGTAGCCGAGTCCGTCGCCCGGAACCCTCTGGAGCTGTTCCTTGACCGCCTTCAGCAGAGCGCCCGCCGCCGGACCGCCCGCCCGCGCCTCGGCGAGATCCGCATCGCCCGCGGCGACCCGGACCGGATGTACGCCGGTGAACCAGCCGATCGTGCGTGACAGATCCACTCCGTCGGCCAGTGCCTCCCGGCCGTGGCCCTCGATGTCGACGAGCACGCCGGTGGCGTACTCCGGCCGCCACCGCGCCACCGCGCCGGCCAGCGC
>NZ_JBFAIR010000087.1:0-14029 GCF_040654815.1 Streptomyces sp. NPDC050619 | reverse complement strand
CGCTCGGCTGGGAAACCCCAGCCGAGCGCCTGCATAAACTACTCACGGCCTGATCAAACCGACCACGTGTTGCGACGACCCCTAGAAACCGCCGACCGGGCCCGGCCCTTCGCCGACCAGCACGCGTCAGCAGCGGCGACGCGTCACAACAACCCGTCCCACATCTGCTCCAGCAGCACGGACCACCAGCTCTCCGGCGAACCCAGCGCGGCGGGATCGAGCGAGGCCAGTTGGCCCTGGAAGTCGACGGTCCAACGGCCCGCCTGCTCCTGGTTCAGCCCGAACCGCAGCCGCCACATCCGCCCGAGCAGCGCCAGGCACCGCTGGAACTCGGGCAGCCCCGTGTTCACGAACTGCGGCGGTACGGGCGCACCGCCCGGCCCGGCCTCCACGGGTACGGCGACGATGTTCGCCGTGCCGTACTGCACGCAGATCGCCTTGCCGAAGTCGCTGCCCATGACGAGGTACGAGCCCGCGTCCGCGGCCGGCTGCACCCCGCGCTCGGCCGCCAGCTCCGCGAGCGTCGGCACCGGCCGCCCCGGCTGGGCCTGCGCCCAGAAGAACGGCCCCATGTCCATCGGCAGCCCCGCCACCACCAGCGAATGCGCCACGACCGGCGGCACGCCCTGCCGGGACACCGCGGCCTGCTCGAACCGGAAGATCCCCGGCCCGAACGCCCCCGCCAGCTCCTGCGCCACAGCCTCCGGCGGAATCGGCGGCGCCGGCTGCACCTGCGGAAGCGGCGCGCGGATGGGCGCCGGACGGGCCGGCCCGTCGGCCACCTGGTGCAACTCGCCCTGGTGGGCCAGCAGTTGCCGCATGCCCTGCTGCCGGCTCGCGTGATCCGTGCCGTACGGCGCGATGCTCGCGATCCGCGCCTGCGGCCACTGTTCCCGGATCATCCGCGCGCAGTACGCACCCGGTAGCTCGCACGACTCCAACTCGGTGTGCAGCTCCAGTACTTGGTCCGGCGGCACGTTCATCGTCCGCAGCTCGTGGAAGATCTGCCACTCCGGGTGCGGCGTACCCGGCGCCGAACGCCGGATCAGCTGCTGCTCGGACCCGTCCTGCGCGCGGTACCGCAGTACGGCCTGATACCCCGGCCCGACCGTCGGCTGCCCCTGCGGCGGATAGCCGTACGACGCCTGCTGCCCGGGCACGGGCTGCGGAGGCGGCGGCATCGCGCCAGGCGGCATCCCACCGGGCGGAGGCATGGCACCCGGCGGCGGCATCGCGCCGGGCGGCATCGGTTGCGGTGCGCCCGGAGGCGCGGCGGGGGGACCGCTCGGAGCCATTCCTGGGGCGCCGGGGGCTTGTGGTGGCGGAGGTGCGCCGGGCGCGCCCACCGGGGGCGCGGACAGCACGGTCTCCGCGTGGTGCACGGCCCCACGCGCACCTCCGGACGAGCCGTGCGAGCCCGGGCCGCCAGGGGCGCCAGGGGTCCCAGGTGCACCCGGAGCGCCTGGAGCGCCTGGAGGCTGAGGTGCGCCGGGCGCGCCAGGCATGCCCGGAGGGCCCGGGGCGCCCGGATGCTGCGGCGCTCCTGGGGTGCCAGGCGCGCTCTGGCCGTTCGGAGCTCCCGGAGCGCCCGGCGCACCGGGCATACCCGGGGCGGCCGGAGGCCTCGGCACGCCACCACCAGGACCCACCCGCCCCGGGTCGGCAAGCATCGTGGCCGCATGGTGAACACCACCCGGGGGCGTACCGCCGGGCGTACCTGGACCACCGGAAGGAGGCGGCGTACCAGGCGGGTTCGGTGCGCCGGGAGGAGGCGGCGCGCCGGGAGGAGGCGGCGCGCCGGGAGCTTGCGGCGCGCCCGGTCCACGAGGAGTCCCCGGTCCGCCCGCGGGCCCCGGACCGTTGGGATCCAGCGCCGACACGAGTTGCGTCGGCACGTACCCGCCCGCCGACGCACCCGGCGCACCGGGCCCGGACGGTGCGGGCGTACCCGCCGGACGCGCACCCGGCGCTCCGGGGGCACTCGGCGGAGGCGGTGGGTTCGACCCGCCCCGCGCACGACGCGGCGGAGGCCCGGCCTTGCTCGTCGCGGCATCGGCGATGTCCCCGGCATTCGGCGCGAGCGGCCGAGCCGGAACACCGGAACCGGAGGCCGGAGCCTGCGGCGCCCCCGCACCACCGTCGAGCCCGTGCGGGTAGCCGTACGACGACGGACCCGGCGGAGGCGGCGAAGGAGGGCTTCCCGCCCCCACACCCGAAGGCGGCGTACCCGGCACCCCCGCACCCTGCGGATACCCATACGACGACCCACCCGGCGAAGGCGGCGGCAGCGGACTCCCCGCCGCAGGAACACCCGAGGACGGCGGCCCACCAGGAGCCCCCGAACCACCCGCACCCTGCGGATACCCATACGAATCCGCACCCGGCGCCGCCGGAGGCGCGGGCCTGTTGCCCTGTGCACCCGGTGCGTTCGCGTCATCGAGCGCCGGAGCGAGCGCCGTCGGTGGGAGCTGGCTGCCGCCCGACATCAGCGCTGTCTTGGCGTCCGGCGTCGCCTCGGGCGGCGGAGTCTCGTCGTCGGCGCCGCTGAGCGGCGGCGCGAACACGGTCGCGGGCAGCGGCACCGAACGGTCCTCACCGGCATCCGCGTTGGTGTCGGTCCCGGTCCACGGCGTCGCCCCAGCAGGCGCACCCGGCATTCCCGGCGCACCCGGAGCCGCAGACGCCGGCGCAGCACCCGACGCGCCCGGAGCCGAAGCAGCAGCCTCAGCCCCCGCACCCGGCCTCGCCCCCGCACCCCCAGACACCCCAGCCTGCGTCTCAGGAAGCGCCCTCTCACCTCCGGGCCCCCCGGCGGCAGCCGCCCCCGCTCCCCGCCGATCCGGAATCCCCAACTTGTCCGCCGCCTCCTGCAACCACTCCGGCGGACTCAACAAGAAGGACGTCTGATTCAGATCGACCCGGGCCGGAGCAGGCGCCGCCGCCGGCTCCTCGCCCCCAGCCGCACGGCCGTACTCCTCCTCGTACCGGCGAATCACCTCGCCCACCGGCAACGAAGGCCACAGCGTTGCCTCCCCGCTGTCCCGCGCGAGCACCAGCCGCTGCATGCCCCCGTCCGAACGCGGCCCGTCCGCACGGTCCTCGGCCCACACCACGAACCCGAGGTCGAACTCCCGCACCCGCACCTCACGGTGCTGGTACGACGGCACATCCCCGTTGATCCACTCTTCAGCGCGCTCCTGCGCCTGCGCGAACGTCACCATCGGCCAGCTCACTCCCCCACCGAAGACACAGAAGACGCCGAAGACGCCGAAGACGCCGAAGACGCCGAAGACGCCGAGGACACGGAAGACGCAGCGGACCCCGAAGACGCAGCGGACCCCGAACCGACCGGAACCGGACGCGCGAACCCCCCGTCCACCATCAGGTTCGCCACCGTCTCCAACTCCGGCGGATTACCCGCCAGTCGCGACAGGAACTGGTCGAAGTCCTCACCGCACGGCAGCAGCAGCCGCTCCACCCGCTCGGCCGGCGGCCACGACGGATCCACGTCCCGCGCGTCGTCGTACGCGCAGAACCACACCGAACCGGTCCGCTCGCCCTTCACCTTCACGGCCAGCAAACCGCCCTGTACGAACCCGACACTCAGGTAGTCCTTGGTCAGATGGTCACGCAGGCACTTGTTGACGTACACGAGGTCGTTGACCGCCGCCTCGTCCCGCACCGTGAAGAACGGCTGGTCGACCAGCAGGCCCAACTCCGCGTCCAGCGCCGCCCCCACCGGGGCGCTCCCGCCCGCCGCCTTCAGGAACGACCGGTAGGCGCCCGGCAGCCGGTACCCGAGGTCCTCCTCGACCCCCAGCACCTGCGACTCGGTCACCGCCACACCCGACTTCGGCAGCCCGAAGTGCGCGGGACGGGTCTCCTGAAGCGGCCGCGTTCCCCTCTTGTCGTGGTCCACGGCCGTCGTCGCGATGCCACCGTGGTGCCGCAGCAGCGCCTTCACCTCGACCGGAACCAACTCCAGCCGCCGGCCGCCCACCACGTGATGCCACGTCCAGCCGTGCGGCGTCGCCACCGCCGGCACCGTGTCCCACAACTCGTGCCCGCTCGCCGAAAGCGCCGCGTTCGCCGACACGTAGTCCGTCAGCCGCAACTCGTCTACCCCGAAGCCCTCCGGGGGCTCGGCGATCTCCGCGGCCGCACGCGCGTACGCGGAGAAGTCGGGGTAGCCGCGATCGTCAACCCGTACCCCTCTCGGGTGACGCGCCGCCCGGACCGGATCCGGGAAGTGCACGACCTGCCCGGCGTAGGCCGCGTTCGGCGGCGCGGCTTGCTGCCCGAGCCGACCTGTCGTCATGGCGGTTGCCCCCTGCGGCATTCTGTACGACCCCTAGTGACCAGCTCCGGCTCACTACGGCCCGTATTCGTCTGTCACGGCTGTCACGCTGTTATGTGTTACGCGCTGTCACACTGTTACGGCTGTCACGACGTGTCTTGACCTGTTCCGACTTGTCTTGACCTGTCTCCACGCGTCGACCGCTCCGATCCCATGGATCCCCACGGATCGCGGTGCCGACAGCCTATGCGGTACGACGAGACCGGTCACCGGGCACCGGTCAGCACCCCTCCGCTTCCGTGACCAGCCGTCACCCCGTCGTGACAGCCCGCCCAAACCCGGGCGTGTCGCACCGCCCCAGCTTCCCCACCTGCCACGCCATTTGGCACTCTGTGTCGTCCGGGGGAAGCTCGGGAGGGGATGACGATCATGAACGCGACGCAGACGGGACCGCACGCAGGACAGCGACCAGGCACGTCCGGCGACTCCCGGACCGGCGCCCGCACGGGAAGTCCCGGCGATCCCCGGAACGGCACGCACACCGACAGACGCTCCGGCGAACACACCGGCACATCCGGCGATCCACGCATCGGCTGGAGCAGCAGCGAAACCCCGCCCGCACCCACCCTGCGCCACCGTCGCGACGGCATACTCCCCACCGTCGCCGCCGCCCTCTCCGTCCGCGGCGCCACCCTCACCGGCACCGCCGCCCGCGGCGACCAGCCCCCCGCCCTGCACCCGCTCGTCCAGGACTTCCTCGACACCCTGCCCACCGCCCAGCGCGACCGCTTCACCGGCCGCTGCGCGGAAACCATGCTCATCTCCCGTCACATCGCCGCCGCCGACGCCGCCCGCAGCAAGCGCGCCGCCCGCAGACCGATGACCAACGGCGAGGCCCGCAAGACCCTCAAGCAGGCCAAACTCACCGCCCGCCGCATCCGCGAGGACGGCGACCCCCTCCACGGCAGCTTCGCCGCCCCCTGCCGCGCCTGCACAGCCCTCAGCGCCCACTTCGGCGTCCGCATCGTCGACTCCACGACGACAGACGGCTGACACCCCACCACAGAACAGACACGCCGCACGACAGAACAGATACGACGCACCACGCACCACGCACCACGCACCACAGCGCGAAACCGAACGAACGAAGGGCAGATGCACCCCGACCGCACCTCCACCACACGTTTCTCCGTACCCGTCGACGCCGCACTGCGCGCCGCCGGCTGGCAGCCCGGACGCTGGGACATAAAACAAGCCGAAATCTGGGCCGACGCACTCCGCGACCACACCTCACCCGCCGGGCACCGGCACGCCGTCTTCCCCGCCGCGGTCGAAGCCTGGGCCGAATTCGGCGGACTCCACATCGCACCCACCGGCCCCGGCCGCCAGATCGCCCCCACCACGCTCCATCTCGACCCGCTGCACGGCCTCCACCTGGCCCGCACCCTCGGCGACCTCGGCCGCGCCCTCGACACCGAGGTCTGCCCCCTCGGCGCCGAAACCGACAGCCAGGCGCTCCTCGCCATCGACACCGAAGGCCGCGTCTACGTCCTCGACCACACCGGCGACTGGTACATCGGCCCCGACCTGGACCGAGCCCTCACCGGACTCGTCTCCGGCATCGAACCGACCCGCCTGACAGCAGACTGAAACGCCACCTACGCACGCCACCTACGCACCTACGGCGCTACGACGCCGGAATCACCGCCGACACCCGAAAACCCCCCGCCTCCGTCGGCCCCGACACGAACACCCCGCCCAGCGCCACGACCCGCTCCTTCATCCCCACCAGACCGTTCCCGCCGGACGGCAACCGCGCCGACGACATCTCCTCCGGCGGCGGCCCGTTCTCCACCTGCATCGCGATCTCCGACTCCCGATGCGCGAGCCGCACACGGGTCTTCGCCCCCGCCGCGTGCTTGTGGACGTTCGTCAACGCCTCCTGCACCACCCGGAACGCCGTCTGCTCGACCTCCGCCGCATACGGCCGCGCCTCCCCCTCCACGGACAGATCGACGACCATCCCCGCGGCCGCCGACTGCCCCACCAACACATCCAAGTCCGACAGGCAGGGCCCGTCCGCGCCGTTCCCGTCATCGACCGCCCGGGAAGCCGCCACAGCCGCGGCCATCCCCACCGCCGCCAACGGCACACTCTCCCGCCGCACAGACCCGCCGTTCCCGCTGCGCAGCACCCCGAGCATCTCCCGCAGCTCGGTCAACGCCTGCCGCCCCATGTCCCCGACCAGCGCGGCGTTCTTCACGGCCTTCTCGGGATCCTTGCGAGCAACAGCCTGAAGCGCGGCGGCATGCACGACCATCAGACTCACCCGATGCGCGACGACGTCGTGCATCTCACGCGCGATACGGGTCCGCTCCTCGTTCCGCGCCCACTCGGCCCGCTCCTCGGCCCGCTCCGCGAGCAGCTGGAGCTCCCGCTCCAGACTGTCCGCCCGCTCCCGCAAGCTCTCCATCAGCCGCCGCCGAGCGCCCACATACAGGCCCAGCAGCAAGGGCGGCGCGGTCAGCCCCAAGGACGTCGCGATCGAAGCGAAGGGGACGAACCAGTCCCCCAGCGTCAGATCCCCCCGCGCCATGTCCTGCCGCACCCGCACGAACGTCACGATCAACGTCCCCACGAGCTGCATCCCCGCCAGCGAACCGATGATCCGCCGCGGCAGCTCGGACGCGGCCAGCGTGTACAGGCCGACGATGCCCATCAGGAAGCCCATCTGGGCGGGCGTGATCGCGATCGACACCAGTACGACGGCGATCGGCCACCGGCGCCGCAACACCAGCACCGAACCGGCCAACAGCCCGAACACCACCCCCGCCGCCGACGGAATCCCCGCGTCACGCGCGAACGGGATCCCCTCTCCCGCACACTCCACCGCGGACACCACCGCCAGACTCACGTCCAGCACCGCGCTACGCCACCTCGCCCACCACCACGGGCCTCCCCAGGCCGTCATGTGGTCTTCCCCCGTCGTGGTCATGCCTCCAGCCTACGGGCGCCGGGCGGCCGTTTTCCGGTGAGTTTCCGCGACTGGCCTACACCACACTCCGTGACCGAACGGCGACGATACGGCCCGAAATCCCTCGAACTGCTGAATCGCTCACCGTTCGACCCTGGAAGATCGGATTCCGCCTGGACGGTATGCGTATGGCACATTCACTTGGCAAGTACGCGGACTTCGAGGGGTTGCGGGAGCGGGCGGTCGCGTTGCGGCGCGAGGGCTACAGCCTTCGGCAGATCCGCGACGAGCTGAAGATCTTCAACAACGACATCCTCAACCAGCTGGTGAAGGGGGAGCCGCCCCCGGAGTGGACGAAGCGGCCGAACGCGAAGGACGAACTGCGGGAGAGGGCGCGGGAGCTGCGGCTTCAGGGCTGGACCTACGACCAGATCGAGGCGGAGCTGGGCTGCTCCAGGAGCTCGGTCTCACTATGGGTTCGGGATCTACCGAAGCCGGAGCCGCGCTACACGCCGGAGGAACATCGAGAGCTCATGCAGGCTGGGCTGGCACGCCTGCGCAACGCGCAGGACGAGGAACGCAAGCGGGTCAAGCAGAGCGCCGCTCAGGAGATCGGCGAACTCGCCGACCGAGACCTGTTCATGGCCGGCATCGCGCTCTACTGGGCCGAGGGACAGAAGAGCAAGCCGTACCAGCGCCGCGAAGTGGTCAACTTCGTTAACAGCGACCCCGCAGTGATCCAGGTCTTCCTCGCCTGGCTCGACTTGCTGGGTGTGGCCCATGAACGCCTCGGGTTCCGCGTCATGATCCACGAGAGCGCAGACGTAGTCGGCGCCGAGCAGTACTGGGCCGACCTCGTCGACATCGACGTATCCGCTCTGCAACGGACAACGCTCAAGAAGCACAACCCCAAGACAGTTCGCAAGAACATCGGCGACAGCTATCGTGGCTGCCTCGTCGTCCGTGTCCGGCAGGGAGCCGAGCCGTACTGCCGCATCGAGGGCTGGTGGAACGCACTAGCTGCTGGCGCCGCTATGCGACTCCGGTAAAGTCTGAGGCGCTGTCCCCCGTGGTGTAACTGGCAGCACACTAGATTTTGGATCTAGTAGGACAAGGTTCGAATCCTTGCGGGGGAGCCACACAACACAAGACCCCGGTTCGGGCCCTGACAGCACAGTCAGGACCCACACCCATAACCCTCACGAAACCCCCCGGTATCCTGCGGATGTCCACCCCCACCGCATCCAAAGCCGAAGGGCAACCCCGTGAGCGCCATTCGCCCGGCAGCCGTCGTCGTTCTCGCAGCGGGTGAGGGCACCCGTATGAAGTCGGCCACACCCAAGGTCCTGCACGAGATCTGTGGCCGTTCCCTGGTGGGCCATGTGCTCGCCGCCTCGCGTGAGTTGCGGCCCGAGAACCTGGTCGTGGTCGTGGGTCACGCCCGTGAGCAGGTCATCGCGCATCTCGCCGAGACCGACGCCGAGGTCCGGACGGCGGTGCAGGCGCAGCAGAACGGCACCGGGCATGCCGTACGGATGGCGCTGGAGGAGCTCGGCGGGTCCGTCGAGGGGACCGTGGTCGTCGTATGCGGGGACACTCCCCTGCTCACCGGTGAGACCCTCGAGGCCCTCGCCGCCACCCACTCCGCCGACGGCAACGCGGTCACCGTGCTCACCGCCGAGGTGCCGGACGCCACCGGGTACGGCCGTATCGTGCGCGACGGTGCCTCCGGGGCCGTCACCGCGATCGTCGAGCACAAGGACGCCTCCGATTCGCAGCGGGCCATCCGTGAGATCAACTCGGGGGTGTTCGCCTTCGACGGGCAACTCCTCGGCGATGCGCTCGGGAAGGTCCGTACGGACAACAGTCAGGGTGAGGAGTACCTGACCGACGTCCTCGGGATTCTGCGCGAGGCCGGTCATCGGGTGGGGGCCTCCGTGGCCGTCGATCACCGTGAGATCGCGGGGATCAACAATCGGGTGCAGCTCTCCGAGGCGCGCCGGATTCTCAATGACCGGCTGCTGACGCGGGCCATGCTGTCCGGCGTCACGGTCATCGATCCCGCCACCACGTGGGTCGATGTCACCGTCACGTTCGAGCAGGACGCCACGGTCCACCCGGGAACCCAGCTGCACGGTTCCACGCACCTCGGTGAGGGCGCGGAGGTGGGCCCCAACAGTCGCCTCACCGACACCCGCGTCGGCGCCGGCGCTCGCGTCGACAACACCGTCGCCGACGGGGCCGATGTCGGTCCGCAGGCGAGTGTCGGGCCGTTCGCCTATCTGCGGCCCGGTACGCGGCTCGGCCTCAGGTCCAAGGTGGGGACGTACGTGGAGACCAAGAACGCCGCCATCGGGGAGGGGACGAAGGTTCCGCATCTCTCCTATGTCGGTGATGCCACCATCGGCGAGTACACGAACATCGGTGCCGCCAGTGTGTTCGTGAACTACGACGGGCAGGACAAGCACCACACGACGGTCGGCTCCCACTGTCGTACTGGTTCGGACAACATGTTTGTGGCTCCTGTCACGGTCGGGGACGGCGCGTACACCGCGGCCGGCTCGGTCATCACGAAGGACGTGCCGCCCGGTTCGCTGGCCGTGGCCCGCGGTCAGCAGCGGAATATCGAGGGCTGGGTGGCTCGTAAGCGTCCCGGGAGCGCGGCGGCGAAGGCGGCCGAGGCGGCCTCCCGTCAGGGCGAGGGCGAAGGCTGACCGGAAACGGGTGCGCCTGGGACGGCGTACCGTGATAAGTGCCCACCCGCACCCCCCCCCAGCTCTGGGACGGCCGCTCGCGACCAGCCGAGTCGCCGTCTCGACACCCCAGCTGAGACACCTCCGAGGAGACAGTGCTGTGACCGGGATCAAGACGACCGGCAAGAAGAAGATGATGTTCTTCTCCGGCCGCGCCCACCCCGAGCTTGCCGAGGAGGTCGCCCATCAGTTGGGTGTCGGGGTCGTCCCGACGAAGGCCTTCGACTTTGCCAACGGTGAGATCTACGTCAGGTATCAGGAGTCGGCCCGCGGTGCGGACTGCTTTCTGATCCAGAGCCACACGGCTCCCATCAACAAGTGGATCATGGAGCAGTTGATCATGATCGACGCGCTGAAGCGTGCGTCGGCCCGCTCCATCACCGTCATCGTGCCGTTCTACGGTTACGCCCGTCAGGACAAGAAGCACCGCGGACGTGAACCGATTTCGGCGCGTCTGATCGCGGACATGATGAAGACCGCGGGTGCGGACCGGATCCTGACGGTCGACCTGCACACGGACCAGATCCAGGGCTTCTTCGACGGGCCTGTGGATCATCTCTTCGCCCTTCCCCTGCTCGCGGACTACGTGGGCACGAAGGTCGACAAGGACAAGCTGACGGTCGTGTCTCCGGACGCGGGCCGGGTGCGGGTCGCCGACCGCTGGTGCGACCGGCTCGGCGCGCCCCTCGCGATCGTGCACAAGCGGCGCGACAAGGACGTGGCGAACCAGGTGACCGTCCACGAGGTCGTGGGTGAGGTCAAGGGCCGGGTCTGCGTCCTCGTCGACGACATGATCGACACGGGTGGCACGATCTGCGCCGCCGCGGACGCCCTGTTCGCGCACGGCGCCGAGGACGTCATCGTGACCGCGACGCACGGTGTGCTGTCCGGCCCCGCGGCGGACCGGCTGAAGAACTCCCGGGTGAGCGAGTTCATCTTCACGGACACGCTGCCGACGCCGGGTGAACTGGGCGCCGACCTGGACAAGATCACGGTGCTGTCGATCGCGCCGACGATCGCGAGCGCGGTGCGTGAGGTCTTCGAGGACGGTTCGGTAACGAGCCTGTTCGACGAGCACTGACGAGCACGGACGAGCACGGACGTAGATCCTTTTGGGTACGGCCTCCCCAGCCGAGTAGACTGCACAAGTTGCTCGGCGAGGGAGGCCGTACCTGTTCGCGCAGGTGTCGGCGCTCCGTTATCGACGCGCTCTTCGTAGCAGGCCGTTCGTGGCCGGGTGACCAGTCCGTTTCTCACCATACGAGGAGTGAAGAGCATGGCCGAGATCAAGCTTGCCGCAGAGACCCGCACCGAGTTCGGCAAGGGCGCCGCGCGCCGCATCCGCCGTGAGAGCAAGGTTCCCGGCGTCGTCTACGGCCACGGTGGCGAACCCATCCACATCACCCTGCCGGGCCACGAGCTGCTGCTGGCCCTGCGCACCCCGAACGTCCTGCTCGCCCTGGACATCGAGGGCAAGACCCAGCTGGCCATCCCGAAGGCCGTGCAGCGTGACGCGATCAAGGGCTTCCTGGAGCACGTCGACCTGCTGCTGGTCCGCAGCGGCGAGAAGGTCAACGTCGAGATCTACGTCCACACCGAGGGCGAGCTGGCGCCGGGCGCCTACCTCGTGGAGCACGTCATGAACGCGCTTCCGGTCGAGGCCGAGGCCACCCACATCCCGGAGTCGGTCACCGTCTCCATCCAGGGCCTGGAGGCCGGCGACTCCATCCTCGCCAAGGACGTTCCGCTCCCGGCCGGCACCATCCTGGCGGTCGACGAGGACGCGGTCGTCCTTCAGGTCCTGTCCGCGCAGGCGGAAGAGGCCGCCGGTGAGGCCGAGGGCGAGGGCGGCGAGGCCGCCGAGGCCTGATCCGCACCGTCATCGTTTCGTCAGCCGCTGTTCCCGCCGGGAGCGGCGGCTGGCGCGTATCAAGGAGACACGCACGTGACGACCGATGCCACCACGCCCTGGCTGATCGCGGGGCTGGGCAATCCGGGGCCCGAGTACGCGGCCAACCGGCACAACGTCGGCTTCATGGTCGCCGATCTGCTCGCGGAGCGGATGGGGGGCAGGTTCAAGCGGGCCGGCAAGGCGCAGGCGCAGGTCGTCGAGGGGCGGATCGGGCCGCCGGGGCCGGGGAACCGGCGGGTGATCCTGGTGAAGCCGATGTCGTACATGAATCTGTCGGGCGGGCCGGTGAACGCGCTCAAGGACTTCTACAAGGTGCCCGTGTCGAACATCGTCGCCGTGCACGACGAGCTGGACATCGACTACGGCACCCTGCGGCTGAAGCTCGGCGGCGGGGACAACGGGCACAACGGGCTGAAGTCGATGACGAAGGTGATGGGCGCGGAGTATCACCGGGTGCGGTTCGGGATCGGGCGGCCTCCGGGGCGTATGCCGGTCGCGGACTTCGTGCTGAAGGACTTCTCGGCAGCGGAGCGCAAGGAGCTGGACTACTTCGTGGACCGGGCGGCGGACGCGGTGGAGGCCCTTGTCATCGAGGGGCTGGAGCGGGCGCAAAGCACGTACAACTCGTGACTTGTCGCCCGGCCAGGTTGACCGACCGCAGCACCATGGCCAATGATCCCGGCCATGCCAGCCACAGCCACCCCCTCGCGCCAGGCCTCCGTCACCGCGCTGCGGTTCGGGCGGATCGCGGCGATGGGTACGGTCGCGGCGCTGATCCTGATCGCCGGTGTGTGGGGGTCCTGGGGCAGTGCTCAGTACGTGATGCTCACCAAGGGGCGGGAGCGGGGCGCGGTCGAGGTGACGCGGTGCGGTGCGGACAGCTGTACGGGGCCGTACACGCCCGTGTCGGTGGGGTCGAGGGCTCGTGAGAGCGTCGTCATCGAGAACACGGTGGCCGTGCGGAAGGGGCAGACGTACAGCGTCGTGGTGAAGCCCGGCACCGACACCGTCATCCGTTCCGGTCCCGCGGGGATGCTCTACGCCTGGGTGCCGATGGGCGGGGCGCTGCTGCTCGCGTCGGTGGTGGTGGCCGGTGGGTTGCGGCGGACGCGGGTGGCGTGGGTGATGGCGGGGTCGGGGGTCGCGCTGCTCACCGCCGCTTTCGTGGTGGTCTGAGAGGACTTGGCTGTCCGATTTTCCAAGTTGGTTTCATTCGTGCCCATTTCGTGATTGACCGGCGGTGAGTTAGGGCTGGATGCTGAGCCGCCCCCTCCACATCTTCCCTTTCACATCTCGAAGATGGACTCCTGCCTCATGCGTACCCTCAGCCGCGCCGGCGTACTGTCCGCCGTCGCCACGGCCGCGTTCCTGATCACGCCGGCCGCCCACGCAGTAACCCCTGGCGACAACGGCACCGTGAAGATCCACGACGCCACCACCGGCGAGGAGCTCCGCAAGAACGAGCCCCACGTCTGCACCTTCTACCTCGACGCCTTCGGCTTCGACGCCGTCCAGCAGGTCGACTGGCACATCGAGGCCTGGGCCCCGACGGCCGAGGTCAAGGGCGAGACCGTGAAGACCGGTGCCATCGCACTGGACGCCGACGGTCACGGCCGGACGGAGGACCTGTCGCTGCCCGACGGCCACTACAAGCTGTTCTGGAACTTCGAGGGCGAGAACGGCGCCGCCAAGCACAAGGTGTTCTGGACGGACTGCGAGGACGACGGCTCCACCGCGACACCGACCACGTCCGCCTCCGCCTCCCCGTCCACCTCCCCCTCCGCCTCCGCCTCCGCTTCCGCTTCCGCCTCCGGGTCGGCCACGCCGGGCGGCTCATCCACCGCCGACCCGGCCGCGAGCACCTCGCCCGCCTCGGGGGCCCCTGCGCAGGGCGGCGACGGCGACCTCGCCGAGACCGGCAACGGTGCCCCGGTTGGCCTGCTGACGGGCGGCGCCGCGGCGCTGGTCGCGGCGGGCGGCTACCTGGTGGTCCGCCGCCGCCGGGCCTGACCCGGATCTGCCACATCGGAAAGGGCGGTGGGCCCCCGGGGTAAGGAGCGCGGGGGGTCCCCCCCATGTGAATGTGGGGGGCG
>NZ_JBFAIR010000086.1:0-14685 GCF_040654815.1 Streptomyces sp. NPDC050619 | reverse complement strand
GACGTCCGTAGGACACATTGGGGATGAAGCGACCTCGTCTGAGATCGGGGTGGAAGGTACTCATCGGGTCCTCGTTCTTTCCCCTCATCGAGGGGAGTACGGAATCGTCTGATCACCTGGCGGGTGGCCGACGTCGAGGATGGGGACGGCTATGAAGCCGGTGCGACGGAACCGATGGGAAGTTCGGCGCGCAGCGTGAGACATCTCGCGGACCAGATCGGGCAGCGAGACGTCGCTATCACCCGGTGCCCGCATCTTGACGGACGTCCGCAGTGCGGCGGATACCGCGTCGGCCATCAGACGCGGAGCCGTGTCGCGTGCGGCGTCGGGGCCGGTGCTCGGCGACGAGTTCGGTGAGCTGCCGCGTCACGCGCCGAACTCTCGCGTCGCCTTCCGACCGCGATGTGGTCAGCGAGGCCGACCCTGAACCTCCGGGTGACTTCGCCGGCCGGTCTGCGACCCACCACCACTCAATGCGTGGCCTTGCCCAGATGGGTCTCGAACCAACGGGCTGCGGCGGCGGTGACAAGATCCCGGGAGAGGTGAGGCCAGTATACCCCGTAATGTCCCCCTGAGATCATGACGAGCTCCTTGGGCTCAAGCGCCGCCTCATAGGCTTCCAGAGCGAGGGAGGGCGGAGTGGTCCGGTCGTCGCCGGCGACGACCATCATCAAAGGCGTCGGGCTGATGCGGCGCATGAACGGACGCACGTCATATGCCAGCGCCCGGCCAGTCGATCGGATGGTCACGCTGTTGATCCATCCCTCGGCGGGGCCTTGGGGACCACCCACCAGGTACTCGTAGTCCGCCTGGTCCTCGAAGAGGACGGCTTGGTCAGCCGGATCGGTCGGCATCCGCACCAGCTGGATACGGCCAGGCTCCTCACCCTTGAGCCTTCCTTGCCTGTCCTTGTCCATGTTGTCGTTGATCGCGGCGAGCCCGCCTTCGCCGTTTCCCAGCACGAATTGTTCGTAACCAGAGATGAAGGGCACCTGGCTGACGACAGCCTTCACCCGGCGGTCCATGGCGGCCACGACGAGCACGTTTCCCCCGCTGTAGCTCGAGCCCCAGAGGCCGATGCGGTCGCTGTCAAGCGCTGGATGCTGCTCCACGAAGGACAGCGCCATCTGCATGTCCCGGTCCTGGGCGACAGGATCGACGTCCTGGCGCGGCTCCCCGTCGCTGCTACCGCACGTCCGCTGGTCGTACAGCAGGACTCCGAACCCCCGAGCGACGAAGGCGTCAGCGACAGTTTCGAGGCGGGTGATCGACGAAGAGAATCCAGGGGTCATCACGATGGTGGGATGCGGGCCCTCGGAGTCCGGGGTCATCACCCAGCCACGCAATATGACCCCGCTGTCGGCGCGAAACTCGATGTCTTCCTTCACCGACGTGGCCGCAGCGACATCCTGGTTCTTCAGACTCATTTCTTCATACCTCCGGTATTACGGTTGACGGCCGCTCGTGCGAGCGCCGATGGGTTGTGCGGGCAGTCCCAGCCGGTTCGGGCAGAGGCATCATGCGGACAGGTCAAGAAGAACTTTTCCGACGATTCCTGACTCCACTGCCCTGTGGGCGTCCGCGATTCGCTCCAGCGGATAGTGGTGGACGGGCAACCCTCTGGTTTCACCCACGCCGATAACTCCGGCTGCCAGGGCCCTGTCGATGGATGCGACGGCGTTGTCGAGAACGACGTCGGTCATCTTGTACAGCAGCACGAAGTGCCAGGTGACGCTCAGAGTCATCTGGGCTCGGACCGGCATGGTGACGTCGTCGCCACCGTTGTTGGCGTAGACGACGACCAGCCCGTGCGGCGCGAGGACCGCGAGGTCCAGGCCGACGTTGGTGGACGGCGAGACCTCAACGACGATGTCCACCCCGTCCGGCACGAGGCGCCGTATCTCGGCGGCGGCGTCCTGCGTGCGGTAGTTCACCACCATCCGGGCACCGGCGGCCCTCGCAAGGCGGGCCTTGGCTTCGCTGCTGACCGTCGTGATCACGCTCGCACCGGCCCACGTTGCCAGCTGGATCGCAGCGTTGCCGACAGCACCAGCTCCCCCCGCGACCAGCACGGTGACCCCTGCGAGCGCCCCCGGCCCGAGCTGAGTCGGGCCTCCGGCACGGAGCGTCAGCGCATGATGAGCGGTGATGAAGGGGACCCCGAGTCCGGCGCCCAACTCCAGAGAGGCCGTGTCGGGCAGCGGGCGGACCAGTCGAGCCGGAACCGTGGCGTACTCCTGCGCGGTCCCCTCCAAGCGCTTGAAGGCGACGAGCCACAACCACACCCTGTCCCCCGGCACGAGGTCCTCGACCCCCGGGCCGACGGCGTCCACGATCCCGGAGCCGTCGAGGTGCGGAACCTGAACCTGGCCGTCGGGGATCGGCATGTGGATGCCGCCGATGCGGGTCTTCCAGTCGGTCGGGTTGACGCCTGAGTAGTGGATCCTCACCCGAACCTCGCCTGCGCCCGGATCGCGTATGGGGAGGTCGACCATGCGGAGCACATCGCGACCTCCTGTGGTTGCGTAACCTGCGGCTCTGATCTTCATCACTCCTTTGCCGGGACGATCGGGAGGCGGAGAAAGGATGTGTGCTTGCCCCCCAGATGAATCGACGTACGTCCGCTGAAGACGGACGCTGGACGATCCGACGGATCGTCGTGCAGGAAAGGTCCCGAACCCTGCATTGCATTCTTGAAGTTCGAGAGTCGAGTCTCCGGCGCCGAGTCGTAAAACCAGTCGGAGCACTGCAGGGTCAAGCTGAGTCGCCAGCCCGGTGGTAGGACCAGGCTGGTGGGCCACAGTTCGACATCAAGTTGGTAGATCTCGTCGGGGATGACCTCGAATTCCCGCTCATGCGAATGGAACGGCCGGTACGGTGTACTAAGGCGCTCATCGAGCTCCCGGTGCGACATTCGCAACCACCCCTTCGTCACTGCACTGAAGGGATCGATAGCACCTTGAAACACGTGTTCATTCCCAGCTGGGTCAAAGGCGCGTAGCGCGGCGAATATGTCCGCGTCCGTAGAAGTAGTGGATACGAAGAGCCGACAGGAAACCGGGCCCGTGATCTCGGTGGTCCCCTCCATCGGTTCGGTGGTCCAGGAGATGCCCTCGCCGTTGGCGTCAAAGGAAATGACCGATTCAGTGGCGGCACCAGAGTGCATTCGATCGATGTCCAGTTGCAGATCGGTCCAGGCCGTCCCGGGAAGTGGCCATGCGTCTTCGTGTCGCACCTCCGTCGTTCCATCGACGTGCCGAACCCTCATTTGGATGCGCGGCTGTTCGTCCCAGCGGTTGTCTTCACCCTTGAGGAAGTGATCGAAGAACCGGCGCTGAAGGTCTACGCCATAGTCGGTGTAGAACTCCACCCAATGTTCACCGTCATGGATCTCAAGCCATTTCTGCGTCGAAGATGCCCTGCAAAAGCCTTCGATGTTGCCGCGGAGGTGCAGTCCCTGCCCGCCCCAGTTGCCGGCGGACAACAGCGGCACATCAACTTGGGACAAATCAGTCTGACGCTCACGGTAGGCGTCGATGAACTCGTTGGCGCGGTGAAACTTTGGCAGGTCAGCCCGGTTCGCGGCGAGTTCGGATTCGCTCAGCGTTTGATCGCCGCAGACCAGTTCACCGGTCGCAGCGCTCCGCGGTCCCGCCTCCCCTCGTCCGTGCTGGACCGATAGCACCTGCATCTCATACCAGTTCAGCAGCATCATGCTCAGAATTCCGCCATGGCGTGCAGCCTCTCTGTAGAAGTCCGAGGCGCCCTCCCATACGCAGATCGCTGCGAGAGGCCCTGGCTTCAGCGCGGCCACCCGCCACTGGTTCATCCCGTAGTATGAGATTCCGTTCAGGCCGACCTTGCCGTTGCTCCACGCCTGTCGGCCCGCCCATTCGATGCATTCGCGAAAGTCCTCGGTCTCTCGCTCGGAAAAGGGATCCAGAAAGCCAGGCGACCGGCCGGCACCACGAGAGTCCACGCGGACGATGACGTAGCCATGGGGGACCCACTTCTCCGGGTCCGCTACCTCCCAGCACTGGTGGATGTTGGTCGAGCCAGTCACCGTGTCCGGATGTTCCTCAGCCATCTTGTTCCATGCCGTCGGGTACCCGTCGGCGAACGCCAGGCCTTTCCCGTAGGGCCCGTAGGTCATGAGCGTTGGATGTGCCCAGCCGTCATTCGGACGGAAGACGTCAGCTCGCAGAACGATGCCATCGTCCATCTCGATCGGCATGTCTCGTTCGATAAGCATCGTCTTCGCCACCTCTTCTTGAGTATCCACTGTGGCCTCCGGTCTCGTATGTCGCCGTAGTGCGTCGCGATGTACTTCAACGCACCAATCGATGTTGGGATCGAGGTAGAGGGCGAACAAGAGCTGAGCGAACGAACCAACCAGTACCGCCATCGCGGCGGCCGAGGCCATGGCGGATTTAGCCGTAGTAGGCCGCCAAGTTGGTGGCCGCGCCACATCGAGGTCAGACCAGGATGCCGCGGTGGAACGGCCCAGCGACATGTGCTCACTCACACTGTCAGTCGCCCGCGATGTGGCCCCGAACATAGTGTTGCTCACACCGCGTCTCCGAGGCTGAATGCCCGAGGCATCGAGCAGGTGCGCCGATGTCTCCCGCAACTGGGGAGGTCGACGCATGCGCGAACCCAAGTCCCGTCGGGCAGTCGTCGTCGGAGGGTCGATCGGCGGTCTCACAACCGCGCTGCTGCTGCGCGACCTCGGCTGGGACGTCGACGTCTTCGAGCGATCGACCCGCGACGACGCCCGCGGCGGCGGCATCGTGCTGCAGCCGGACACGATCCGCTGGTTCACTGAACGCAGTACGCAGACGCTGGAGAGCCTCACTACCTCGACACATCTCGTCCAATACCTGGGCATCGACAATTACGTGGCCCACCGCGAGTACGCGCAGTGGTCCTACAGTTCGTGGGCGACCCTCCACTCGGCGCTGCTGCGGGACTTCGGTGCCGACCGTTATAGGCGTGGACACCGCGCTGTGGCGGTCGTTCAGGACGCGTCGACTGCGACCGTCGAGTTCGACAATGGCGGCTTCGCAACCGGCGACCTCGTGGTATTCGCCGACGGGGTGAACTCGGTGGGCCGGCAGTACGTCTCACCGAACACACCCATCCGGTACGCCGGCTACATCGGGTGGCGCGGCCTCGTGCCGGAGCGTGTGTTGAGCAGCGAAACGAGTGCGGTTCTCGAGGACTCCGTGACCTACGCGGTCGTGCCCGACTCACACATCGTGATGTATCCCGTGCCCAGTCCGATCAAAGACGGCAGAACCGAAAGACTCATGAACTTCGTCTGGTATCGCAACGTTCCGGCGGGACGCCAACTCGATCAGTTCCTTGGGGGCGCATCCGACGGGATTCTGTCATTGCATCCCGACCAGGTTCCGCACATCGAGGTTGAACGGATGCAGGCCGACGCAGGTCGCGACCTACCGCCCGCAGCGGCCGAGATTGTTTTGCGCTGCGACACTCCCTACGTCCAGGTCGTCAGTGACATTCGCGCTGCACAGATGGTCCGAGGCCGGGTCGCGATACTCGGTGACGCCGCATGCGCCGCTCGCCCGCACGCGGCGGCCGGCACCGCCAAGGCCGCCGCCGACGCATGGAATCTGGCCACGGAAATCGAAAAGACAGGCGGCGACCTGGAACAAGCCCTTCAGGTCTGGGAGCCGATTCAACTCGCCCTGAGCGCTCAGCTTGAGTCGCGCGTCCAGGCCATGGGCGAGCGTTCACAGTTCGACAACTCTTGGCGCCCAGCGGATCCCGAACTCCGGTTCGGTCTCTATGGGCCCGGCATCTAACGGAAGAAGCATCATGAGTGAGAGCTCCCGGACCAATCGAAAAACTCCCATCGCGAGCAGTCTTGATCTGCCTCTGGCAGGCGAACTGATCGCCAGCGACTTCGCCGGCTGGACTGATGAGCTAATCGAAGAGTTCCGCGTTCACGCGCAGGATGGACATGTGGGTTCGCGTCTCCTCAGCGAAGACCCCCGTGTGCGGGTTTGGGAGATTCGGCTGGCGCCCGGCGAGCGATGGCACGCTCATCGTCACGTGCTCGATTACTTCTGGACAGCCATCACGCCTGGCCGCAGCATTCAGCACACGCACGACGGAACGACTCGCGCAGTGGAGTACGAAGCAGGTGAAACACGTCATTTCGGATTCGCGCGCGGCGAGTTTCTGCTTCATGACATCGAAAATGTGGGGGAAGCCGATCTCGTATTCACGACTGTCGAACATCTCGACAGCGAGAACTCATCCCTGCCGATCGAGCCTTGATGGGCACACCCTTCAGGCCGGCTCCTGGCCTACCCTTGAGTCGGGATCACGGGTGACGATCACCTGCGAGTCGTCAGGTTGGAGGGCATCCCTTGAGCAAGCCGATGCCTCACGAAGTGACGTCAACCGCTGTGTGGATCGCAGCGCTTGAGTTGCTGGCCCGTCAGGCCGGTGCAGGGAGTTCGTCCGAAGACTTGCACCAGAGGCTGGTCGCCGTTGGGCGCCAGCTCACCGGCTTCGACTTTTGCGCAGTGCTTCTCCCCGACGAGTCGAGAACTCGGCTGCTCATCCGTGCTTGGGCGGGTTTGGATACCTTCTACGTCGAGCAGATCAACTCCCGGAACCCGTTGACGCTTGGCAGCACCGGGAGTGAGTCGCCTTCCAGCAGGGCGTATACCTCCGGTGTTTCCGTGTGGGTGTCTGACATCACGCAGCATGCTGACTTCACTCAGTGGTCCGGTCCAGCGAGGGCGCAGGGTTATAGGACGCTGCTGGCTGTGCCGCTGCGAGCGGGTAACCAGATCGTCGGGACCTTCAATTGTTACAACAGAGAGGTCATGGACCCGGATCCCCAGCTTCGCCACTTGGTCGAGGCCCTGACGGATTTTGCGAGCGCGGCTCTCGAAATCACGCGGCTCCGCCAGGCAGAGACCGGCCGAATGAATCAGCTCGAGGATCTCAACAAGGAACTACGCGACCGACAGGCGCGGGACGAGCGATCTCAGGAGTTGCATCGTCGCCTTACCGACGTGGCGCTCACCGACTCGGATCTCGCCCACCTTGCACATGAGTCCGCGCAGATGGTGGGCGCTGGATTCCTGAAGATCGTCGACGACTCAGGTTTCGTACTGGCACAGGCGGGCTCCGACTCGATCGAAGACCTGACGCCGGAGTACTCGAACTCGGCAGTGGTTCTCCTGCACGGGGAGGTAGCTGCACGAATCGAAGCTTTTGGTGCGACCCTCGCCCCCGACATGGCGGCTCGTGCACTGGAGCATGCGGCGACCGTCTGCGCGCTCCTGCTTCTGCGCGACCGGACCGCGGCCGAAGCCGAAGCCCGATTCAGAGACGATCTGATCGGGGATCTTTGTTCTGGCGATCCTGAGCGGCGCGCTGCGGCCCGCCGGCGCGCACTACGAGCAAATCTGCTCGTCGATGAGGTTCAGGTAGTCGTGATGAAGGATCGAAGCGAAGGCAGTGCCGCGAAAGTCGACAACTCGCCGCTCGGACGCCGGATGCGATCCATTTCAAGCCGACGAGCCCGCCTTGTGTGCGGCCGGCTCGGCGACTATTGGGTCGCTCTCTGGCCGATCAACGAAGGCGCGGAGGACATAGCTGCCGCCCTCACGCACGGCGCGATCGGCTCTCAGGTACACGCGGTAGTGGCCCCGGCCAGCGGTTCAGAAGACCTGGCCGGGGCCTTCCGGCTAGCACGAGGCGCGCTTGAACTCGGCGGCTCCCAGGCTCCGCTGGTTCGCACCATCGAGGACCTGGGGGTGGTGGGCTTGTTGCTCCAGCTGGAGGACCACAGGGCCGTCGCGAGCTTCAGTGATCGCGTGCTGGGTGCCCTGCGCCAGAGCGATCTTGAGCGCTCGACAGACCTGATCCTCACCCTGAGAACCTATTTGGCCAATGATTGCCGCGCCGATGTGTCCGCTCAAGAGCTCTTCGTTCACAAGAACACGATCTCCCAGCGACTTCGGCGCATCGAGACGCTGACGGGACTCTCTGTCGCAAGTCCTTCAGACGTCTTGCAGTTCAGTGCCGCCTTGGCAGCTGACGACATCCGGGCAGCATCGGACTCTTCGGCAACCGAGGGCTAAAGGCGTTGCCCCGGCGTGGTCGGGAGCGCTCGGCGAGATCCGCAGAGGTCAGCATGTCTCCGTCGTCGATGAACAGAACGTCGGGATCGAGTGCGACCTGTGGGAAGCATGAGCGGAAGAGGTCGGCGACCATCCAGGGGCACGGCGGTGGTGGTGAAGGGCGGGATGACCACGGTGTCGGCGGTGAGCAGCGCCTCCGGGCCGTGCTCGACGGTGATCGAGAAGTCGGAGTTGGTGCGGGCTGGGCGGCCGTCGACGCTGCAGGTGAGGACCTCGTAGTGGCCGTACACAGCCACTACGTCGACGCGCGGGGCGAGCACGGCCGGGCGGTCCTCGACCTCTTCCGGGTTCTGGCGTCCTCCGGGTCGTAGCGACCACGCTACGAGCCTAGGCAGCGCACCTGCGACTGATCTTCGCCCTCCAGTTCCTCCGCTTCGCCCTCAAGGGGGAGGAGAAGCATCACCGCATTGCGGTACGAGGTGTTCGTTGGTCCCGCGATTCGCCGAACCTGACTCCTGCCGCGAATGAGGTCGCCCAGCCAGCCGGCAAGGGCTACGGCCCGGGGACCCAGATGGCCTCAGCATGATCAGCACCATGGGCAGAAGGGGACGTGAGCGGGCTCCGACTTGTTGAAGCCGCAGGCGCTCATGACCCGCCTCGCTTGGCGCGGAACGAGGTGCGCCCGTTTCGCCGAACCATCGCGACGGTGGCTGCGAGACTGCCGCGATTCAGGTCGGGGTGCAGGCCGTTCCCGAGGCGATGTATCTGGTCGGTGTGCCAGCTGATGTCCAGTACCCCGTCCAGGGCCTTGAGGTCGGTGATCTTGCCCAGCAGGGTTCTCATGCCGTAGCGCACCTGGTGTGCCGTGAGTGCCTCGGCCTGCCCTTCGAGGATGAGCCGGGCCGCGTCTGGCGTGGTGATCGTCGGCCGGCCGATGCCGACCACGTCGCATTCGCCGTCCTGTACGGCTCGCTGCATGGCATCGCGGGTGCGGAATCCGCCTGTGACAGCGAGCGGGATGTCACCCACGAGCTTGCGAACAGTGCGGGCGTATTCCAGGAAGTACGCCTCGCGTGCCCTGGTGCTGGGGGCCGACGAGCCGCTCATCGCCATGGACTCGTAAGTACCGCCACTGACCTCGATGAGGTCGATGCCTTCGTCGGCGAGCGCGGCCAGCACGGCCTGGGACTCGTCCTCGGTGAATCCGCCCCGCTGGAAGTCCGCCGAGTTGAGTTTGATGCCCACCGCGAAGCCGGGCCTGACGCGGCCGCGGATGCGGCGGACGACCTCGAGGCCGAAACGCATGCGCCGCTCGGGATCGCCGCCCCAGGCGTCGTCGCGGCGGTTCGACAGCGGTGACAGGAACTGCGAGATGAGATACCCGTGGGCCCCTTGCACCTGTACGCCGTTGAAGCCGGCTGTCTCGCACACGGCAGCTGCCGTGGCGAAGCGCTCGATGATCTCCTCGATCTCTGCCGGTCGCAGTTCGCGCGGCGTCGTGGCTCCGGGCAGTTTCGGCGGGATCGGGCTGGGGGCCACCGGCGTGTGTCCGAGTGCCAGAGGATTGGCTTGTCGCCCGGGGTGGTTGAGCTGTGCCCAGATCGCACCGCCCGAGTCCTGGGCTGACTTGGCCCAGCGTGAGAGCGCGTCGAGGTGACGCTCGTCCTCGATGACGATGTTGCCCGGTTCACCGAGCTGTGCGCGATCGACCATGACGTTGCCGGTGATCATGAGGCCGTAGCCGCCTCGGCTCCAGGTGGAGTAGAGACGGCCGAGGCGCTCGTCCGGTGCGTTGTTCTTGTTTCCCAGCGATTCGCTGAGCGCTGACTTCATCAGGCGGTTGGCCAGTATCTGGCCGTTCGGGAGAGTGAGGGGGGTGTGCAGCGTATTCATCAAGGATTTTCTTCGGTGGTCGGCGCCAGACGGGGTTGCCTGGGGGGCGGGTTCGGGGCAGTACGGGTCGGCGGATCGTCACATGCAGGCCGGTGGGGGCTGGTAGCCCTCGAGTTCTCGGCCGAGGACCTCGGCGAACTTGATGGTGGTGAGGTCGCCGCCGCTCGGACCCATCGCCTGGAGCCCGACAGGCAGACCGTCTCGGCCGGTTCGGACGGGGATGGTCGTCGCCGGAGAGCCGGCCACGTTGGCGATGGCGCTCCACTTGACCTGGTCCCAATAGGGGCGAGGCCGCTCGTCGACCTGGATCCGGCGTCCGAATCTGTCGATCGGTTTGTTGTGATGAGGCGGCGCCGTGGTCGGTGTGACCGGCATGAGGAGGACATCGAAGTCCCGGAAGAACTCGGTCCACCGCTGCCGCAGCTCATGGCGTGCCACGTCCGCCTGGAGCCAGCTGTAGTGGGACTGGAAGGTTCCTCGCAGGGCGTGCATCGCAACTCCACGAGGATGCTGGGCGAGACGCGCGAGGAGCGCTGTGTTGGAGGCCGCTGTCAGTCCGGATCGGTCGTAGGTGAACGCACCGAAGAGCAGGCGCAGGAAGATGTCATGACTGGTCGCCATGTCAGCGGGGAGGCCGGAGGGCCGCACCTCGACCTTCGCGCCGGCCGCCTTGAGGGCATTCAGGGCATCGTCCATCGCTGTGACGACGTCGTGGTCGACGGGGCAGGAGGGGTCCTCGGGCCACACCGCGACCCGGAAGCCGCCCAGCTCGCTCGCCCTGGGTGGTGCGAGGGTGTAGCTGAACCCGCCGTCGCGCTCGGGTGGTCCTACCGTCGCGTGGAGGACGGGGACAAGGTCACGTGCCTCGCGCACCTGGGCGCCCGCACAGGCGAGGTCGATCTCCCCCCACCGTCCGGCACCCGGTCCGCCCGGCACGTGGCCGATGAGCGGGATGGACCGCCAGGTCGCCTTGTGGCCGTAGAGGCCGTTGAAGTGCGCTGGGATCCGGGTGGATCCGCCGATTTCCGAGCCGAAGTCGAAAGCGGTCAAGCCCGCGGCGGTAGCCACGGCGCCACCCCCTGCGGAGCCTCCGGACGTGCGTGCGGTGTTCCACGGGTTCAGCGTTGGTCCGAACACCGGGTTGTCCGCCTGGACGTCCTGGTTCCCCGCGGGCATGTTGGTCTTGCCGATGATCACCGCACCTGCGGCACGCAGCCGTCGCACCGCCTCGGCGTCCTGTTCGGGCACGTAGTCCTTGAGGTCGCGCCGACCGCAGACGGTGCGCATACCAGCGGTCTCGTAGCTGTCCTTCAGCGTGATCGGCAGACCGTGCAGCGGGCCGAGTTCTACCCCGCTCGCGCGTTTCGCGTCGGCCTTCCTGGCCTCGTGCCGCGCCCGTTCGACGTCAAGGGTGACGATCGCGTTGAGCGTCCCGTTGTGGGCGTCGATGCGGCTCAGGTAGACCTCGAGCAGTTCCTCACTCGATACCTTGCCCGAGGCCAGCGCACCCAACTGGTCCGCGGCTGACTGGAACGGGAGCTCATGCACGGAGAGCCTCGTTTCTGCTGGCGCTGATTCGGCGGGCCCGGAGGCCGAGAGGGGGGTCTCACCTGATCACCCAATGGCGAACGGTCATACTATTATGACCATACGTTGATTTTCCAGTCCTCCTGGGTGATCGACGCGATCGCCGGGAAGTTCCAGGCCGGATCGCAGTGGGTGTGCGCCTGTCAGTGAGATGCGGAACTGGCGGAGCCCTACCACCAGATGTCGGAGTCGTCAGACGCTGCGGGAGGCGCGCCCGATCAGTCGGAGACTGCATCGTGCCTCTGGTCCGGGCGTCAGCACGGCGAATGCGAGGCCCGCTCCAACGACATCCGGTCAAGCTCAGGCCTCGAGGAACCCAAGCGCCCTGGCGACGAAATCCTCGTGGTACTGGAAGATCGCTGCGTGGCCGGAATCAGGGTAGAGGGGGACAAGTTCGCCCTTGGGTAGACGGGCGGCCAGGTCGAGTGCGTTCTGGCTGGGCACCATCCGGTCGTTCTCACCGTGGGCTACGAGGACGGGTTGGCGCACGGCCGACAGGTCTGACGGGGCCTGTCGGCCCCATCGTTTGATGGCCTTCATTTGGGCACGGACCGACGTCAGTGAGATGTCCTTGTCGCGGTTGTCCGTGCGCTCCTTCAGCCGTCGCAGGAGGTCGTGTCCTGCCCGTCGGCCGTTTGCGGTGTCGGTGAAGAGGATGGAGAGCTTCGGGTCCCGGAGGGTCAGGGTGCTCTTGATCGTGTCCTGGATGGCGAGAGCCGGGACCTTGTCGATGCCATCGCCGCCGGCGGGGCCGGCGCCCGCGAGGATGACCTTGCGGACGAGGTGCGGTTCTTCTTCCGCGACGACCTGTGCGATGAAGCCGCCCAGCGCCATGCCGAGCACATCGACCTGGTCGAAGCCGAGGGCGCGGATGAACCGCACCGCGTCGCGGGCCATCCCTTCGATCGTGTCCGGCGTGGAGCCGCCCGACCCGCCCACCCCGCGGTTTCCGAAGGTGATCACCCGACGTCGTGCGGCGAGTCCGTCGACGACGCGCGGATCCCAGTCGTCCAGGTTTCCGGCCGTGTGAATCAGGAGGATCAGCGGCACGCCGTCCTCGGGGCCGAGTTGCCGATAGACGAAGTCCAACCCGTCAACGGACACGGAGCGGGTCGGCGCGGTCTTGTACGAGGATTGTGAGGCGGAGGGGAAGTTTCGCGGTGCGCTCATGGCCAGGTCTTTCGTGTGGGTGGGTGTCGGGGCTTCATCTCGCCCCGGAACATGCGGTCGAGCGGGTGCCGACAGTGGGTCAGTAGCCGGTGACGAGCGCGTGTCCGCAAATAAAATTACGATCATAATTCTAAGTGGTTGGTCGACGGGTCGCAAGAGGGGCGCATCCTTCGTGTGCGCCATGTCTCGTGGTGGGCGCGGTGCCGGCAGGCGGTGCGAGCACTTCGACCGTGTCTCGACTCGGCTCATGGGTGGCGGCCCGTGGTCTCTGGCATGGCGGCGCAGGGCGTGTTCAGTGCGGCGGGCTCTCTGCCGGCGCCCCCTTCGACGAGCTGCGGGCGGAGCTTAGGCCATCAAGCGCCCGTCCTCTATGCCAACGGCCTGCGTGACGCGATGATCTTCGCCCGCGTGGCTGACGCCGGCGTAGAGCGCAAAAGTGGCCTTGGCGAGGTACTTCCGGTACGCCAAGGCCTTCACTGAGCAGGCGGCCGACATGGCTCAGGTGATCGCGCAGGACGAACCGCAGCTCGTCCGCAAGCTGATCCTCAGCGGTACCGGTCCCGCGGGCGGTGAGGGCATCAAGAACGTGAGCCGGCTGTCCCATCTCGACACCGTCCGGGCCCTGTTCACTCTCCAGGACCGGAAGCAGTTCCTCTTCTTCGCCCGCACCGCGTACGGGCGCCGAGCCGGAAAGCAGTTCCTGGCCAGTCTCCAGGAGCGCACCCATGACCGGGACAAGGAGATCTCCCTCCCGTCGTACTTCGCCCAGCTCAAGGCCATCCACCGCTGGGGGCTCGCGCAGCCCCAGGGCCTCTCCGTCATCCATCAGCCCGTGCTCGTCGCCAATGGCGAGAGTGGCAGAGGCTTCTTCGGCCCGGGTGATCGACGCCCGTCAACAGGTCATGGACCGAGGTCGAAGAGGCCACTTCACGAGTCCGCGAGTAGGCCGTGCCCGGATGCGCGCAATGCTGATCGCATCCGCGCTCGGCTCAATGCCCTTGCGCATCGCCCGGCGGAGGTCGACCGCCACACTGTTGCGGCTCGGTCGTACCTCTCAGCTCATGAACATGTGGGCGTTCTCGATTCCTTCCTCGAGGGCCTCGTCGGCGAACTTACGGTCGGCGAGGGCGCGGGACAGTTGCAGCGTGCCCACCATCATGGTGAAGAGCCCGATGGCCCTGCCGCGAGCGGACTGCGGATCCGCAGGCGCCAGACGGGCGGCGATCTCTTCCACGACGGCCGTCGTGCCCTCGGTGTACGCCTGCTTGGTGTCGTCCGTGCACCGGCCGATCTCGTCGAGCAGCGCTGCGGAGGGGCACCCGGTACTGGGCTGGTCACGGTGCTCGGGCGACAGGTAGTCGCGAACGAAGTCCTCGAGTCCCTGTCGGCCGGGCCGCAGCGTGTCGTACCCCTTCGCCTGTGTGCGCAGTTCCTCGGCGACAACGTTGGCGACGAGGTCGTCCTTGGAGGCGAAGTGGGCGTAGAACGCTCCGTTGGTGAGCCCGGCGTCCGCCATCAGTGTCGAGATGCCCGAGCCGTCTATCCCGTCCTGCTTGAATCGGTGGGCGGCTTTCTCGATGATCCGTTGCCGCGTCACCTGCTTGTGCTCCTTGGCGTAGCGCGCCACGGGCTTCCTTCCGTCGGAATGTAAGCAATGTAAGGCCGTTGCCTTGCAGTCCAAGATTAGGTCATGGTCTGACGTACATAATATTACGAACGTGAGGCGATGTGAATGGCACACGCTCCGAGGCGGGCACCCGGCGGTAACTGAGTATCTAAAAGTAAACTCAAACTCGGTTAGAATCGCTCCCATGGATGCGTGGACCGAAGTTCTGCAGGACGCCGGTATGGATCATCGACTCGACCGGGACACGTCCAACTGCTCGATTGCGCGGACTCTTGAGGT